>NC_011661.1:1546300-1855560 GCF_000021645.1 Dictyoglomus turgidum DSM 6724
TAAAATCTCTCAGATTATATACCTTAATTTCTACCAAACCTTTATCTTGAGCCTTCTTTAAAATACTTACATCAAAAGGACCTTTAAACATTTCAGGGAAAATTGTTACTATGTCTATCCTTAACATCTTCAATACTCTTCCATTTTCCTTATAATAATTTTTCCTTCGTCCAAATTTATCTCAACTATTACATCTTTTATAGCAGGAATATATATATCTTCATCTTCTCCCTCAACTATATATACATCATTACTTCCAGTTTCAAGTATCTCTTTAACTTTCCCCAAATATTCACCACTTTCCTCGTATACCGAGAGCCCCATTATCTGATACGTGTAATACTGCCCCTCAGGAAGTTTTGGTAGATCCTCCTCCTCTATTAAAAGCCAATTCCCTCTAATCTTTTCTGCATCTTCTCTTGTCTCTATTTCAGAAAAATAAATAACATAACCTTTATTATGTTCTCTTATATTCTCCAAGGAGAGTTCTCTTCTCACTAAAAGAGTATCTCCCCAAGACAAATAGATCTTCTGTCCCTTCTTTAAAGTATCAATCAAGTCAAAGAAGGGCCAAATCTTAATACCACCTTTTATACCAAAGGGTTCACCCAATTTAGCAATTCTTACCAAACGAGACCTCATTCTCTATTGTAGTACTTCAATTACAACCTTCTTTCCCTTCTTAAGTCCAGCAACCCTCACTATAGTCTGCAATGCCTTAACAGTTTGTCCTTGTTTCCCTATTACCCTGCCCCTATCTTCTGGAGCAACTTTTACCTCAAGAATTACAGACTTAGTCCCTTCTACTTCTCTTACTTCGACCTCCTCGGGCTTTTGTACAATCGCCTTAATAATATACTCCAAAAGCTCTTTCATTAACCAAAGCCCCCTTTACGCAGAACTCTTTGCACTTTTCTTCATAGCTAAAAACTTATCCCACACACCATATCTCTTTAGAATACTAAGAACAGTATCTGTAGGCTGAGCACCTTGACTAAGCCAGTAGAGGATTCTTTCTTCCTTTAGTTGAATCGTAGCTGGATCTGTTTTAGGATCATAAAAACCCAAAATCTCTAAATGTTTTCCGTCCCTTGGCTCTCTACTATCCATAGCAACTATTCTGTAAGCTGGCTTATTTTTTGCCCCAACCCTTGTAAGACGAATTTTTACCAACTAAAATCACCTCCTTTTTTAATTTATTTTATCTAAAAAATGGGAACATAGATTTTTTACCTTTATTAATCTGCTTTATTAACTCAAGGGTCTGAAAATATTGTTTTAATAATCTATTCACATCCTGTACCGAAGTACCACTTCCTCTTGCAATCCTTTGCCTCCTACTACCATTAATTATGGAAGGATTTCTTCTTTCCTCAGGTGTCATTGATTCTATTATAGCAAGAAATTTTTTGATCTCCTTCTCACTTAATTCCACATTTATTTTATTTTTAGGAACATAAGGAAGCATATCAAGGATCTGCTCAAAAGTTCCCACTTTTTTAAGTTCCTTTAATTGAATATAAAAATCTTCAAGATCAAACTTAGATTTCTTTAGCTTTTCTTCCAATTTTGCCATTTTCTCTAATTCTATATTCTTTTCTATCTTCTCCACAAGGGATGCGAGATCGCCCATTCCAAGGATTCTTGAAGCTAGTCTATCAGGATAGAAATACTCTAAATCCTCAATCTTTTCTCCAACCCCTATAAACTTAATAGGTTTACCAGTGATAGCCTTAACTGAAAGTGCTGCTCCACCCCGAGCATCACCATCCATCTTGGTTAAAATCACTCCTGTTAAAGGCAACTTCTCGTTAAACTTCTCAGCAATATTTACCGCATCTTGCCCTGTCATTCCATCTACCACAAGCAATATCTCCGAGGGATGGTATCTTTTGTTTAATTCACTTAACTCGTTCATCATTTCTTCATCAATATGAAGTCTACCAGTAGTATCCACAATCATAACATCAGAAAACTTTTCTCTTGCTACTTTTAATGCTCCATCAATTATCTCAAAAGGATTACTTCCATCAATATACACAGGAACTTTAATCTTCTCCCCGAGAATCTGAAGCTGCTTTCCTGCTGCAGGCCTAAAAGTATCCGCTCCTACTAAAAGAACTCTCCTTTGTTCTTGAGAAAGTCTATATGCAAGTTTTGCACAAGTAGTAGTTTTTCCTGAACCCTGAAGTCCTACTACTAAAATTATTCCTGGTTTTTTATCTCCAAGATTTAGATCTACTTTTTCACCACCAAGAATATTTAAAAGTTCATAGTATAGTATTCTTATTATCTGTTCTGCAGGAGTTACACTCTTTAAAACATCTTCTTGTAAGGCTTTCGTCTTTACATTATTCAAAAGTTCCTTGACCACCTTATAATGAGCATCAGCCTCCAAGAGAGCTTGCCTTACCTCTCTTAGAGCTTCTTCAATGTCCTTTTCGGTAAGTTTTCCCTTTCCTCTTAATTTTCTAAATATCTCTTGGAGCCTACTTGTAAGATTCTCAAACATATCTTTTCCTTTTTAATTTTTTTATAGAATTTTATGACACATAGCATACTATAGAAAATATACGATACGTTGTCAATAATTCTATTTTTTCCAAAAATTAGGTATTTTATTCCACCTTTCTCTTAAAAAATGAGCCACCATTTTGGGTTGTCTATTTCTCGTAAAAACCCCCTTCCTATTTCCCACCACCCTTGTTATATGTTGCTTTGTCATAAAATCAGCAAAATTCCACACATGTTCTCCCACTACAAAATCGAGTTTATCAAGAACTTCTACAAACTTTTTAATCATCTCCTGTTGATACTCTTCTGTAAACATTAAAGGAGGATCAGAATGAAATCCAGAAATAGTATCTGCTCCAAACTCAGAGAGAATCAATGGCTTCTTATATATTTCAAACCATTCTTTAAGCTCTTTTTCAAGCTGATATTCAATTATACTTAGATCTCCACAATCAGTATACCAAGAATAATATCTATTTACACATATCACATCCACATACTTACTAACCTTTGTTTCCTTAGGTGCTACATTTTCTACTATAGTTATAGGCCTTGTAGGATCAAGCTTTCTTGTCTCCTCTATAACTTTCTTAAAATACTCCTCTGCTCCATCCTCATAAGTTGCTGCCTCATTAGCCACACTCCACATAACTACACTAGGATGATTTCTATCTCTATAGATAAGATCTCTCATTACCTCTAAATGATGTTCTAACGTCTTTTCATCAACTCTTCCTTTGGTAAAAACTTTTTCATCACGATTCCACAGATTTAAACCTACAGCTGGAGCCTCTTCAATAACAGCTATCCCGTATTTATCAGCAAGAAAGAGTATTTCTTCGCTATAAGGATAATGAGAGGTTCTAAAAGAATTTGCTCCTATCCATTTCAGTAAATTAAAATCTTTGACATTAATAACATGATCTAAGCCTTTACCTCTTATGTCTGCATCCTCATGCTTGCCAAACCCCTTAAAATAAAATGGCTTCTCATTTATTAAAAACTGCTTTCCTTCAACCTTTACAGTTCTTATTCCTATCTCCATTCTATACACATCAAAGTTATCTTTTTCTAAAAGTCTAACTTCTAAATTATAAAGGTAGGAATTTCCAGGTTCCCACAGCTTTGGACTTCTTACCTCCATAACTCCATCTTTTCCTCTACTTTCTGCTACAATTTCACCTTTATCTCTTAAAATAACATGAAAATTCTTCCCTTCGCTCTCAATACTATATTTCACTATCCCAAAATTGTTGACTATCTCTGTTATAATAGAGATATCTTTAATATATACTTTGGGCGTAGAATATATCATCACAGGTCTATGAATTCCCGAATAATTATAAAAGTCAAAATAGTAATTTAAGATTCTATATCCCTTAGGATGCATATTGTCTTCTATAGTTTTTAATTCCCCAGGAGGAAGAATATCCCAAGTAAGAGTATTATCTAACACAATTTCCAAAATATTTTCCTTTCCGTAATTTACATAATCAGAAATTTCTGCCTCAAAGGGTAAAAATCCACCTTTATGCTTAACCACTAAAACTCCATTCACATAAACCTCAGAAGAATGTGTGGCTGCACCAATTCTTACAAAAATATTTTTATCTCTCCAATATGATGGCACAAAAAAACTTCTTTTATAAAAAACCTTTCCTATATAGTCCCTTAAATTAATATCCTGAGTGACATCATTGAAACTTGCTGGAACAGGCATTAATATGTAGTCTTTATCAATTTCAGTTCTAAACTCCCACACTCCTGATAAATCTTTAACTTCTCTTGTTTCACTCTCCTTAGGATAAAGCATCTTTAACCTCCTTAAATAAGTTCATTTTATAATGAAATTATATCAAAAGCCTAATATCTTTTAATTTTTTATGTTAAAATATGTTTACTTAGTTAAGAAAGGAGGGCTGGGGAAATATGCCTAAAAAGGAAAACTATACAGCCTTATCTGATGAGGCTTTACAAAATATGAGCGATATATTGAAAATTCTCGCACACCCTCTTAGGATAAAATTAATATTCATATTAGCTCAAAATTCTGCCACTGTATCAGATCTGTTAAAAATTCTCAATGTGAGACAGCCAAATCTTTCTCAACATCTAACCTTATTAAAAAGAGTAAAACTTTTGAAGACAAAAAGAGAAGGAAAATCTGTATATTATCAATTGTCTCATCCTGAGATTAGAGATCTCTTAGAGAGTATAAATGAAATAACAAAAGAGATACAGAGGTAAAAAATATGGGGACGATAGTCAACTCCATTACAGTAATTATTGGAGGATTAATGGGTACTATATTTAAGAAAAGAATTCCTGAGGGATTACAAAAATTATTAATGGATGCTCTTGGACTAATATGTATTCCCTTAGGAATGGAAATGGCAATTAAAGGAGAAAAATTTCTTGCTTTAGTCTTCAGCATAGTAGTAGGAGCAATTATAGGAGAACTTTTAGGAATCCACGCATGGCTTGAAAATCTATCCTTAAAAATAGAGAAAAAGTTCGCAAAAGAACAAAACACTTTTGCAAAAGGTTTTCTAACCGCCACTCTTCTTTACTGTATAGGACCTATGACTATAATGGGATCTCTTCAAGATGGACTTGGACAAACACCTCAAATTCTCTACACAAAAGCGCTACTTGACGGAACAGCTTCTATTGCTCTTGCATCAGCCTTGGGGGTGGGGGTTATATTTTCCTCCATTTCCGTTCTTATCGTCCAAGGAAGCATAACTCTTTTTGCCAGATTTATAAGTCCTTTCTTCACAACTTTAGTAGTTCAAGAAATGACAGCGGTAGGCGGAGTACTTATTCTTGGTATTGCCTTAAACCTACTAAATATAAAGCAAATTAAAGTAGCAAATCTTTTACCAGCTTTATTTTTAATACCTTTCTTTATACATATATTTCCTTAAAATCCTAAATCTTCATTAACTAGTATAACAGTAAAAGGGGTTCTTGAAGGTGGAGCCTCAAGAATAGTAGTTATTCTACATATTCTATTAGGATGATTACAATTCATACAATATCCTTCATCTGCACAAGGAAGCTCCAATTTCAATCTTTTTGCATTGAGAGGTGTAACTATGTTTTTAATTCTCCATATCGCAGTCTCTAAATTTACCACAAGCTTATTCCTTCCTACTACTACAATCACTTTTTTAGGACCAAAAATCTGAGCTGCAACCCTATTCCCAATAGCCTCCATATTTACAATTTCTCCTGAAAAAGTCAGCGCATTTACACTAGATAAGAATACATCTGAAAGAAGTTCTTGTCTTCTTATTTCAAGATCTTGCTCTGGGGTTAAGCCCTCTTTCCAGTGATGGATCACTTTGTTTCCTCTTTTCTCAAGTTCTTCTATAACTCCGATTTCCCTTATAGTTATACTTCCTCCAATTCCCACTGTGGCTTCCCGAGGAATTAAACTAAGAACTTTATTTTTTGCTTCTTCTCTGTCTTCTACTAAAAATACTTCATAGCCTCTTTCTTTCAACAATTCTGCTGTTCTTTCTAATTGTTTCTTGGTGAGCCAACTTTCTAGATCTTTCATTCTTTACCCTCCTTTTAAATTCTATTCCCATTCAATAGTAGCAGGCGGTTTATCAGTAAGATCATACACTACCCTGTTTATACCTATTATCTCATTAGTTATTCTTCGTGCTATCTTACCAAGGATATCATAGGGTACCTCAACAAAGTTTGCAGTCATCCCATCTTCACTTTTCACAATCCTAATGGCAATAACATATTCATAAGATCTAAAATCTCCCTTTACACCAACTGTTTTTATAGGGAGCAATACTGCAAAGGACTGCCATATTTCATCATATTTATCCCATTTCTTAATCTCTTCCATCAGAATTCGATCAGCTCTTCTCAAAAGCTCTAACTTATCTTCTGTGACTTCACCAAGAATTCTCACTGCAAGCCCTGGTCCTGGAAAAGGTTGCCTTCTTATGATATCCTTAGGAATTCCTAAAATTTCTGCAATTTTCCTTACTTCATCTTTAAACAGATATCTAAAGGGCTCAATCAACTCAAAACCGAGTTCTTCAGGGAGCCCGCCTACATTATGATGAGTCTTTATCTTAGCAGCCATTCCAGTGTTAGATGCAGCACTTTCTATAACATCAGGATAAAGAGTACCTTGGGCAAGAAATTTAAAAGGTCCCCTTTTTCTTGCCTCTTCTTTAAAAACCCCTACAAATTCGTGTCCAATAACCCTTCTCTTTTCCTCAGGATCAATAACTCCTCTTAATTTTTCAAGAAATCTCTCCCTAGCATCTATCACTACTAAATTCACACCAAGATCCTTTAAAAATCTTGATACTTCTTCCTTTTCTCCTATTCTCAATAACCCATGGTCTACAAAAATAGCAGTTAGCTTATCTCCAATAGCCCTCTGCAATAAAACTGCAAGGGTTGTTGAATCTACTCCGCCGCTCACTGCGAGAAGCACTTTATTCTCCCCAACTTGTTCTCTTATTTCTTCTATCTTTTCCTCCACAAATCTATCAAGATTCCAATTCTTTTCAGCCTTACAAATCTTAAAGGCAAAATTCTCAATAATTAAACGTCCCTTTTCTGTATGAGAAACCTCAGGATGAAACTGAACAGCAAAAAAGGGTTTCTTCAGAGACTGAGCAGCAGCAAGAAAACCATTCTCAGATATAGCTATATCCACAAAATCTTCAGGGAGTTTTGTCACCACATCATAATGACTCATCCAAACCTTCTCTTTCTTTTCAAGTCCTTCAAATAAAAGGGAATCTCTAACTATCTTTATCTCCGTTAAGCCAAATTCTCCCTTTTCTCCTTTTCTAACTTCTCCTCCTAAAAATTTAGCCATAAACTGAAAACCAAAACAAATTCCCAAAATAGGTATATCGCCTTTAAAAATCTCGTAATCTATCTCCAAATCACTATCATAAACACTATTAGGTCCACCAGAAAGTACTATTCCTTTTACCTCTTTTTCCTTTAAAAAAGAGTATTTCACATTAGGAGAATAAATCTCTGAATATACCCCTATCTCTCTAAATCTCCTTGCAATGAGCTGAGTATATTGAGAACCAAAATCAACAACTGCAATCATACTTCCAACTCCCTTTCTATTATCTTTTCAATTTCCCCAATTACATCTTTCAAAGGAATATTTTCTCTTTCTGCAATACTTTTACAATCCTCATATTCAGGGTAAGCTTTTTTAATGCCGTTGATATTTGCTACTTTTATTCTCACTTTACCCCATTTTGTCTCAATCTCTCTTATCTCTCTTTGCATAATTCTTTTATCCACATAAATTCTTCTTACCCCAAGGGTCGTTGTTTCTCCAAATATGACTTCTAAAAGTTTTTCCTCCATAGCTAAAGGAGCTATAACCGTAAGAAGAACCCCAGGTCTTCCTTTTTTCATATAAACAGGAGTTAAGAAAACATCCAAGGCTCCCTCTTTGAAAAGTTTTTCTGTCAAATAGCCAAAAATTTGTGGATTCATATCATCTATGTTAGTCTCAAGTACCACATTCTTTTCTTCAATAACTTTCTCTATCAATTCCCCTTCATATACTCTAAGAAGATTGGGAAAAGGAAAATCTTTTTTTCCACAACCGTAACCAACTTTATCTACTTTTATAGGAGGAAGAATTTTTACAAACTCAGCTATAGTAGATATAATTGCAGCTCCAGTAGGAGTAACAAGTTCTCCCTCTCTTCCATCCCTATACACAGGAACCCCTCTTAGTATTTCCAAAGTTGCAGGCGCTGGAACAGGTATAGTCCCATGGGAAGCATTGACAAATCCTCCGCCAAGGGGGAGAGGAGAAGAATAAATTTTATCAACCTTTAACATATCTAATAAAATTAGTGAACCTAACACGTCAATAACTGTATCCAAAGCCCCTACTTCATGAAAATGCACTTCATTTATAGATGTATTATGAATTTTAGCTTCCGCTTCAGCGATTTTATAAAAAACCTCTTTTGCCCTGTTCTTTATGTTTTCGGATAGTTCACTTTTATCTACAATCTCCAAAAGATCCTCAAGATGCCTATGAGAATGATGATCTTCTATAATTATTTCCACATCTGTTCCCCATATATGATTTTTTTGTTTCTTAGATATCTCAATTTTATATCCCTCAACAGGAATCTTATTAAGTTCATTTTTCCATTCTTCCAAATTGACTCCAAGATCTAATAGAGCCCCAAGAATCATATCTCCACTTATACCTGAGAAACAATCAAAATATAATACTTTCATTTTCTATTTTCCTCCACCATTAAATTTATCATATTTGCTAAATAACCTGCGGAGAATCCGTTGTCTATATTGACCACTGCAATCCCAGGAACACAGCTATTTAACATACTCAGCAAAGCAGAAAGCCCATTAAAATTAGCTCCGTATCCTACACTTGTGGGAACAGCAATTATAGGTTTTGCTATAAGTCCTCCTACCACTGAAGGTAAAGCCCCTTCCATACCAGCAACTACTATTACCACATTAGAAGAATAAAATTTATCAAGTTGATCTATTAACCTGTGCAAACCTGCAACTCCCACATCATATATCCTTTCCACATTGCTTCCCATAATTTCTGCGGTTATAGCTGCCTCTTCAGCAACAGGCAGATCCGCAGTCCCTGCACAAGCAACCACAACTTTACCCTTTTTCTTTATGTCTTCCCTTAAAACAGCTATTATCCTGGCTTTATCAAAATAGATTGCATCAGGAATATATTCTTTTAGCTTTTCATAAAGCTCAAAACTTGCCCTTGTTGCTATAACCCTTTTATTAATCTTTAACAAATTTAGCATTATATTTATTACCTGGTCTGTAGTCTTTCCTTGAGAAAAAATTACTTCTGGGAAACCCTTTATTACTCCCCTCAAATGATCAACTTTGGCATATCCAAGGTCTTCATAAGGTAAAATTCTGAGTTCGTCGATTGCCTTCTCTATAGAGACTTCCCCCGTTTTTACTTTTTCAAGTATTTCTCTTAGTTTTTCTCTCATTCTTGATGCTCCTTTCAACTAAATTTAACTTAACTATTTATTATACAAAACAAAATTTTTCAAGAGTAAATTTAAAGTGGTAAAATATTATTGTCAAAGAGAAATGAAGCTAAAGGGGGTGTGTCCATTATGACGGAAGAAAGAAAATGTAAAAATTGCAAATTCTTTCAGCCCAACCCTAGTGACCCTTCTCGTGGTACTTGCTTCGGACTCCCTGTAAAAGCTGAGAATAGTTGTCCTCAGTTCGTTGCTAAATCTTAAAAACTACTTTCTCCATATATACTTCGGAGTTTTTTATCAATTCTTTTATGAAATTTGGTGAAAGTAAATATAAAATAATTGTATAAGGTCGATAATTTAAATATTTAAGAGATTTTTCAAACTGAAGGAGGCTCCTTAAAAGAACGGCAAAAAGAAATAGAAGCTTATATTCCAAAAGCTTTCTCTCCTCAAAAAGATAGCTGGGAGCCTCCTCCTTTTTAGATTTTATCTCATCTATTATCTTTCTGCGCCTTTCAACTAAATCTTTTAAAACCTTCAGAAAACTCTCGGGAAAGTATAAATTCTTAAACTCTCCATTGTATCCCTTATTTCTCAATTTATTAAGCAACTTATAATCCCTTTCTGAAAGCTCTATAAACCCTTTTTCCCAAAGAATTACCTTTGCAAGACGAAAATACTCTCCTGCTTCAAGCCCCTTTATGATCTCAATTATCTTCTCTATCTCTTCAACTTTTCTTCTCCAAACTTGAGAAAACTCTTCTGGGGTAATTTCTGTCTTCTCAAAATATAGCCTTAAAAATTTAGGTAATCTAAATACAAAATCCCCAAGAAGTTTTAAATTATCAAGCAAGTTTAAACTCACCCTTAAAAGATGACTCTCAGGCACCACTTTAATCTCCTTCTTTAGCTCTCCCAAGAAATAATCCACCATAGGAGCATATTTAGAACCTTCCTCGGGCACAGCAAGAACCCTTGGTACCCTCCTCATCTCAGCCATAAAAGGCCCTGCTTTTCCAATAAGAGCAAAACCATTGGGAAATTTTTTGGATAATATAAGAGAAGCCAAAAATTCTCTTGCACTTTGGATGTTTTTTGTATTTGTAATAGTCTCTGAAGAGCAATGAGGAGAAAATAGTTTAATAGAAGCTTCATGATCCATATTCCTAATTTCTATATTACATCTAGTCAAAATATTTCTTCCATGTTGATTTATGAAAACCTCCAAAAAATATGGGGGTTGAAAGACGTTGTTTTTTATATGAAATCTTTTTAGAGGTAATTTTGCTTTGTTTAATGCTGTATTATACGCCCTTGCAAAAGCTTCTGTATTTTTTAAGAGTAGATCAAAAAAGTAGTAAAAATCCTTATTCTCATAATCACAAAAATTCTTGATCTTGAGCATTTCTGAAGTCTTATTAAAGGATATATTAACGCCATCAAAAAGATCTTTTATAATGAAACTTGCCATTTTTATCTGAAAATCCGCTATGGTAACTTCTTCTTTTAATATTTTAATGGCATATGTTTTTATTTTCTTAGCCCTCTCAATTACTTCTTTTCTTTTCTCCCTATCTTTTATCTGTCTCAAAATTCCTCTAACTCCAGTTATGAATAATTTCTCCATATGTCTTTTCAATTCTTCATTTATATATATGCTGGAAAGACTTATCTCTTCAGAATACTTAGGCACAACCCCATACCACCCTAAGGATTTGGAAAAAAGATAATAAATCTCTGCTTTTGGATTTCTCAAAAAATACCTCTTCAAAGGCTCCTTATTGGCAACAAAGCCAGTTCCGCTTATCCTTGAATAATTATCGTAATCCCAGGAAAAACCTAAATCCTCTAATGCCTTAACAAAATCCTTATCTTTTTCCAAGCTTTCTTTATAATCTTTCCATGAATTCGCAATCCATGTAAGTTTAAAATTTAAATCCTTATACTCAGAAGGCTCTATGGGAACACCATAAAAAAGTCCATAAGTTATATCCTGATTTATATAAACTGCCCCTGTAAGCTTTCCTGCGTAATCTTCAGTTATTACATACCTATTGCCATCATCATAAAAGGAGGTAAGACGATGATCACTAGTGCCAAGTTTTTCATCATGTAAAAAAGGCTTAAAAGGAAATTCCTTTAATTTGAAATAAAGGACCAAATCCGTGAGAATTGCGTCCCAGAGTAGATTTTGGTCTCCTTTATATACCTCATCTATATTTTCCCTTTTTAATGTAGAAATTAAATCATCACATTTATACTTTAAGGTATAAAAATTCTCGTCTTCACGAATTACTTTACCACAAGATATCATAAGCTAAATATCTAAATTTCTCACAAATTTCGCTTTTTGCTCTATAAAACTTCTTCTTTCCTCTACATTATTTCCCATTAAAATAGAAAATAATCTCTCCGCCTCTAAGGCATCTTCTATAGTAACCTGAAGTAAAATTCTCTTTTGGGGATCCATAGTGGTTTCTCTAAGTTGCTCTGGATCCATTTCTCCAAGTCCTTTATATCGTTGTATATAAACATTATCTGGGTACCCCCACTCCCTAAGAATCTCCTCTTTTTCCTCCTCAGAATAAGCATATCTTTCTTCTTTACCCTTTTTTAGGAGATACAGCGGTGGTTGAGCTATATAAATATAGCCACCTTCAATAAGAGGTCTAAAATGTCTATAAAAGAAGGTCAAAAGTAGAGTTCTTATATGAGCTCCATCCACATCAGCATCGGTCATAATTATGATTTTATGATATCTTAACTTTGATAAATCAAAATCCTGACCTATTCCTGTTCCTAAGGATGCAATTATTGCCTTAATTTCCTCGCTTGAAAGTATTTTAGTGAGATGTTGAGCCTTCTCTACATTTAATATTTTACCCCTTAAAGGCAAAATAGCCTGGTATCTCCTGTCTCTTGCCTGCTTTGCAGAACCGCCTGCAGACTCTCCCTCAACAATAAAAAGCTCACATTTTTCTGGATCTCTTTCAGAACAATCCGCAAGCTTTCCTGGAAGCAAGCTTGATTCTAAGAGACTCTTTCTTCTTACAAGCTCTCTTGCCTTTCTTGCTGCTTGTCTTGCCCTATAAGCCTCAATAATCTTACTTATTATAAGTTTTCCTACCTCGGGATTCTCAGAAAAATACTCTGTTAGTTCTTCCTCCACAACCTTTTCTACAAATTTCCTTACTTCTGTATTTCCAAGTTTTGTTTTGGTTTGTCCTTCAAATTGAGGGTCGGGAACTTTTACGCTAACTATAGCGGTAAGCCCCTCACGTACATCATCCCCTGAAAGACTTTCGTTTTCTTTCCATAAACCCCAATTTCTTGCAAAGTTATTAACCACTCTTGTCAGGGCAGTTCTAAAACCTGTAACATGGGTTCCACCCTCAATAGTATGAATATTATTTGCATAGGATAAAATTAGCTCATCATATCCTGAGTTATATTGCATTACAATTTCTACAATTAAATTTTCTTCTTCCCTTCTCATATAAATAGGTTCATGAAGAATCTCTTTACCTTTGGAGAGATACTCAATAAATTCAAGAAGTCCCCCCTCATACTTGAAAACGTTAGATTTTCCAGTTCGTTCATCTCTCAGCTCAATGGTTACATTGGGATTTAAAAAAGCAAGCTCCCTTAATCTATTTGCCACAATATCATAATCAAATTTTGTAGTTTCAAAAATCTCCGAATCAGGATAAAACCTTATCTTTGTACCAGTTTCATCTGTTTCCCCTCTAACCGTAAGAGGCATTACTGGTTTTCCTTTCTCATAGCCCTGATAAAAAATTTTTCCATCCCTCATAACCTCAACTTCAAGTTTTGATGACAAGGCATTAACCACTGAAAGTCCAACTCCATGAAGTCCACCACTTATTTTATATATGGAGTTAGAAAATTTTCCTCCTGCATGAAGAGTAGTAAGAACAACCTCAAGAGCTGGTTTTTTGGCTTGAGGATGTATATCCACAGGAATTCCTCTCCCATTATCTGCGACTACTACTGACCCATCTTTCTTGAGTTCCACTAGTATATAATTACAATATCCTGCCATAACCTCGTCGATACTATTATCTACTAATTCAAAGATGAGGTGGTGTAATCCTCTTATCCCTGTATCTCCTATATACATGCCAGGTCTTCTTCTAACAGCTTCTGTTCCTTCCAATATCTGAATACTGTCTGCTGTGTATTTATCTTTCTTTGTTACCGCCATTCTTAATACCTCCCTTTCGAATTAAAGCTATACTTCTATAATAATTTCTCAATATTTCTCTTAATTCTTCATCTTTTATATCCTCAACTATTTTAGCAATTCTTTGCTCCTCCTGCAAAGAAAGCTTAATCTCCCTTTTTATTTCCTTCTTTTTGAACTTTTTAAAAGCCCTTCCTTTATCTATAAATACAATGTCTTTAATTACGTGAGGAATAATCATACTGCTGTTTAATTTTTCTATAAGCTTATCTTTGAAAAGAGAAAGCTCCTGTACCCATACACTGCTGTCCACATACACATACAAAACCCCCTCCCTAACATAAGCAGGTTTCGTATGTTGAGAAAGAGTCTCTCCTACTACCTCTTCCCACTTATCCATAGCAAGATACTCACAAAGTTTCTTCTCAAGGTTTAACTTTATAAAAACTTCCCAAAGCTTTGAATATAAAGAATCAGGCATTTAAAATAACCTCACCATTTTTTACTAAAAAATGAGGAAAATCTTTAAGAAACTCTATTCTAATAGGAGTAGTTAAGAATATCTGAAAATTCTTTATTCCCTCCCATACTTTTCTTTGCTTATCCTCATCCAAATCCCCAAAAAGGTCATCAATAAGAAGAATAGGCTTTTCTTTTCTATTTTCAGAAAGAATCTCAACTTGAGCCAATTTCCAAATTATATATCCTAACTTCTTTTCTCCAGCAGAACCAAATTTTCTCAAATCATATTTAACATTGTCTCTTATAACCCTTAAAATTACATCATCTCTGTGGGGACCTACTAAAGTATATTTTTTCCTTTTTTCTTCCCATTCTTTCTCTTTTAACATTGTCTCAAAATTTTTTAGCATCTCTTCTTCTGAATCTCCTAAAGGCACTGAAGAAAGATACTCTACTTCAAGGAAATCTCTACCAAGGAGATTATTAGAAACTTCTTTAACCTTACGCTTTATCTCTTCCATCACATTCCTTCTCTCAAAAAGAATATATCCCCCTAATCTAATTAGTGTGGAATTCCAAAGGCTAACATCTCTCTCATTTTTAAGAGTTAAGTTTCTTTGATATAAAGCCTTATAATATTCTGAAAGAGCTTTGTGATATTTATAAGATAAGGTAGAGATAAACCTATTTAGTAAATACCTTCTCTGAGACGGACCCTTTTTAAAATTTTCTATCTCTTCTTGAGAAAAAAGTATTATGGGAAAAAGGAAGACCATATCTCTATATCTTTTCAAATTTTTTTGATTAATCTTTATTCTTTTTTCCTCCCCTGAGAGGGCTGTCTCCAGTATAAGATTTTGGCTTTGCCAATCCACATTTCCTTTAAGATAAAAACTTTCTTCTCCCCACCTTATAATTTCCTTTTCATTTTTAGTTCTAAAGGATTTTCCAGAAAAAAGAAAATATATACCCTCAAGGATATTAGTTTTTCCTTGAGCATTTTCCCCATAAAATATATTCACGTCGAAAAAATTTAAACTTAAATTTTTCAAATTCCTAAAATTTATGACCTTTAAATCTATAAGACGCAATTACTCTCCCACCATCACAACATATTTTTCTCCATCAATCTCTACCACATCTCCATGTTTTAACTTTCTACTTCTATGAAGTTCTATTTCTCCATTAACTTTTACCTTTCCCGCTAAAATAAGATTTTTAGCTTGCCCTCCTGTTTCCACAATTCTACACCATTTCAAAAATTGTCCTAATGTAATATACTCTGTATAGATTTTTACTTCCTTCATAATCTTACAGGCATTAAGATATATGTATAATTCTCATCTTCAGGAGATGTGATCAAAGCAGGTCCAAGATCAGAAGTAAATCTCATGACTACTTCATCCCAGTCAGCATTGTCCAAAGGATCCATAAGGTATTCCACATTGAAACCTATCTCTAAATTACCATCTATTTCAACCTCAGCAGGCAATACTTCCTTAGCAAAACCTCTTTCCGATGGCAAAGTAGAAATTACAACCTCCTCTGAAGAAAGACTAATTTTTACCGTATTTGTTTGATCTATTTCGGCAAAGACCTCCATTCTTCCTAAAACATCCAGAAAGTCTTTCCTGTTAGCTTTAAAAGAGGCTGTAAAATCCGTTGGTATTATCTTATCATAAGCTGGAAACTGTCCCTGAAGAAGCCTTGATATAAAATAAATCTCTCCACAATTAAATACTACTTGGTTATCTAAAGCAGCCATATTTACCCTATCATCCATAGCTTTTGTAATTATTTTTTGCCACTCCTTTAAGCTCTTAGAAGGAACAATTATAGGAGCAAAATCTTTTTCTATTTCCAAGGTCTTAAGAGCAAGCCTATGCCCATCCACTGCTACCATATTTAATTTTCCTTCTTTTCCTTCAAAAAGAACCCCAGTAAGTACTTGTTTTATTTCATCTTCGGCTGCAGCAAAAATAGTCTGCTTTATAGCTTTTGCGAACAGAATTCTATCAAAACTTGCGTGATATTCACCTATATTACCAATTTCCACTTTTGGAAACTCTTCTGTACTTTCCCCTTGAATCTCTATATCCGAGTATCCAGCATGGATTACTGCTCTATTTCTCTCATTCACATGGATCTCTAAAGTTACTTCAGGAAGTTTTCCAATAACATCTATAAATAGACTTGCCGGAAGACAAACTTCTCCTGGCTCTTCAACAATAACAGGCATACTTAAAGCAAGTCCAATTTCTAAATTATTCCCTTGAAGATATAAAGTATCATTCTCAGCCTTCATATAGACATAAGTTAGAATAGGTATAGTGGTTTTTGTAGCAACAGCGCTCTTAACAAACTGCAATGACTTATATAAATCTTCTTGCTGAGTGATAAACTTCATTATTTCCTCCTCCTTCTTTGGAATTTAATTTACACTTCTCAATTATACCCTGACATGGAAAAAATAAAAAGTTTCACTATTGACAAACTCAAAATTCCGACTTAAAATGTAAATGTTGAGTAAAAAACTAAACTTTTAGGAGGCAGGATGTTTAGAGTATCCGCAAAATTAGAGTATGGCTTAAGAGCCATGATCTTCTTGGGGAAAAATTATCCCCATGAAAAGTTGACCCTTTCTCAGATATCACAGGAAGAAAACATATCAAGAGAATTTCTTGCTCAGCTTATGTCAGAACTAAGAAGAGCAAATCTTGTGGAAAGCTATAAAGGCATAACGGGAGGCTATACTTTAACTAAACCACCCCATGAAATAACTTTAAAAGAGATTTTCGAAGCCTTAGAGGGACCTATTCAGATTATTGATTGTATCCATATAGATAACAAATGTAATAAAGAAAGAAGCTGTTATTCAAAAAATATTTGGATATTTATCGAAAAGAAAATCATAGATCTTTTGGGGAGTTTAACCTTAGAAGACCTTATTAATGGAACAATTAGAAAGGAGGAAATTTTAACATTATGAAAGAAGTATTGAAGAAAGAGATGTTAAGATTGGAAAATTTAAAAGTCAAAGTCAAAGACGAGGTAATTCTTGAAAACATAAATCTCTCTCTAAATGAGGGAGTACATGTACTCCTTGGGCCCAATGGAACAGGAAAATCTACTCTCTTAGGAGCAATTATGGGACTTTCCAAATATAAAGTGTCAGGAAAAATATGGTTCTATAATGAGGATATTACTGAATTATCTCCAGATCAAAGGTTTAAAAAAGGAATATTTCTTGCATATCAATTACCACCAGCTGTAAGAGGTGTAAGATTAAAAGATATTTTAAAGAAAATCTTAAATATTGATCCTAAAAAAAGTTTACCCGATGAGGTATATACATATTTAAGAGAATTAGACCTTGATGAAAGTTTCCTTGAAAGAGAAATTAATTATGGGTTTTCAGGAGGAGAAAGAAAGAAAAGTGAAATTCTTCAACTCCTATTGGCAAAACCAAAGCTCGCTATGCTTGACGAGCCAGATTCGGGTGTAGATATAGATTCTCTAAAACTTATTGGCGAAAACTTAAGAAAGATCTCCAAAGAAAGTAATCTGTTAATTGTTACCCATAATCTGAAGATTCTTGATTATGTAAATACTGATTCTGTGGTTGTGCTTTTAGATGGAAAATATATTTATAAAGACGGTATTGAAATAATACATCAGATTGAAGAAAGAGGATATGAGTATGTAAGGAGGTTAGCATATGCTCAAAACTTATCTTAAAGAGTTAAGAGAAAGAGCTCTAAAAGCGAAAAATAAACCAGCATTATTGGGCCCAGATATAGATTTAGAACCTTACATGAGGACTATAAGGGATGTTCAGGTTGAGGATTTAGATGATCTTCCCGACGAAATAAAAGAGAATATTCTTTATTCTGGAATAACCCCATCTGAGGAAGAAAGAGCAGGAACTTATTTCCAAATAAACCATAGTGTGGTCTATGAAAAATTGAAAGAAACCTATAAAGGTAAATTAGAGATAATGTCTATCCAAGAAGCCCTTGAAAAATATGACTGGTTAGAAAACTATTACGGAAGACTCGTTTCACCAGATACTGATAAATATACAGCATGGGCTGAAATTCTTCCTACTGGAGGTTACTTTATAAGGGTATTCGCTAATCAGAAAGTTGAATATCCTGTACAATCCTGCTTATACATAAAAGAAGGAAATATAAGTCAAAATGTACACAATATAATAATAGTAGAAGAAAACGCTGAAGTTTTTGTAACTACAGGATGTCTAACTCACTTAAAAAATCAGCCTGGAATCCACATAGGGATATCAGAGTTCTTTGTTAAAAAGGGTGGTAAGCTCTATTTTACTATGATTCACAACTGGTCAGAAGAATTTCATGTAAGACCAAGAACCGTAGTGCTTGTGGAAGAAGGTGGATTGTTTATTAATAATTACATAAGCTTAAAACCGGTAAAATCCATTCAAAGCTATCCCATAATATATGTAAAGGAGAATGCTATAGCAAGACTCTACAGCATCATATATGGTAGAAAAGATTCTTATATTGATCTTGGTGGAAGAATAGTATTTGAAGGTGAAAATTCAAAAGGAGAAATAGTCTCAAGGATAATCGCCGATGATTCATCACAGGTATATAGTAGAAGTGAACTCATAGGAAAAGCAAAAGGCTCAAAAGGTTTCTTAGACTGCAGAGGTATAATCTTAAATAAAAATGCTAAAATAGTTGCAATACCCATTCTTGATGCCCAACATCCAGAAAGCGAACTCTCTCACGAAGCAGCTATAGGTCCAATAAATGAAGAAGAGATAGAATATTTAACCACTCGTGGTTTTGACAAAGATGAAGCAATGTCCACCATAACACGTGGTTTCTTAAATCTTGAAATACCTGGTCTTCCTAAGGTTGCAAAGGAACAAATCAGCAATACAGTAGCACAATTAGAGAAAGCTGGGCTATAATATGAATAAATGGAAGAAAGCTTTAAAGAGATTCTTAAAGAAAAAGTTAACGAGTTGAATCTAAAACTTGATCCCCTTCAAGAGGAGAAATTCTATTTATATTACAAAGCCTTAAAGGAATGGAATAGGAAAATAAATCTTACTTCTCTTGAAGGGGAAGAGGAAATTATTTTAAAACATTTTGTTGATTCCCTTGCTTGTATTATCCCTATAAAAGATGAAAATATAGAAAAAATAATAGATATTGGAACAGGAGCAGGATTTCCTGGTATACCACTAAAAATCTATAATGAGAAATACAAGCTAACCCTTTTAGAATCTCAAAAGAAAAAAGTCTTATTCTTAGAAGAGATAACAAAAATACTAAAACTCTCTAATGTAGAAATTATTTGGGATAGAGCTGAAAACCTAGGGAAAAATCCTAAATACAGAGAAAATTTTGATTTAGCCCTTGCAAGAGGAGTTGCCAAGCCCCATATAGTTTTAGAATATGCTATACCCTTTGTAAAGATTGGTGGGATATTCCTAGGACAAGCAACACCAAACAATATTACAGAATGGGAAAATACAAAAAGGACTATTGAAATATTAGGGGGAGAAATTGAAGAAAAACTTGAGGTAAATTTTGATAATATCACAAGAATTTTTCTCAAAATAAGGAAGAAAAACAATACCCCAGAAAAATACCCTCGAAGACCAGGCATTCCTGAAAAAAGACCCCTTATTATGTAGAATCTTTATTGATATTGATGAATTAATTAACTAAAATATTTAAGTTAAGAATTTCTTATCTGAAGGAGGAAAAGTATTTTATGACAAGAGAGATAAGAGAAGTAAAAACAGAAAAAGAAAAAAAAGACTTCATAATGCTTCCTTTTGAGCTTTATAAAAATGACCCCCACTGGGTTCCCCCTTTAATCTCAGAGATGAAAAGAATAATAAATGGATCTGGGAGTTTACTTTTTCAAAGCGGACCCTATGCCCTTTTCAATGCTTATGAAAATGGAAAAGTAGTAGGAAGAATAGCAGTAGGGATAGATGAAAAAATGAATAGACTAAGAAATAAAACTGAAGGCTATATTACCCTTTTTGAAAGTATAAACAGTAAAGAAGTAGCTTTCTCTCTTTTAGATACAGCTCAAAATTGGCTCAAAGAGAGAAACATGACAAAAATGGTAGGACCTGTTTCTCCTACCAATGGAGATGATTATAGAGGAATGTTAGTAGAAAATTTTGAAGATCCACCTGTTATATATACCACCTATAATCCTCCTTATTATGTTGACTTTTTTAAAGAATATGGATTTGAGCCGGAACATACCTTTGTTGCCTTTAAATACGACTTAAAAAGACTTCCTCTTGATGAATCCATAAGAGTAATTGAGTATGCAAAGAAAAGATATAATTTCTACACCAGAAAGGCAGATTACTCCAAAATCCCAGACGAGGCAAGAATATTGCAGAAAATATTAGAAAGATCCCTTATACCCCTTGAATATGATTATCTTATTCCCCCTACAGAAGAGGAAATGCTCACTTTAGCAAAAGACTTAGTTAAATTTATACCTGCTGAATTTGTACAACTGGCTTTTTCGGGAGAAAGTCCAGTTGGTTTCGCAGTGGCAATGCCAGACTATAATCAAGTACTTAAAAGATTAAATGGAAGATTGTTTCCCTTAGGATGGCTGAAGTTTTTATGGTATAAAAACAAAATAAACAAAGCAAGGGTATTTTTACTCTTTGTGATCCCTGAATTCCAATCTAAAGGTGTTCCTGCAGCATTATTTATTGAACTATTAAGATATGCCAGAGAAAAGGGATACGTGTTTGCAGAAGGGTCCACTATAAATATAAACAATACAAAGATGTGTCGTGAGGCTGAAGGAGTAGGTGGAGTACTTTATAAAAAATTTGTAATATTTAAAAAAGAAATAGTATAGAGGAAAGGGGGTGTTAAAACAAAATTTTTCTTGACTTTATTCCTTCTTCTCGTATACTTATATAGAACTTATATTAATTAAATAAAAAAACAAAAAGAAAGGGAGTAATAGGACCTATGAGTATGGAGAATAAAAAGAAACTCTCAATGGAAGAGTGTGAGGCCTTATCAGATATCTTTAAGTCACTCTCAAGTTATGTAAGAATCCACATTCTTTGTGCTCTTTCCGACGGTGAGAAAAGTGCAGGAGAAATAGCAAAAATAATTAATGCATCCTTTGCAAATACATCTCAAAACTTAAAAGATCTTTATAATTTAGGACTTCTCAAGAAAAGACGCGTAGGACAATTTGTCTACTATTCCTTAGCCGATGATTCCGTCTTAGAACTATTAGAGTTAGTAAGAAAAATTAGGTTCAAAGCTACAAAGAGTTAAAAAAATAAAGGGGGGATCAAAATCCCCCCTAAAAATTTTTACCTTAGAATCTTATAGAACCTGAAATCGATCCTGCAACAGGAGCCATAACTTGAGGATCTATTGCAATTGCTGCGTCAGCTTGAATAAGAAGAACATTTAATCCTAAACCAAGGGTGTAAAGTTGAGGTTGGAAATTAGTATCAAGTACTGCTCCGCCCCTTGCTGTTAATACAAAGAATAGAGGTTGTTCTATACCAAACCTATAGGAAAGAGGAGTAAAGGTCTTATCAAGATCGGCATCCACAGAAACCCTGGTGCCAAGCACTGGAACCTTTACAAATACACCTGCCTTTAAAGACATGTCTGGTAAAACTACATCTATAGGAGTAGGAGTTTCAGAATAAGGAGTAACTGTGGAGTATGTAGGATTACCAGTTCCCGAATCCAAATAATAATATCCTTTTTCATATCCAAAAGTTTCCTTGCCTTCTAATGGTATAGCATAAACATCCTTTACTACTATTCCTGCTGCCACAAAAGGTGAAAATCTTACGTAGGTTCCAAGATCAAAAGACACATATCTTTGTTCTATTAAATCAAATTTTCTTTCATAATAATCATTCTCATTTGGTCCTCCAGTTAAAGTAGCCTCCGTCACTCCAGTTTGGGTTACCTTTGTACTTATAGAAGTATCCACATAATACTCATTCACTGCCCTAACATTAGCACCAAAATTTACTTTTAATCCCAAAAGGTCAATAGCAGGAATTGCAACAGTAAGAGCACCGTTAGCTTTTACATTTGCATCAAGGGATACTTGCCCTTCTAATTGCAAATCCGCAGAAGAATCACTTGCAGTATACTTATAGTAGTAAGCATCTACATCTCCATCTCCAAACAAAGTTAAGCCAAGCTTACTTATACCAAGATGTAAGTATCCAGCTGAGGACAAATTAAAAGAAAGTTTTCCATCAGGAGGTTCACTATCATTCTGGAGAAGTTGTAAATACTCTACAAAAGTGTTAAGATTGTTAAAATTTTGCTCATCAAGGGGGGCAATTCCAAAACCAAATTTAAAAGCTAATCTTGAGTATTCCCCCATTAGTGCTGGATTGTAAATAGCAGAGGTTGGAGAATCTGCAAGAGCTGTCATAGCACCAGCCATACCCATTGCCCTTGGATCATACAAAAGATCTTTATAGCTAAAAGTAGTAGTTGCAGCATAGGATATGCTCATCAAGAAAATCGCCAAGATCAATAGGGGAAGAAATCTTTTTTTCATAAGCCTCTCACCTCACAATTTCAAATTTCTTTTTTCCACGCTTTCATTATACCTCTTACAGCTGAAATAAAAAAGTGATGTAGCTCACTTTTTATGATATAATGAACCTAAAAAGAATATAACATAATTGTTACACCTTGGAGGAAGAATATGGAGAGGAGAAGAATATACATGCAAGGAAATGATCCATTTGGAGGTCAAATATTTAGAATAGTAGATTGTTTTTATAGGGAAGGGTCGAGGTTTTCAATGCAATGGGGAGCATGGGTTCCCAGAGTAGATGTATATGAAACGGACGATAAAATTGTAGTACTTGTAGAAATTGCAGGGGTGAGAAAAGAAGATATAGATTTAACCTTCCATGAAGGAAAACTAATATTAAGAGGTACAAGACAAGAACACTATGTATCAGACCCTGCAATATACTACCAAATGGAGATAAACTTTGGTCCCTTTGAGAGGATAATACCACTACCCACAGATGTGGATGCTGAAAAGGCAGAGGCGGTGTATAAAGATGGTTTTCTGGAGATTATTCTCCCCAAAAAGTAAAGAAAGGAGGGAAAATATGCAAGAAAAAGAACTCAATCAGACTCAAGATATACCAGAAATTCTCCCTATACTCCCTCTAAGAGAGACGGTAGTTTATCCTCAAATGCTTATACCCCTTATTGTGGGAAGAGAAAAGAGCATAAAGCTCGTTGAAGATGCTCTTGCAGGAAATAAACTAATTGGAATGTGTATGCAAAAAACCCCAATAGAGGATCCTACTCCTGATGATATTCATAGAATAGGAACTGTAGGAATTATTGTTAGAAGTTTAAAGTTTCCAGATAATACATTAAGACTTTTTGTACAAGGACTACAAAGAATAAGGGTTGTGGAGTTTATAGAAACGGAACCTTATTTTAAGGCAAAAGTTGAAGTTATTGAAGAAAAGGTTGAAAAAACCGTTGAAATAGAAGGAATGATGAGGAACCTTCTTAATCTCTTCCAAAAAATGGCATCACTGATACCCCAATTCCCTGAAGAACTATTAATCAATGCTATGAATATACAAGAGCCAGGAAGACTTGCAGATTTTATAGCCTTTAATACCAACCTAAATATTAACGAAAAGCAAGAGATTCTTGAGACCATAGATATTAAAGAGAGATTACAGAAGGTAACCTACTATCTAACAAGAGAATTAGAAATTCTTGAAATAGCTAATAAAATTCAAAATGAAGTAAAGAATGAAATAGAAAAAAGCCAAAAAGAATACTTCCTAAGACAACAGATGAAAGCAATACAAAAAGAGCTTGGGGAAATAGATCCAAGAGAAATGGAAATAAACGAATTAAGACAAAAACTCCAGGAAGCAAAGCTTCCACCAGAAGCTATGAAAGAAGCAGAAAGAGAATTAGAAAGGCTTGCCTTAATGCCTCCTGGCTCTGCGGAGTATACAGTAACCAGAACCTACCTTGACTGGCTTATAAGCCTTCCTTGGGCAAAATCCACTGAAGATAATTTAGATATAAAAAGGGCAGAAGAGATATTAAACGAAGATCATTATGATTTAGAGAAAGTAAAAGAAAGGATCTTAGAATACTTAGCTGTAAGAAAACTTAAAAGTGACATGAAAGGACCAATACTATGCTTTGTAGGACCACCAGGCGTTGGAAAAACCTCTCTTGGAAAGTCTATCGCCAGGGCTCTTGGTAGAAAGTTTGTAAGAATCTCCCTTGGAGGAATAAGAGATGAAGCTGAAATAAGGGGACATAGAAGAACTTATGTTGGAGCTCTTCCTGGAAGAATTATACAGGGTATGAGAAAAGCGGAATCAAATAATCCTGTATTTATGCTTGACGAAATAGACAAATTGGGCTCTGATTTTAGAGGAGATCCTGCTGCAGCTTTATTAGAGGTATTAGATCCTGAGCAAAATAATGCCTTTGTAGATAACTACTTAGGGGTACCTTTTGACCTTTCAAAGGTCATGTTTATAGCAACAGCTAATGTGCTTTACACTATACCTCCTGCATTACTTGACAGAATGGAAGTTATAGAACTTCCTGGATACACAGAATATCAAAAAATGGGAATAGCCAAAGGATTCCTCATACCAAGACAACTTAAAGAACATGGTCTTGAAAATGAACAAATAGAGTTCACCGATGACGCTATAAGAAAAATCATAAGGGAATATACTCGAGAAGCAGGGGTAAGAAATTTAGAAAGAGAAATAGCCAGCATAATCAGAAAAATAGCAAAGGGAATAGCAGAAGGAAGTATAACTGAGAAAGTCTTAGTCAAGGCAGAAGATATCTCTAAGTATTTAGGTCCAGAAAGATACACTTTTGGTATGAAGGGAGAAAAAGATGAAATAGGTGTTGCCACAGGACTCGCATGGACAGAAGCAGGAGGAGATATCTTGTTTGTGGAAGCTCTTGTTGTGGAAGGGAAGGGAAATCTAATTCTTACAGGAAAATTAGGGGAAGTAATGCAAGAATCTGCAAAAACTGCTCTATCATATGTGAGATCAAGACTAAAGGATTTAAATGTAAGTTATGAATTGTTAGAAAAATCCGATATTCATGTACATGTTCCTTCAGGGGCAATTCCTAAAGATGGACCTTCTGCTGGAGTAACTATAGCCACAGCTATAGCCTCTGCCCTTACGAGAAAGCCTGTCAAAAAAGATATTGGTATGACTGGAGAAATAACCTTAAGGGGCAAAGTCCTTCCCGTAGGAGGAATAAGAGAAAAGGTACTTGCTGCCCACAGAGCAGGACTTACAGCAGTAATAATGCCTAAGGAGAACAAAAAAGATTTAGAGGAAATCCCGGAAGAAGTGAAAAAAGAAATGACTTTTTACTTCGTGGAACATGCTGACGAGGTTCTTAATCTTGCCCTTTTGGAGGTGAGAGAGAGTGCTGAGCAAAGAAATCCTGAAAGAATTAGGTAACTTTTCCCTTCAGCCCTATTTTATAACTACTCTTTATCTAAATGTCTCACCTTTATCAAATCCTAAGGGTGAGTACAAAATTATATGGAAGGATCTGAAAAAGAATTTCCTTGAGTCTCTAAATTTGGAAGGGGAAATAAAAAAGTCGGTTTTATCTGATTTAGAGTATATAGAAAACCTCATTGATCAAGTTTCTTTTGGATCTGCAAACACTATTGTACTTATGAGCTGTAGTGCAAAGGATTGGAGATATCAAATTCCTCTTTATCCCATATTAAAAAACAAGTTAGTCATAGATAAAGATCCCTATACTCGTCCTCTTTCCTATCTTATTACTGCCAACAAACCATATTATTTAGTTGTTCTTTCAAGAGGCGATGCAAGGGTTTTTAAATACTTCATTGGAGAGATAAGAGAAGAAGGAGAAATAAAGGAAGAAATTCCCAAAAAGCATAAACAAGGGGGATGGGAAGCTTCAGATTGGCAAAGATGGCATGAAACTCATGTAATATGGCACTTCAAAGAGGTGGCTGAGTTCTTAGATAAAAAAATACAGGGAGAGGAAAAAATAGTATTAGGTACTACTTCTCCAAAAAATACTTCTGAATTTCTTGATGTATTACCAAAAAGACTTCATGAAAAAATCATAGGTGAAATACCTATTGAACTTGATTCTCCTATAAATGAAATTCTTGAAAAAACTCATAATATGATAGAAGCTCATGAAGAAAATGAAATAAATGATCTAATAGATCAGTTAATCGTAACTAACGCAAAAGGAAAAGAGGCAGTAATAGGACTTGAAGACGTAGCCCATGCGGTTCATCAAAAAAGAGTAAGAATGATTTTGGTCTACGACCAATTTGAACAACCAGGCTTCCAATGTCCATCATGCTCTTTTATGAGTCCTTACTTAGAAAATTGTCCCTATTGCAATGTAAAGATGGAAAAACGAGCAGATATAGTGGATGAATTAATAGAAGAGGCAATCATCAATAATTCAGAACTAAAGTACATTAAAAATAAAGAACTTGCAGAAAAAATTAAAAATATCGGGGCTTTTCTAAGATTTTAAAAAATAAGAAGGGGAAGAAAAATCTTCCCCTTCTTACAAATTAACCTGGTATAAAATCTTACATTCTCTCTGCTACGTATGCTGTTAAATCAGCTAATCTACAAGCATAGCCCCATTCGTTATCATACCAGGCAAACACTTTCACTAAGTTATTCCCAATAACTATTGTAGATGGTAAATCTACCACTGTAGAATATGTGGTACCTTTAAAGTCCATAGATACAAGTTCTTCCTCGGTTACTCCAAGAATTCCCTTCATTCTGCCCTCAGCTGCTTTCTTGAATGCCTCGTTTACCTCGTCAACGGTAACATTCTTTTGCAATAAACAGACAAGATCGGTAACTGATACTGTCGGAGTTGGAACTCTTAAAGCTACACCATGCATTTTTCCATCAAGTTCTGGAATAACTCTTCCAATGGCTTTTGCTGCACCTGTAGATGTAGGAATAATGTTTAAAGCTGCAGCCCTCGCTCTTCTTAGATCCTTATGAGGAAGATCTAAGATTCTCTGATCATTAGTATAGGAATGAACAGTAGTCATTAATCCTTTTTCAATCCCAAAATTATCAAGAAGTACTTTTGCCACAGGAGCTAAACTATTTGTGGTACAGGATGCATTAGAAATTATATGATGCTTTTCAGGATCATATTTTTCTTCATTCACCCCTAAAACAATAGTAATATCCTCACCTTTTGCTGGAGCAGAGATTATAACCTTTTTGGCTCCTCCAGAAGTCATATGTACTTTAGCTTTGTCTGCATCAGTGAAAAGACCTGTAGATTCTATGACTATGTCCACACCTAAATCTTTCCATGGTAAATTAGCAGGATCTTTCTCAGCAAAAACTCTAATTTCTTTTCCATCAATAATTATAGACTTATCAGTATATTTAACCTCTCCTTTATAAACTCCATAGTTAGAATCATATTTGAATAAATGGGCAAGAGTTTTAGTATCAGTAATATCATTTACTGCAACTACCTCTACCTTATCTCCATGCCTCTCAAAAAGAGCCTTTAAAACTTGTCTTCCTATTCTACCAAACCCATTAATACCCACTTTAACTGCCATAAGAACACCTCCTGAAATCGTTAAATTTTTCTTGAATTCAATCTACATTATATCACTTATATTCTTCTAAATTTGTTAAAATCTTTTTAAACTCACTTCTATACGTATAAACTCAATATCTTTCCTGGAACATACACTATCTTTTTAATCTCCTTATTATCTAAATACCTCTTAACGTTATCTCTCTCAAGAGCAAGTTTCAAAATTTCTTCCTGGGTAGCATCAGCATTCACATCAATTCTATCCCTCACCCTACCATTTATCTGTATAACTACCGTCACAACTTCTTCTTTTATCATTTCAGGATCATAAGAGGGCCATTTCTGCATATGTACACTATACTCATTTCCAAGCTCAACCCAGAGTTCTTCGGTTATATGAGGCACAAAGGGAGAAAGAAGTAAAATAGAAGTTCTAATTGCTTCTTCAAAAGCAGGAGTCCTTCCAAAGGATCTCTTATGTTCAAAGAGAAGATTAGTAAGCTCCATGATCGCTGCTATAGCGGTATTAAATTTGAAATTTTCAATATCTTCTGTAACCTTCTTAATAGTCTTATGAAGTTTTCTCTTAATTAACTTCTCTTGTTCTTCATCTATTTTAGGCTCTACCTCAGCATCCTCTAATACCAATCTCCAAAATCTATTTAAGAATCTATTTGCTCCTTCTACTCCTTCATCACTCCACTCAATATCTACTTCAGGGGGTGCTACAAAGAGAATAAAAAGTCTTGCGGTATCTGCCCCGTAATTTTCTACCATATAGTCTACAGAGACAATATTTCCTAAGGATTTGGACATGATTTGACCATCTTTATAAACCATACCTTGTGTAAATAATCTTTTGAAAGGCTCTCTTACTGGACTATACCCTGCATCGTATAAAACCTTTGTTATAAAACGAGAATACAAAAGATGCAAAATAGCATGTTCAATTCCACCTGTATATTGGTCTACGGGCATCCAATATTCGGCTTTATTCCTTGAAAAAGGCTCCTTATCATTGTGAGGGTCAGTATATCGGAAATAGTACCAAGAAGAATCCACAAAAGTTGCAAGAGTATCGGTCTCCCTTCTTGCAGGAGATCCACATTTAGGACATTTTGTGTTCACAAACTCCGGAACCTTTGCTAGAGGGCTTTCTCCAGTTCCCGTAGGTTCAAAATCAGAAAGTTCAGGAAGTTCTACTGGGAGATCCTCATAAGGTACCGGCACAATACCACAATTAGGACAATATATTATAGGAATAGGAGCCCCCCAATATCTCTGTCTTGAAATAAGCCAATCTCTTAGTCTATACTGAACCTTTTTCTTTCCTATACCTAAATTTTCAAACTTTTCCACAATTAACTTCCAAAATTCAGAACTCTTCATCCCATTGTATTCGCCAGAATTTATCATTATTCCTTCCTCTTCATAGGGAAGTTCAGGAGCCTTATTGGGGTCAGGAGTAATGACTGGAATTATGGGAAGGTTGAATTTAACTGCAAAATCATAATCCCTTGAATCATGAGCAGGAACCGCCATTATAGCACCAGTACCATATGTAGCAAGAACATAATCTGCTACATATATAGGAATAGGTTTTTTAGTCAAAGGATGAATTGCATAACTTCCTGTAAAGACACCAGTTTTTTCCTTTTCTGATGTGAGCCTTTCAAGTTCGCTCTTATTCTTGGCTTGTCTTATGTACTCTCTTACCTTATCTAAATGTTCAGGAGTGGTTATTTTTTCTACCAATGGATGCTCAGGAGCAAGAACCACAAAAGTTACGCCATAAATGGTATCAGGTCTTGTAGTATATACATAAATTTTTTCATCCATACCTTGAACTTCAAAATAAAACTCAAGACCTTCTGATTTTCCTATCCAGTTTTTCTGCATTAACTTTACTTTTTCTGGCCAATGCTCTAAGGTATCCAGATCATTTAAAAGAGCTTCTGCGTATTCGGTGATTTTAAAAAACCATTGTTCAAACTCTCTCCTTTCCACAGGAGTTTTACATCTCCAACATCTTCCATCTATCACTTCCTCATTAGCAAGTACTGTCTTACAAGTAGGACACCAGTTAGCAGGAGCTTTTTTCCTATAAGCAAGCCCTCGCTCATAAAGCTTTAAAAATATCCATTGAGTCCACTTATAATAATCAGGAGCACAAGCAGTAACTTCTCTATCCCAGTCATAAACTACGCCCATTTTAAAAAGTTGTTCTTTCATCCTTGCAATATTCCTATAGGTCCATTCCTTAGGATGAACTTTATTTTTTATAGCAGCATTCTCAGCAGGCTGTCCAAAAGCATCCCATCCCATGGGATTTAGCACATTATATCCCTTCATGGTGTAATACCTTGCCACCACATCTCCAATGGTATAATTTCTCATATGTCCCATATGAAGATCTCCAGAAGGATAGGGAAACATAACAAGAGTATAATACTTTTGTTTATCTGATCTTTCAGTTACATGATATAGCTTATCCTCATTCCACTTCTTCTGCCATTTAGGCTCTATTTCCTGTGGATTATATCTCTTCATCCTTCTATCCCTCTCCTTTTCTTCAAAAATTTCTTTAACTCCAATTATATAAAAGTATTTATTTAAAGACAATAAAAACAAGCCCTTCCCCTTGAGAAGGATTATACCTTCAAAAAACTTCTATCCAAGGAGAAGGGGCAAAAATTTACAAGATATTTACAATCCAAAGGACAAATAGGAATAAAATCTTCCTACCTCATTGGGATTAGGTGTTCCTTGCCATATAGGAAAAGCATATCCCATATAAAGATTTAATGGCAAATCAAAGAAAGTAATAAATTTATAGACAAACTCAAATCCAAGTCCTAAATTTAGTCCAGCCTTATCAATAGAGTTTATGTTATCCCATACTCCTCCAAATTCTAAATAAACATTTGTCTCAAGTCTATGTAATATAAAGAAATTAAAGAATTTCAACTCTAAATCTTTAGCTATAGGAATATTCCAATTTATAAAAGAAGCAAGTTTTACATTTCCATAATAATCTGAGGTCAAGGATTTGAAATCAGAAAGATTGACCCTTTCTTCCTCATCAGGATTACCACCTACATATCCCACCTTAGCTGTTATGTTAAGTGTACTCTGAGGAAAGATTAAGAAGTCTTTGCTCAAAACTCCGTCAACCCTATACATGTCAAAACCTACCCTTGAATATCCAGTCCTCAGAGAAAATTGACTTAATAAAGCCTTCTTATAATAGTCTGCAACCCTTGTTATGACAAAGTCAAAATATAATTTATTATTCAAAAGTTCATTATAGGACAAAGAAAAATTCAAAATATATGCCTTATCCCAATAATTATTACTTATGCCAAGGTCAAATTTTTTCCATATATTTTTGGTAAAGGAAAGCTTTCCTGCCCAAATATCAGGCTCCATAAAAACAAACTGCATGGTAAAATTATCATCCTTGGGGAAATTGCGAGTAAATATGAAATTTGCACCTCTATATCCATCCTGATAAAAACTTTCCAAAAGCAAATGAAAATTAAAAAGATCATAGAATTCTAAATGATAGGACGCATAGTTTATCTCAAAAGTAGAAAAATCAATGCTAAAACTCGGAACTAAATCATAATAAAATACATAAGCATCTAAAGGAATCTCTCTTTTAGAAGTAAAAATTATTTTTCTTGGGTACCAATTATTAACCCTATTAGCGTCAGGGATTTTTGAATCGGGATCAATCACTACTTTATCTATAGGAACATTGGTTTCAACTTCTAAAATCTTGCTAATTCCATCATATATAACTTTCTTCTCTTGTTTATCTTGAGTAAAAACTTTTACTTCACAAGGAATATTAATTTCTCCATTGTTTTTGATTTCAATCCTGTTTATATATTTTCCATCTTTGTATAAAGTTTTTATCCCTACTATCTCATAATCTACTTTTCCCTTTGAATAAAACCACTTTTTAAAGAACTCCGAAAGATCTTTTCCACTGTATTTTTCTAAATTGCTTTTTATTTCTTCGGTGGTAATTACCTTATTCTCATACTTTTCGTGCAAATTTTTAATATAATTATCAAAATTATCCTCCCCAAATTCATAAGCTAAAGCCCTCAAAGCAAGATAAGACTTATTATAGACTTTATCACTATAACCATTGGCACAGCTATTCCAAAAATCTTTTACTATTTCCTCATCCCAACCATCTCTTAAATAATAAATATAGGGAATTTCCACCATATACTCTCTTAAATTTAAATCACCTAAAAGATAATCTTTAATATAAGACAAAAAATAATCATCTTCCAAGTCAGGGAAAAGATTCCCTCCCTTTGCCCCATATTTTCTTTCAAAATAGGTTATGGAAAGATATTGAGCAAAACCTTCTGAAATCCAATTCTCTCTATCAAAATCTGTGCTTATGTCCATAGCCCACCAAAGATGAGCAATTTCATGAGCCAAGAGACATTCATTTAATCTTTCCAAAATAAAAGGAGTTATTAAATCGGAAGAATTAAATGCACTCTTCCCAACTATAATCAAACCGTCGGAAGTCATACCATAAAGTCCATAAGTCTGTCCCTCAACTATATTTATTCTTTTATGTTTTGTTACTCCATAGAGTCTTGAATAATAGTCGTAAATCTCCCGAGCATAACTAGCAAAAATTCTTGCCTTATATTCTCTTCCTGGATAATGGTACACATAGATCTCAGGATATTTATCATCGTAAAGTTTATAAACCCTATATTCACTACTAATAGCCAATGGAAGAGATCTTCTTGGACTTGTATTTTTGCCTATAATTCTTTTCCAATCTCCAGCAACTTCTTCCTGAACTTCATCCATACCTACTGCTGCTTGATAACTCTTAGGAACTAAAAGCTCTAAATAAAAGTTAGCAGAAACTAATATTCCACCTTTATCCCAACCATTTTGAGTATGGGCAAGTTCATAGGGGAACCATCCAAATCGACATAAAAAGGCATTACTTGCGTATGCCATATCCCCAAAATAGGCTTCAGGAAATTTCGTTTCAAAATATATGACTAACCTAAACCTTTCTTTTGGAGCAAGACTCTTTGGAAGTTTCACCCTTAAATAATTATCTTTTAATGAATAATTCTGAGAAAGTATTTTACCTTCCTCAAGGGTATATTCTAAAGCTTTCCCGTTGTCATCTTCTACTCTATTTATTTTAGTATAGGCTGGATCAAACCCATTAACATATTGAGAATCCTGAATCACATTACTAATATATGGATTTTTCTCTTTGTAAAGATTCATGGGAAGATAAAAATATATTTCTTCTAAATCCTTTTGGGTATTATTCTCATAATCCACCTCTACCTTTCCACTTATCATCTTCTCTTTTGGAGAAAGTTGTGCATAAATCTTATAACTTGACTCTGCCCAGACTATATTTGAGACAAAAATTGCAATAAAAAAGGTTAATAAAATAAACTTCTTCATAGATTAAATCCCTCCAATCTTAGCTTTTTTTCCAAATCTCAATTTCATAGTAATCACTTGATCGGTAGAGAAAATTCTTGCAGCAATAAAAATCAGAATTATAAATACTATAAGCATGTAAAGAATCCCATAATAGACTATGTTATAATTTCCAAGGAGTATGTTTGAGGAAGCAATAAAAGGATGACTAAAAGGAATAGCATAAACCAACAGCTTTACAGGTAAAGAAAGGGAATTTATATCGGTGAAAAGGGAAAGAAAATAGGGAATCATTATAAGAATAATGATAGGAAAAGAAAAACCCTGAGCACTTCTCAAATCTTCCGATAAAACCCCCAAAATCGTAGATAAAGCTAAAGCGTTAAGAATAGCTAAAAATAAAGATAATCCAAGAAGGAGATAACCATAAGGAGTAAAGGAAATCCCAAGCTTGGTAATGATATCACTACTTAATTTATTTATATCAACTCCTCCTGTTATGCCAGAGAAAAAGGATCTATAACCCAACATGTATACACCTGCAGAGATCAGTCCCACAATTCCAGCTCCAGCCATCTTTGCCACCACAATATACCTTCTACTTACAGGTACTGTAAGTAGGGTCTCAAGGGTTTTATCTTGCTTTTCAAGAGCAATAGCCGAAAGGACCATTTGAGAAGCATAAGTTATGACAAGCATAAGCACAATGGGTATAAAAACCGATTGAGAGTAGACGAAATTCATAACTTCAGAAGAAGAAGCCTCAGCAATTCTATCCTTTATGATCACAAACTCTTTGCTTTTTATAGGATTTTTAATACTTTCAGGATTCAAGTTAGGAAATTTGGCTTTTAAGAAATTATTAGACACATAATTATTTATGGAATTTATTATATTATTAACAATAGAACTCCCCACAGTACTTCCCATAGAAAAGCTCTTTATAAAGGAGTAAAATTCAACCTCTGTAGATTGAAAACTGGAAACTTTATCTCCGAAGCCCCTTGGAATTATCAAAAGAAAATTTAAGTTTTTCATCCTTGCATAATCAATGGCAAGGTTTTTATCTTCTCTCTGAATTTCCTTATTTATAAGATTAACTCTAAAACCGCCAACAGATAAATTATTCAAAAGCTCCTTAGAAAAATCAGTTTTATCCAAATCCAATACATATACATCTCTTAATTGAACCGACTTTTTAATCTCACTTTTAGTCAAACTTCCCAGAAAATTAAAAAGGATAATTGTAAAAATAAGAGAAATTATCAATTGCAAAGTAACGAGTTCCCTAATTTCTTTCTTAAGAAGGTTTGTAAACTTCTTCATTGTACTACCCTCCTAAATACCTCTTCTAAATTTTTTGCAGAATACTTTTCTTTTAATTCTTCCGCTGTCCCCACCTCAAGTATCCTTCCTTTATCAATCAAGGCTACCCTATCTGATAGAAACTCAATCTCAAGCATATTGTGAGAAGAAAGAAGTACAGATGTTCCCTCCTTTACATATTCCCTAATAATCTCCCTAATCTCAAGAGCGTTCATAACATCAAGACCTGAAGTGGGTTCGTCAAGAATAGCAAGAGCAGGTTTTGTCATTAAAGCTCTTGCAAGAAGAAGTTTCCTTATCATTCCTTTACTATAAGTTCCAATCTTATCACTTAATCTATCCGAAAGTCCACTTATTTCCTTTGCTCTATTAATAAAAATTTCTACATCCCTTTCATTTTTTGCATAAAAAGTTGCCATAAATCTCAAATACTCAAGCCCTCTCATATTTTTATATGCACCTGCTTCTTCGGGAAGGTAAGAAATATTCTCCCTTACAAAATCTGCGTGCTCCTTAAGATTTTTCCCCATAAAAACTACATTACCTTCGGAAGGAGTAAGAAGAGTAGCAACAATTCTCAAAGTAGTAGTTTTTCCAGCACCATTAGGACCAATAAGAGCAAAAACCTCTCCTTTTTTAACCTCAAAGCTTAATCCCTTTAAAGCCTCAATCTTGCCATAGGATTTTTTAAGGTCCTCAACCTGCAATATGGTTTCCAAAATAAATCACCCCCATTAATCTAAATTTTTTAATTTTTTATATCACTGAAATTTTAAACCAATATTAACAAGTTTAATAATAATACTGTATTAGATACATAACACACTATAACAAAAAACAAAAATTATGTCAAGGAAATAAAAATTGCAAATTTTTTGCAAATATGGTATTTTAATTATGGAAATCAAAATGAAAAATTTTTGCAGGTAAAGAAATGAGTTTAAAAGAGAGCTTAAAAGAAAGAGGAATAAGATTAAGTAAACCAAGACTTATGGTTCTTGAGTTTTTCGAAAATAATCCCTCAGGACATTTTTCTATAAATGAAATCTATGAAAATCTTAAAAAACAGAGTAAAAACATCTCTTTTACATCGGTCTACAGGACTTGTAAACTCCTTGAAAGACTTGGATATATAAAGGCCATAACCTTTGAAGAGAGACATGTACATTATGAATCCAATTCAAAGCCTCATCTTCATATTCAATGCATTTACTGCGGAAAAAGGGAAGAAAGAGAATTTAAAAATTGGAACGAAATACTAAAAATATTACCTGTAGACGAAAAAGAGTATTTAATCACATCTTGTAATATAAACATTTTAGGAGTATGTAAAGAATGCAAAGAAAAAATCAACAAAAAGGAGGAATAATCATTGATTAAAAAACTTATAGAAATGAATAAAGGACAAAAAGGAAGAGTAGTTGCTATACGTGGAGGAAGAGGTAAAATTTTAAGGCTTGCAGAAATGGGCATAACCCCAGGAGAAGAGGTCATTCTACTTCAGAAATCTTTAGGACCTGTTATTATCAAAGTAAAAGATACAAATCTTGCCCTTGGCAAAGGTCTTGCTGAAAGCATCTTAGTGGAGGTTGGGGAGAATGGAAAAAATTAAAATAAGGGTTGCTCTCGCTGGGAATCCAAATGTGGGAAAAAGCACTGTTTTTAATCAATTAACAGGGTTAAATCAGCACACAGGAAATTGGCCTGGAAAAACCGTAGAAAAGAAAGTAGGATATGTGGAAAAAGATCATTACATATTGGAAATAACTGATCTCCCCGGTATATATAGTTTGACTGCAAATACCTTAGAAGAGTTAATATCTCGGGAATTCATTGTAAAAGAAAAACCTGACATAGTTATACTTATTGTGGATGCTTCAGCCCTTGAAAGAAATCTTTATCTCTTATTACAGTTAAGAGAACTTATTCCCAATATCATTATAGGTCTCAACATGTTAGATATCCTAAAAGCAAAAAGATATAAATTAGATGTAAAAAAATTAGAAGAAAGATTGAACATACCAATTATTCCAATGATTGCTTCAAGGGGAATAGGAATTGATGAACTTATCAATAAAGTTATTGAAGTATATGAAAAGGACAACTTAGATCCAACAAAAATTGATTATGGGGAGTTAGAAGAAGATATTAATAAGATTGAAAGTATTTTGCCAGAAAACTTAGAAGATTATCCAAAAAGATGGATAGCTCTAAAGCTTCTTGAAAGCGATCCTATAATAACTGATCTCTGCAAAAAGAAATTAAAAAGAGAAGATTGGGAAAAAATAAAAGAACTTATTGAGAAAAATGAGAGTAATCCTATAAGAGTTGCCACTGCAAGATACAATTTTATCAAAAAAATTTTAGAGGGAGTTTTAGAAAAACCAGAGAAACAAGCCATATCTTGGACTGAAAAATTAGATGAGTACTTTACTCATCCTGTATGGGGTAGTTTCTTAGCTATATTAATTGTGGCATTAATTTTTTATCTAACCTTTACTTTAAATAACTTCTTAGCAGAACCTGTCAAGAATGTATTAGACTTTATGGGAGACAAACTTTCTTCACTTTTAGTCTTCTTACCTAATTGGTGGAGAGATTTACTTATAGAAGGAGTATGGCAAGGAATTGCTACTATACTGTCTTTTACCCCTTTAATTACTTTTTTCTTTTTCTTTCTTGCTCTGCTTGAAGACTCAGGATATTTGGCTCGCTTAGCCTTTGTGTCCGACAGATTAATGCATATCTTAGGATTACATGGAAAGTCTCTAATTCCTTTAGTGATAAGTTTTGGTTGTAATGTCCCAGGGGTCATGGCTACGAGAACTTTAGAAGATGAAAAAGATAGAATACTATTAATAATCTTAGATTCCTTTATACCATGTGTCCCAAGAATACTTGTAGCTTCTTTTTTCCTAAGTATATTCTTTCCTAAGCAAGCATTTTTTCTTCTTATACTCTTATATCTCATAAGTTTTATATCTATCTTTATTAGTGGAAAAATCCTAAGGACAAAAGTATTAAAAACGTCCTTCAATCCTTTACTCATGGAGCTTCCTATATATAAAATTCCAAATCCAAAATTGGTACTTCTTTATATTTGGGATAAAATAAAACATTTTCTTGTAAGAGCAGGAACCGTTATGGCTTTCCTTTCGGCTATTATATGGATTTTATCCCATTATCCAACAGGAGATATTCAAAACTCAATTCTCGCAGAAATTAGTAGATTCTTTTCTCTGTTTATGAAACCCCTGGGTTTTAATTGGGAACTTACTACGGGACTTCTCTCTGGATTTGTCGCTAAAGAAGCAACCCTTTCCACCTTAAGTGCCATTTATGGGGTAAGTGGGAGTGAACTTGGAAAGATCCTTTTAGAAAATATTACCCCTATAGCGGCTTTTAGCTTTATAGTCTTCCAACTTCTATATATTCCATGTGCTTCCACAGTAGCTACCATATACCAAGAGACAAAATCTATTAAATGGACCCTTTTCTCTATGGGTTATTCTCTAATGTATGCCTATGTTTTTACTTTTATTCTTCACCAAATCTTGTCCATTATAGGGATATTGTGATTGAAAAAGTAATAAATTATTTAAAGGATTCAAACTATATAGTAGATGTTAAAAAACTGAAGAAGGACCTCTCCCTTTCTGATGAAGAATGGGATTTAATCCTTCTTCAGTTAAGAGATTTAGGCTATATAAAGGAAATTAATAAATTAGATCCAAGCAGTTGTAAAAATTGTCCTTATACTAAAGTCTGCTCTCAACAATGTCTTCAATCTGAGATCTTATATTTTGAATTACCTCATAAGGATCAGGACTCTGAGTAATAGGACGTCCTATTACAAGATAGTCAGAACCCCTTTCTAAAGCTTCTCTTGGAGTCATAATTCTTTGCTGATCGTCGGTTTTTTCCTTAGTAAGTCTAATACCAGGAGTAACAATCAACATTGGTCTTTTTAAGTTATTTCTTAAAAGCTCAATCTCCCAAGGAGAAGCAATAACTCCATCAAGGCCTGTTTCCTGAGCAAGTTGAGCAAGAAAAAGGACTTGTTCGGGCAAAGATCTTGAAATTCCCCAGCTTCTTCTTAAGGTTTCTTCATTGAAACTAGTTAAAACAGTAACCCCAAGAAGATAAGGATATTCAGTCTTATTGGATTCTTTATATTGAGAAACCAACTTTACAGATTCTCTAAGCATCTCCTCTCCACCAAGAATATGTAGAGTAACCATAAAAGGTTCAAGAGCTAAAAGTCTATCAAGGGTTCTTACCACTGTATTAGGTATATCAAAGAGTTTCAGATCTATAAATACATTTGTTCCCATTTCTTTCAAAGCTTTTACTATATGAGGACCTGCTACTGAAAAAAGTTCAAGCCCTACTTTAAAATTCTTGATATAGGGAACTAACTTCTCTGCAATTTCTAATGCCCTTTTCTCCTCAGGAAAATCAAGAGCAACTATAATAGGATAATATTTCCTCATCACTTATCAACCTCCTCATGATTTTTATGAGCAATCCCAATTAAGTCAACAACTTTTTCCTCTTTAAAATAGTTTTGAACTTCCTTTACAATCTTCTCTCCAATCCAAGGGTCTCTAAAATTTGCAGATCCAATTTGAACAAGAGAGGCACCTGCAAAAATATACTCAAGAACATCTGTAAAATTCACTATTCCTCCACAGCCCACAATTGGAAGAATATTTTCTTCATATAGTTCCCAAACATATCTTAATACAATTGGTTTTATCGCCGGACCAGAATATCCTGCAAAAATTCTTTTAAAAACTGGTTCTCTTTTCTTCCAATCAATCGCGAGTCCTAAAAAGGTATTGAACACTACTACTGCTTCTCCTCCAGCACTCCTTACCGCTTTTGCAACTCCAATTATATCTTTTGCCTGAGGAGTTAATTTCACCCATACTGGTTTGTCTACTATATTTACCACATTTTTAGTGATCTCCTTTACCATCTCACTATCAATTCCAAAGAGCATCCCACCACCTTCCACATTGGGGCAAGACAGATTAATTTCAATTCCAGAAATTTTACACTCTCTTAAGACTCTCGCAATCTCGTAGTACTCTTCTTTTTTTTCTCCAGCAATACTCACTATTACATTAGTATTTAATTTTTCAAGAAAAGGAATTTCCTCTTCAAGAAACTTATCCAATCCAGCATTTTCAAGACCTATAGAGTTCAAAATACCAGCATAACTTTCCCAAATTCGTGGATTAGGATTTCCTTCCCTTGGATTTATAGTGATACTTTTTGTTACAAATCCCCCCAATATGTTGATATTATAAAACTTGTTAATTTCTTTACCATTACCACAGGTTCCTGAAGCGAGAAGAATTGGATTCTTAAAAGTCAAACTTCCAACCTTTACCTGTACTTTACTCATTAAAAACTACCTCCGTTCCACAAAAAACAGGTCCATCCTTACAAACATGCAAAAGTCTATTCTTTCCTCTAACAGCACAAGAAAGGCATATTCCAAAACCACACCCCATTCTTTCTTCTAAGGAAAGATAAACTTTTTCTTTATCTTTTACTTTTTTCATTAAAATCTCTAACATCTTAGAAGGTCCACAAGAGATTATTTTTTCAAAATTATCCAGATTCTCAGGAATAAAATCAAGGATTTTTCCTTTATATCCTAAGGAGGAGTCTTCCGATGAGATGACAAATTCTCTACTGTAATTTTTAAAGTCTACATAAACCTCTTCAAGAACAAAGGATGAAAAACCTATAAACGTATAGAAATTAACTTGGTCTTTGTAAAAATTCACAAGAAAATTTAAAGGAGCTATCCCAACTCCTCCCCCTACAATAAGAACATTTTCCCTTTCCTTCAATTTAGGAAAAGAGTTCCCAAGGGGCAGCAAAATACTTATTTCTTCACCTTCTCTCTTTCTACTTAAAATCTCTGTTCCTCTTCCTACAACTTGATACAAGAAATAGTACTTATTACCATTTTTTTTAAAAAGGCTCATAGGTCTTCTTAGAAAGGGATCATATCCATTTTCAATTCTTAGCATAGCAAACTGCCCTGGGTAAATTTCTCCTACATCTTCTGCCTCTAAACTCAGAATATAAATATTGTTTCCAACCTTTTTATTAAAAACTATTTCTCCTACTATATCCTTTACCATAAAATCTTCCCTTCTCTGTAAACTAAACGTCCTTCTACGAAAGTCATGACAGGCCAGCCTTTTAATCTCCATCCATGGAACGGAGTATTCTTACCTTTTGAAAAGAATTTTTCCTTTTCTACTTCTTTCTCGGAAAGATCTATAATAGTAAGATTGGCAGGGACACTTTCCTCTAAAGGAATATAAGGCAAATTCAAAATTTTACAAGGATTGTAACTCATCTTTTTAAAAAGTTTTGAGAGAGGAATCTTTCTTTCATAATATCCGTAAGTAATAACTAAGGGTATAGCTGTTTCTAAACCTGATATCCCATACTCTGCAAGTCCATATTCTACCATCTTATCGTCCAAATGGTGGGGTGCATGATCTGTAGCTATTACATCAATAAGATCATTCTTTATACCTTCCCATAAGGCTTCCTGATCTTCCTTAGTTCTTAAAGGAGGATTCATTTTAGTATTTGTATCATAGTTCATTTCCTTTACAGCATCTTCAGTAAGAACTAAATGATGAGGTGTTACTTCACAAGTAATATTTGCTCCATGCTCCTTTCCCCACTTTATCATGTCCAAACTTTGCCAACAAGAAATATGAGCAATATGTAATCTTCCTCCCGTTAAGGCGGAAAGAAAAACATCCCTTGCCACTATGCTTGCCTCAGCAACCCAAGGCATACCTTTAAAACCAAGAAGAGTTGATATCTTTCCAAAGTTTACATTACCCTCTAATGTAAGATTCGTGTCTTCTGCATGCTCAATTATTGGTGCATTGAATATTTTTGAATACTCAAGAGCACATCTTAAAACCTCGCTGTTCATCACACAACTCCCATCATCCGAAAAGCCTTTTGCACCTGCCATAAACATATCTCCCATCTCGGATATTTCTTTTCCTTCTCTTCCTTTTGTAATAGTTCCTATAGGATATACTCGTGAAAGTCCAACAATATCTGCTTTTTCATAGATAAATCTCACCATTTCTTTGTTATCAATAGGCGGATTAGTATTAGGCATACAACAAATAGCAGTAAATCCTCCAGCAACAGCAGCTTTACTTCCCGATTCTATAGTCTCCTTCCACTCATAGCCAGGTTCTCTAAGATGTACATGAATATCCACAAGAGTCGGTACTACAATTTTATCTTTTCCATCTATAACCTCCACATTTCCGTTGATATCTAAGCCTTTACCAATTCTTTTTATTATTCTATCTTCTATATAGAGATCTCCAATTTCTTCTTTGTCTTTTTCAGGATAAACAAGAGTTATATTTTTAAACAGGATTTTCATCACTTTTCCCTCCTAACATAAGGTAAAGAAGAGCCATTCTAACTGCAACTCCATTTGTAACTTGTTCATTTATAACCGAAATAAGGCTATCTGCAACTTCGGAAGATATCTCAACCCCTCTATTCATAGGACCAGGATGCATCACAAGGACATCTTTTTTTGCCTTTTTTATCCTTTCTTGATTAATTCCATAAAACATATGGTATTCACGTAAAGTAGGAAATAGTCCCCTTTTTTGTCTCTCTAACTGGAGTCTTAAGACATAAATTATATCAGCATCTTCTATTGCCTCATTTAGATCATAGGTAACCTTAACATTAAGGTTTTCTATATATGGAGGTATTAAGGTAGGAGGACCACAAAGGATCACATTGCTTCCCAACTTATTCCAAGCATAGATGTTAGATCTTGCAACCCTACTATGAAATATGTCCCCCACTATGGCTATCTTTAAACCCTCAAGCTTTCCCTTCTTTTCGTATACTGTAAAAACGTCTAAAAGAGCTTGGGTAGGATGCTCATGCATGCCATCACCTGCATTGATAACTCCAGCCTTTATATTCTTCGCAATAAAAGAAGGCACACCCGAAGCGCTGTGCCTAATGATAAATAAATCAATTCCCATAGCTTCTAAGGTTTTGACAGTGTCAAGAAGACTTTCTCCCTTCTGCACACTACTTGTGGCTGTAGCAATACTCACAGTATCTGCACTTAAATATTTGGCAGCAAGTTCAAAAGATGATCTTGTCCTCGTACTTGGCTCATAAAAAAGGGTACATATAGTTCTTCCCCTTAATGTGGGAACTTTTTTAATAGGTCTTTTCAAAATATCCTTCATACTTAAAGCAGTCTCAATTACTACTTCAATCTCCTCCCTTGAAAGCTCCTCTATACCTATAAGATCTTTTCTCTTCCACATACTTAGTCCTCCTTCCATTCCCCAATAACTACCTCATCTACCCCGTCTATCTCTTCAAGTCTTACCTCAATTTGTTCTTTTCGAGAAGTAGGAACATTCTTTCCCACATAGTCAGCCCTTATGGGAAGCTCTCTGTGTCCTCTATCCACCAAAACAGCAAGCTGAACTGTTTTGGGCCTCCCTATATCCATAAGAGCATCAAGAGCAGATCTTACTGTCCTTCCTGTGTAAAGTACATCATCCACTAAAATCACATCTTTATTTTCAATGGGAAAATCTATTTCGGTCTTTCCAACCTTAGGCTGTTCCAAGCGGAGATTAAGATCATCTCTATAAAGGGTAATATCAAGACTTCCCACAGGAACCTCTATATCTTCAATCTCTTTCAAAAACTGTTGAAGTCTTTGTGCAAGAGGAACCCCTCTCCTTCTTATTCCAATAAGAACTACATTACTAATTCCCTTATTTCTTTCCACTATTTCATGAGCAATTCTCCTTAAGGCTCTTTTTATGGCTTCTTTATCCATTATCTTTGCCTTCTCTTGAAAATACATACTTTTTCCTCCCTTCATAGGCATAAAAAAGGCGGGTATACCCACTTTCATGGATATACCCGCCTTATTTACCTTAACTATATATCTTTTAATCAATTTTCCTCCTTCTTAGCCTCACTGGGCTAAATTAAAGGAACCATAGTATTATAAATGGATAAAAATTTTATGTCAAATTAAAAAAGCAGAGGTTATAAAAATTATCATACCTCTTTAATTCTTGTAGTGTTCTGAAGTAATTCCAATCCGGTAAATTTTTCTTTTAAAATAGATGCAAAAATTGCTAAGGTTTTATGTATCCCAAAAGTTGGATCAGGATCGTCAGAATCGTGAATAGAGATTTTTAAAACCTCTTTTTTTAAACTAATATCTAAAAAAAATCTCTGTCTAAAAGATCCCTCTACACATACTATATCTGCTATTATACTCTCTTCATTATAATAAAAATCTAAAACTTTAATTAAGGCGTTTTTATCTCTGTATATTAAACCTTTCGGCAAAATAGATAATATATCTTTAATAAATTCACTACTTTTTTCTTTTTTAATTTTAAATTCCACAAGAGGCATATATAAATCCTCCTTAGATAAATTCAAAAGAGGATAATATTCCTTCACATACTCTGGAATCTCTATGTTTCCAGTCTTTTTGAAACCAATATAATAAATTGGAAGTCCTAAAGCAAGCCATTTTCTCGCATACTTCGTTTTATAATACTCAGGAAAATCCCTTCTTAAACCATGATCCCATAACGGAGAAAAATTATCAAACTTTTTTAAAAGACCCCATACACTCTTAGTATATTCCTCATTATCAGAGACAAAAATAAAAATACCTTCATTCTTTAATCTATCCGAAACCAAATAAATGAAGGGTTCATTTACCAATCTTCTCTCCTTATGAGATTTTTTATGCCATGGATCAGGAAAATTAATATAGACTCCAGAAAGAGTTTCAGATTTTACAAATTTACAAAGAAATTCACTTCCCTCAATCCTCATAAGTCTAATATTCTTCAAACCAGATCTCTTTACTCTACTTACAGCTTTTCTAAAAATCTCCTTAGAAACATCAATTCCTATAAAATTAGCATTTAGATTTTCCTTGGCCATATGGACAATAAATTCCCCATTTCCCATTCCTATCTCAAGAAAAATGGGATTCTCATTCTCAAAAACCTCTTTCCAGTCTAAGAAATAATTTGATTTTTGATTTAAGATCACAAATTCATCCACCAAAAACTATTTTATAATATCTTTATAAAGATTTAAAATGGAGGTGCCAATATGGAAACAAGAGAACCAGTAGTATTGGAAAATCAAGGACAAAAAATCTTTGGAGTTATACACATCCCTGAAAAGACACCTGCACCCTTTGTCCTTTTCTGCCATGGATTTACAGGAACAAAAGTAGAACCCCATAGAATATTTGTAAAAACAGCAGAAGCATTGACAAGAGAAGGCATAGGAGCTTTACGTATTGATTTTAGAGGTTCAGGAGATAGTGAAGGATCCTTTAAAGACATGACTGTAGAAGGTGAAGTATCTGATGCCATGATTGCTATTGATTATTTGGCAAGAAGCAATTTAGTTGATAAAGAGAAAATAGGAATTCTTGGCCTTTCCATGGGAGGTGCAGTAGCAAGTATAACCTCGGGAAGAAATTCTCTAATTAAATCCTGTGTACTTTGGTCTGCAGTATGCCATTTTGACATCTTCTTTAACAGATCCCCTGAGGAAGTTTCAAGAATTAAAGATTATGGAGATTTTATTGATCTTGGAGGAAACCCAGTAGGAAAGGAGTTTTTAAGCGAAATAGTAAACATAAAGCCTCTTGAGGAGATAAAGAAAAGAAGTATACCTGTTCTTATAATTCATGGAGGTGGAGATATAGTAGTGCCAATACAACATGCATACGATTACTTTAACGGGTTAAAGGATACTCATAAAGTAAAACTTGAGATTATAGAAAATGCAGATCACACCTTTAATTCCATTGAATGGGAGGAAAAAGTTATTGAAAAAACTATAAAATGGTTTAAAGAGACGTTATAAAAGAAAGGGTGGAAATTTTTCCACCCTTCTAAAATTTATTTACTTTTTTACATATTTTTCTGGATCTTTATCAAATTCTATCTTACAAGCCTTATTACAAAAATAATACTTTTTCCCTTTATACTCAGAAACTGCAGGTGGGTTCCTCTCATCTACCTCCATTCCACAAACAGGATCCTTTGCCATTTTTGTCATCTCCTTTACCAATCTAATAATCTTCTTTCTCCTTCAATCTTTTTAATCTCTGTTATATCTTGAGTAACTTCAAGAGTACCAAGGTAATTTCCATCTTCATCTCTTACCGCAAAATACCTTATATAAATTAACCTCCCATTCACATTTATCCAAAAGTCTGCATGATCTTTTGTACCCTTTTTAAACTCATCAAGTATCTTTTCTACTATATGCACGCTTTTCTGTGGATGACATTGTTGGACTTTTCTCCCAATAACTGCCCTTGTCCTTACAAAAATTCTATCCTTAGTTTCGTTAAAATACTTGACTTCATCATTTTTGTCTACAAAAGTTATATCTACTGGCAAAGTGTTTAAAACTGCTTTAAGCTCAGCTAAGGTAAAACTTCCTGAAGGAAGTCTCATTTTGTCTTCAACTTGAACAGAAACTTCTTTTTTTCTTTCCACAGGAGTTAAAACTTCTGGGGGAGTAAAACAACAATATCCTATCTCATCAAATTGAATTCTTATATCTCTCCATTCCTCTTCTGTTATTACATGAAGCCCCATAGGAAAAAGGATGTTATTCTCTTTATAAAAATGAGAAGACATAGTATCTCCAAGTTCAACTGCTTTATATAGCAAAGTATTTACAAAATTCTCAAAAGAAAAACCTTGAAAGCTCTCAACCATGTTAAAGATTCCCTTTTTAATACTTCTAATTTTATCATGATCCATCCACATTATTGCAGGAGGTTCTGTTATACCATGCTTTTCCAAATAGGGAAACAAAACATTTTCCTCTCTCAGATAGTGTTTTTCAGCCTCTTTAAAATGGTCCACTATATCTATTATCTCCCGTAGCTTATCTTCACCCTCTTCAAAATCCCCAGCCAATTTCAGCTCTTCAACAGCTTTCTTTAATCTTTCTGAGAACTCTATAAGCTTCTTGTGCTCCGACATCAATATAGTTACAGGATGCCCTGCTTGCGAATCCACTTTATCCTTTTCCAAGGCCTCCTCAAAAACCTTGAGATGTATTTCACATAGCCTCATTACTTCCTCTCTTGGCATTCCTTCTTGTATTAATTCCTGTTCTATTTCCGCTATTTCTGTAGTAGTTACACTACCAAAGATATCTTTAAACCGGGTCTTTAACTTTTCAGGATCTTCTCCTTTGTGTATCTTTCTTATCAACTCTTTTAACATTTCTTTTCTTTCTTTCCTTAGTCCAAAAACCTCACTCATAAAACTCCTCCTTTCAATCAAAATTAAGACAATAGACCTCTTAATTTTTCGTATTCCTCTTTATAAGGTAGAAAAATATTCCAAATACAAAAACCCAAAATATTAAACCCACAAACATCATAAAGGGACCTCCCAAAAACCATGGGGTACCCCAAAAGGGAAATCCAAAATACCAACACATCACTTACACCTCCTTTATATAGATACCTTAAATTTTTTTAACCTTAGAGAATTTGTCACTACAAACACAGAACTAAAAGCCATTGCTATCCCTGCAAACATAGGATTTAATAAAACCCCAAAGAAGGGGTAAAGAGCTCCACTTGCTATAGGAATTCCAATAATGTTATATATGAAAGCCCAAAACAAATTCCACTTAATGGTTTTAAAGGTTTTTTCTGTAAGTTCTAATGCTCTTAAACCCCCCCTCAAATCACCATTCACAAGGACTATATCTCCCGACTCAATAGCAATATCAGTGCCACTTCCCATCGCAATACCAAGATCTGCCCTTGCAAGAGCAGGAGCATCATTAATTCCATCTCCTACCATAACTACTTTTCTACACTTCTTTATTATCCTAGAAAGTAAAGTTTCTTGTCCTATTCTATTGGCTTTTATCTTTATTACAGCATTAATATTTATGGTTCCTTCGTAGACCTCATCGCCAACTTTCTTCTCCTTTGTTGTACTTTCTCCCGTCAACATGGATTCGTCGATATAAGAAGTACCATCTATTATTTCCCCATCTACAGGTATTCTCATGGAAGGTTTTATCAAAATTATATCTCCTTTTAATATCTCCTCTACAGGAATAGCAACAAAATCTTCACCTCTTTTAACAAAAGCAACCTCAGGTTTTAAAGATAAGAGTCTATTAATAACCTGAGAGGTTTTACTTTTAGCTCTCTTCTCTAAAAACTTGCCTAAAAGAACAAAAAGTAATAATTATTGCAGAACTATCATAATAAACTTCAGGCTTTATATTAGTTTCACTAAAAATTGAAGGAAAGAAAGTACTTAATACGCTATAAACATATGCGGAAGTGGTGCCTAAAGAAACCAAGGTATTCATGTCAAAGAACTTATGTCTAATTGCTAAATAGGCATTTTTATAAAAAGGATAACCACCATAAAACTGAATAGGTGTAGTTAAAAGGAACAAAAAGACAGACTTCAATTTAAAAACCATACTTCCTAAGAATACTGGTATAGCCAATATTACGCTTATAAGGAATCTTCTTTTAATATCTTCTAACTCTTTTTCTTTCGCTTCTTCAATTGTTGTTTCCTTTCCATGACCATCAACCATCAGAATATAACCAAGATCTTCAATAATTTTCTTAATATCCTTAATGCTAATCAAAGTAGGAACATATCCCACAAATACTTTCTCTTTTGCAAAGTCTACATTGACATCTATTATCCCTAAGGCTTCAATCAACTCACGCTCTATTTTCTTTGCACAATTCACACAACTCATCCCCAAAACAGGAAATTACACTTTTGAAGTAATAAGTCCATAACCTATGTCCTCAATCCTTTCTTTTATAATTTTTAAGTTAATCTCATCACTAAAAGTTATTTCAGCCCTCTCTAAGGAGAAATTCACTTTTACATCTGCTATCTCTCCAACTTCCTTCAAGGCATTCTCGATTCTCAAAGCACAACTCATTCCAGATATGGGCAGTTCAACTTTCTTCAATTTTCGCTACCTCCTTTCTTTTTTATTTTATACCAATTTAGTATAAATTAACAACCAAAAAAATTATTTTTTTAATATTAAAATTTCCTGTTTTACTTCCTCAAAAACCAAATCTCTATTGTCTTGAGTTAAATAATAAACTTTTCCGTATTTTTTAAACTCTTTTACAAAATCTCTATGAAGAGATGCGACAATATTTAGCTTATCATTCTCCATAATTTTATGAATTTTCTCCTTAAACCTCTCAGAGAAAAATTCCATTTTTCCAATTTCATCAATTATATATACCTCAGCCTCTATACAAAAAATCCTATCCATAACATTTTCTAAAGCCGCTATATCAAGGAAATATTTACCAAATTTATAAGGTGTTTCCTTATAGATAGAGGCAAAGTTTAATCTCTGATTATCTCCTAAGGTTATAAGATCAAATCCTATTCTAAATCTATTTTCTCTTACTTCCTCAGTGATAAAGCCACAAACAACTATACTCTTCTCCCTACAAAAGTTGTATATCTTCTTCAGTAAAGTCGTCTTTCCAACTCCCGGTTGTCCTGTAATAAATATTTTCATCATCTTATGATTCCCCATTGAATCTTTAAGTTTTTGTATTATATCATAAAAGAGCTATGTATATTACTATTGATCTTGGAACAACAAATATAAAGATTATAATTTGGAGTGAAGAGGGGAAAATTTTAAAAAAAGAATCTATAAATACACCTATAGAAAGAGATAAAACCATTAATCCTCTTAGATTGATAAATACAATAGAGGAAATTACTGAAAAATTTAAGAGAAAATATAAAAATAGAATAACGGGTATTTCCACAGGAGGAATGGCAGAATCAGGTTTACTTATTGATAAAAAAGGAAGGCCTCTAACTCCTGTTTATACTTGGCTCGACCATCGAGGAGGAGAAGAACTTAAAATCCTTAAAAAACTAAGTAGGGAAAGAATCTTTGAGATTACAGGTTTAAAAATTAATCCTAAGTATTCCTTAGCAAAAATTCTGTGGCTTAAAAAACACTATAAAGATCTATGGAGAAATTCTTATAAATGGTTAAACGTCATAGACTTTATAAATTATCACTTTACAGGAAAACCTATTACAGACTACTCTCTTGCAAGCAGAATGCTTCTTTTTGATATAAGGAACAAAAAATGGTCAGAGGAAATATTAAATCTGTGTGAAATTCCTATGGAAAAACTTCCAGAAGTAAAGCCAGCAGGAAGCATTATAGAAGAGAAAGAACAAATATACGTTTTAGGAGGACATGATCATCCTATAGGTAGCCTAACTTTGGATCTCTCTAAAACTCTTTATGATTCTTGGGGTACAGCAGAAGCCATTTTAGCGCACACTAAGGAGCCTATGCTTATAGAATCTATAAAAGAATTAGGCTATTCTGTGGGTTGCATTTGGAATAATCTTTATTATGTAATAGCAGGAATACCATATTCGGGAGGAATAACGAAATGGACAAAAGAAAAGTTAAAGCTTAGTTTTAAAGTCAAAACAGAAAAATCATCAAAGATCTTATTCTTCCCCTACTTAATGGGAAAGGAAAATAGAAACTCAAAGATTATAAAAGCATTTTTTTATGGGATTGATTTAAATACCTCTTTAAAAGATATAGGGCAGGCCATTTGGGAAGGAGTATTTTTTGAAACTAAAACCATTATTGAAAGTTTAAAAAAGAATTTTGAGATTAAAAAAATCATAGTCTCTGGTGGAATGACAAGATATAAATCTCTCCTACAACTCAAAGCCAACATAATAAATATGCCTCTTCATATCTCAAAAGAAAAAGAATTAACATCTAAAGGCTTAGCTTTACTAATCTCAAAAGCTTTAAACAAAGAATTAGAAAACTTTAAAGAGAAAAGTTTCTTAACTATATACTCCCAAAATAAAGAGGAATTTGAAAAGGTATATTTCGAATATAAAAAAATAAGAGACCTGCTGGGACTGTAATCCCAGCAGGTCTATCTTTTTAATTATTTTAATCCCTCTAAAACAGCATTTATTGCAGCTTCAAACTTAGGTTTCAAAGCCTTTATAGATTTTGCTGGATTTGCTGTGTCAATTTGGTCCATTAATTCGCTAAATCCTGGAATCCCAGCAGCAGGATTTATAACTGTCCTTGTTGCTGCATCCATTAAAATATCATACACCTCTTTTCCTCCGACCCTCTCAATCTGATTCTTGACAATCAATTCTTTCTCTTTGTCCGTTGGCATCAACATCCACAAAAGATATAAAGCAGCAAGCTCAGGATCCTTTGAAGAAGAAGCTATTGCCCAAGCAGAATCATCACCCTCATCAGCACTCTTCTTATTAGTATCAGGACCCTTTGGGAATGGAACCATGCCTAACTTTTTACCGAGAGCATTTCTCATATTAGAAATATCCCATGGACCCCAATAATCCATACAGGTGATGCCCTTTTGGAATCTCCCCTGAGGATCAGTCCACCAATCCGCAGGTCTCATCTTGTATTTTGCATCCATTTCATAAACAGCTTGAAATGCTTTATAGGCTTTTGGATTGTCAAGATTAAATACTGGTCTTCCACCCACATATTTTATAGGCATAACATCGTTAGTCCAAAGAAATGGAGCATACGTTCTCCAACTTGCATAAGCATATTGGTCTATTTTTCCATCACCATTAGTATCTTGAGTAAGCTGTTTACCTAAATTGAAAAAGGTCTCCCATGTCCATTTACCTTGTTTATAAAGTTCGAGAGGATCGGGTAGTCCTGCCATTTCAAATTTCTCTTTATTATAGTAAAGTATGTATGGGAATACATTATCGTTGTAGATATTAGTTACCGCATAAATCTGACCTCTCCAAGTAAAGTAATCAAGAATAGGTTTTCTAAAGCCTACAGCATTGTAAAGATCTTTATTATTGAAGTCAATATACCTATTTAAAGGAAGGAGCATCTTTTTCATCATCCAAGTAGGTTTTTGCCTACTATCAATATAAACAATATCACAACCAGAACCTGAAAGTATTGCAGCTGTCTGTTTCTCAACCTTAGTCTCCCAAGTTACATAAACTATTTTTACTTTTGCTCCTGTTATTTTTTCAAATTCTTCTCTTGCTTCTTTTGGTGATCTTACATCAGGAATACTACTCTTTTCTTCTTCAGGCCAATGTTGCCATACATAAATGGTCTTCCCTCTATATTTCTGAGTATCAATATTGAGCACATAATTTCCCACCTTATACTGATAAACCCTCTGTCCAAATCCTGGAACAAAAGTTAAAAAAGCAAAAAACACCAAGAAAAAAATTACAAAAATTTTACTTTTAGCCATTTTAAAACCTCCTCCCTCAAGGTTAATTTAAGAGAGATTAAATTTTTCAAGACTAAATTTAACTCTATCAATCCCCCTTTATTGTAAATATTTTCATTTGATTATACTAAATTTTATAATTTTTTATATGTATTCTCTAACACAATATTGCTACAAAATAGCATTATATTGTCTTAAATTACCTTAACAACTGTTTCAAGAGAAATTCCTGGGAAAAATTCAAAAATTATTTTAATATTCTTTATATTCTGATACTTTGATAGGTTCTCAAAAACGTGCTTCTTTACAACCACCTGAGAATCAACCACAGAAAAATCATCCCATCCTCTTAAATACGGTGTCCATGAATCTCTTATGGGTCTTCCTGTTTCTGCATCAAAAATTTTTATAGCACAAAGCTTTGTACCATTAAAAGCTATAATAAATCTTAAATCTATAGGAACCCCCCTTATAATATTAAAAGGTTTGTCAAGAAGCATGGGATCTTTATACTGTATTATACTTAAAGGATAGTCTGCACTTTCCGTAAACCTAAAGTTAAGGGTAGCCAATATACCATAATTTTGTGGTTTAACAATATTTTCTAAAAATTCCCTTTTAAGAATTACCTTGTCTGGAGACTCTTGAATATAATCTTTACCTTGCTGTAAAGTTTTTCCATTTAAATATATTCCAATCAAAGAATTTCCATTTAGTTCTATTTCTATATTCTCGTCCTTTATTTTATTTTCTCTAACATATAAGACCCCTGGATTTAAAAAAGCATTTCTTTTGCCATAAGAAGCATTTATAATAACTTTTATTGCTTGTTCATCTCTCCAAATCCTATTCCTACGATCATAATTCTCCCCATTATCCCAGTAAAAAGTTGCCATCTTGTACTTCTTAGCAACTCTAATAAGATTATCAAAATAGTACCATTCAGCAGGTTTATTACCATTAAAAAGCCCATATTCCCCAATGATAAAAGCGTAAGTAGGAAACTTTTCCTTTACAATTTTTATATCTTTATCCATCTGTTCCTTATCTCTCTCTGTGCCCCAGCTTTTTCTTCCCCACCAGTTAGCGGTAAAATCCCAGGGAGAGTAATAATGTATACCTATTATAATATTAGGATCCTTTGGAGGCACAAAATATTTTTCTGCTTTATATGTGTCAGTCCACAATGGAGGGACTACTACCAGTCTTTTATCATTATATCCTCCAGAATTTCTTATCACCTTTAAAATCCTTTCATTTACTTCATTTTGCAGAGCACCTGCCTCTTCCTCAGAAAATCCTTCATACGTTGGTTCATTAATAATCTCAAAAATTAGCTTTTCTGAATAATCCTTAAATCTGTCTGCTATTTGAAGCCACAATTTCTCAAGTTTATCAATCGTGGCTTCTTTGTCCGATTTCATCTCCTTACTCAGCCACCGCCAAGAGTCATGATGTACATTAATTATTACGTATAGATCCTTCCTTAGAGCCATATTTACTACTTCCTCTACTCTATTCATCCAATCTTCATCAACCCTATAATTTGGAGCAGGTCCCATATGATCAATCCATGTAACAGGAATTCTCACACTTTTGAAACCAGTTTTCTTTATATCCTCAAAAACATATTCCTCAGTCCTGGGATTTCCCCATGAAGTTTCATCAGGTATGGCATCTAAAGCATTACCCAGATTCCAACCAGGATCCATTTCTTCAATTGCCTTATGGGGATCTATATAATGGAAACTACCCTTATAGGTGATAGCATACAGTTTGCCTGACCCAAGACAGATAAGAATTAACAAAACTATAATTAATACTTCCTTCATTTAATTCACCTCAGTCTTTGACAAATTTAATATTATCTACATAGAGCACCGCTTTCCCTTCAGGAATGCCTGTTACTTCAATGCTCATTCCCCAAATTCTTTTCTTATCTACTGTTACAAAGGACTTTAAAGGAATAGAAACTTTTGTCCATTGAGTTGGAACCCCTCCCATTACGGTATACTTCTCAGAATAAAATTCCTTTCCATCTTTTTGTGCAGGAGCTTCCACAATGGTCACCAAAAGATTATAGTTGTCCAATTTTTCAGCCCTTATATAAAACTCAAGAGCTTTGTAATTGGAAAGATCTAAAATCTTATCCTTATCCTCAAAATTCCACTTAGCAAAGTTAATCCCCATTCCAGCCCACCAACTATTCCATACAAAATCTATTTTTAAACATTTCTTACCAGAATATGCTATACCTTCCATTTCCTCTACCTTGCAACCTTCTGGTGCAATCCAATATCCCAAAGCTGATAGATTAGTATTTTCAGTTTCTCCATCATAAATTACAATCTCTTTCACCGACTGAGAGAAAGATACCGTTAAGAGAAGTAAAGAGATTAAGCTTATTAAAACTACCTTCTTCATGGAAACACCTCCCAAAAAATTTTTTTATCCAACAATCCCTGTTCTCTCCACACTTTCCACAAAGAATCTCTGGGTAAATATATAAAAGATCAACATGGGCAAAATAACCAAAATAGCTCCAGCATACTGAGGAGGAAGTATTAATAAGGGATCAAAAATCTGTGTTCCTCCAGTAATTATTGCTCTAATATTGGCTAAATTAAGAGATAGAGTATATTTATCAAAATCTCCAATAAATACTGAGGGTTCAAAAACATCATTCCAATGCCAAACCAAAGAGAACAAAAAAACTGTCACAATAGCAGGAATAGAGTTGGGTACAAAAATTCTTAGATAAGTTTGAAATGGAGAAGCTCCATCCACATACGCAGCCTCTTCCAATTCCTTTGACATACCCCTAAAGAACTGTCTAAAAATATAAATAAAAAGTCCGCTTCTTAAACCACCTCCTAATATGGTAGGAAGAACTATTGGATAATAAGTATTTAAGAGATTTAAGGTTTCACCTTTAATTAACTTGATTAACCCAAGAATATCAAATCTTTGATAAAAGACATAAAGAGGAATTAGCAATACTTGAGGAGGAACCACTAAAGTGAATAGAATTAATGCAAAAATCAATTCCCTTTCCTTAAACTTGAATCTTGCAAGGCCATAACCAATCATAGAACAAGAAATAACATTAAAGATTGCAGGTAGAATAGAAATTATTAAGCTATTCTTAAAAGCATTTAAATAATTAAGAGACTCAAAAGCTTTCTTGAAATTTTCAAGAGTTGGATGCTTAGGTATCCATACTACTGTGGGATCAATTAAGTCTTCCCTACTTTTAAGAGCAGTACTCAACATAAACAGCACAGGGCGTAGCAATACGTAAGAAAGTCCAATAAAAAGCATAATTTTAAGAAGAGTTATAAACCACTTATATACTTTATTTTTAAATATCAATATAAGTTCTTCTTTTCCATATTTTCTGTATATACTCATGAATTTATATGCCTCCCTTTACTCGTTCATATAAAACACTCTCTTTGAAAGTGCCCACATAATAATTAAGAGAACTATACCAATGATGACAAAATAAAGCCAAGCTATCGCTGCACTATAACCATGATTCAATTGTCTGAAGGCGACTTCAAGGATATATCTTAAAACATCGTTACTATAATCTGTGAAAGAATCAATCACAGTATAAATTACATTTACCAAAATAATTGGAGATATCATAGGTAAAGTAACCTTCCAGAAAGTCTCCCAAGCGGTTGCTCCTTCTACATGAGCAACTTCGTAAAGGGATGTAGGTATAGACTGTAAACCAGCAAGAAATATTAGTATTTGAACCCCTGATTTCCATATAATCTCATATATTCGGTCAATGGCATTAATCACAGGCATTAAGAAAGGTATATTACCAGTTATTCTTATTAAGAAAAGTCTAAAGTCTATACCTCTCAAAAACGGAGAATTAGATAGAGCCATTCCAGCCTGAGCCCCCATAGTAAATTGTTCCATGGAATTGCTTTCAAGTACATAAAGTAAAGCTCCTGACATTACTACTACAGGTAAAAAGAAAATAGCTCTTACAAAAGTTCTTCCCCTGAATTTTTGGTTCAAAAGAATTGCTATGAAGAGAGAAAACATTATTATCAAAGGAATATTAACAAGCATATTCCCTATTTCGTTAGTTAAATACCTAACAAAGTTTGGATCTTCTCTAAGAGCTTTTATAAAATTTCTAAAACCTACAAAGATTAAATTATACCCTTCAGGAGAAACATCTAACTGACTAAAAGCAAAAATAATGGATTGAATAAAGGGCCAAGCAAAAAATATTAAAAAACCCAAAAGCCAAGGATATACAAAGAGCCTCCCAATCCTCGCCTGTCTTTGAGATAAGGTCCTTAACTTTTTTTCCTTCTTCATAACTTTTAATTCCTCCCTAATTCTTTCCTAAAAAGAAAACAAAATCTTCCCCTCTCACTATCTTTCCTTTATAACTGAATGGCTTATTGGTATAATTAACAATCACTTCTGTTCCATTTTCGTATTCGACCCTGTATACTCCTTCATATAACTTTTCATGATTTCTCATAGGCACGTCATATATATTCCTATATAAATCTTTAAGAGAGTTATATTCTTTTACTGCTTGGTCAATCCAATCTTCATAGTTGGAGCTAACCATCTCATTAAAAATACTCTTTTTGAAATAAGAAGAATCTTTAAAGATTAATGCATAATAAGGTAAAGCTCCGTACTCTATCATTCTAAGAAATTCTTTTTTCTGGCTCTCTCTTAAATTACCTGGCTTTCCACTATAAGGAACATATCCGTGTATGAGAAGTTGTAAAAGAGGCACACTTTCAGACTCGATAGCAAAATTACTGGAATCAAGAGGAATATCAAGAATCAAAGAGCCGTAAGGCAGGACATAAAAATTACCAGATGTAAAAACAAAGTTAAACTTATTCATATAGGTACTTAGATTTTCCTTCCACAAAGATGCAACCTCTTCCCTTGAAAGAAATTTAGGTCTTTTATTCTGAGAAGATATATAATCTCCCATTTTTTCCACTAAGACATTACTGAGATTATATTTTTCCAAATCTTTCAAAAAATTGTTAAGGTATATAGGAACCCTCTCAGGCAATACAGTAAACCAAGGATCATAGTCTCTATTTTTCTTCTTAACCACAGGATCCCACTTATACATAAAAGCAAGTCCATTATTCAAATATCTGTTAGCATCACGGGATGGAGAAAAGCCATTTCCTGGACTATGTACTTCTATAACTTCAGCAGTCAGAATTAAAGAAATATTGTTATTTTTACAGTATACTATTAACTTTTTAAACCCATTATTCCCTCCAAGCTTTGATTCTAACCTTATCCCATTTGTTATTTTGTTCATATATCCGCCAGATTGATAACCTTTGAGAACAAGATTTATATTTTTTATTCCTCTATTTCTGAATTCTTCAAGAATCTTAATAGTTTCATCAAAGGTAGTAAGAGGAAACAAATCTATCACAGGAACTCCTGCTTTCGTTGTTTTTATGTTGATACTGTTAATAATTACAAGATTAAAAGGAACCTCCGAGACATTATTTATCCTTTTGTTGAGATATCCATTTTTAAGAAGATAATTTCTGTAGGTCCTAATCATAAAAGAATAGTCAATATCTTTACCAGTAAACAAGAAATAGTTCACTACTATATCTTTCTTAATAGTGTAGGGAGAAAACTTATTAACAAGAACATCTACAACCTCTCCAGCCTGTCCAGTAGACGCTTCTCTCTCATAAAGCAAGAATTTATGAATCCTTCTATAGTCAAAGATTGGAAAAACTCTAAAATAGGAGGTAGCATTACCAGCCATATAACAAGCTATATTTGAATCAAAATCACCAGATTCTATTACCCCTAAGATTCCAAGATCATTCCTTTTAGCTCCAAATATAGGGAGTCTAATTCCTTCGGTCTTTGGAGGCATATCATAAAGAGGTAAGCCAAAATCGTAACCATACACGGGAAGTTCAAAACCTCTCTCATTTCCAACTTTATGGTCAAACCTAACAAGAGCACCAGATCCGTCAGGAACAATTAAATATCCATTATCCTTTTTACTCCCATAAGTAAAATATGGGAGAACCCATATTCTATTTATTTTAAGATCTCCTTCCTCTTTTATTGAATCTATAGGGATTCTTACTTTAAAACCTGCCTCAGTTAAAATAAACTCAATAGCAATAGTGACTCCTTGAGTAGAAAATTCATAATCTATCCTTATACCATCCTTAATATTCTTATATTTAAAATTTCCTCTCATAACTCCAAGGGCATAAGTGTTATAAATAGAAATTTTTGCCTCCTCGTCTGCCATCTCAAGAACCAAATGAGAGGGAATACTGAATTTAGTTACCCCCATAGAAAAATCTCCTTCCCAATCCTTAGGAAACTGGTTAAAGATCTTTCCCGTCACCTTATCCTTTATGGCTACTTCAGCAGTTTTTTCATTAAACAACATAATGTATCTACTATTCTCAGAAACAGTTTTATATTCGCCATTTTGCCCATAAAGAGGAATAATTAGAAGTATGATAGACAATAAAATCAATAACTTTACTCGCATCTTTCCACCTCTCAACCAACCATGTACTTAATTTCTAGATAAACTATGTAAATAAATCTTATAAACTGCTGAAAGGTTGCAAAAAATACCATACCTATAAACATGGCAAAGACTATACCTACAAGAGTAATAAGAGAAGTTCCTAAAGCCTTACTTAAAGAGTATTCCTGAAGCTCCATCATACCCGCAAAAATTACCCACAAAGTCCAAAGACTTCCAATAGTATCAAAGAGGTAATAAAAAGCAGACTCTTCCAATGTAAATACATGGCTTAGCAAGGTCTGAGGTAAATAAATTAAAGCTAACGGAAATAAACTATAAACCGTCATTATAAAAATCTCTCTTATTTTTGCCTTACCATCCATAATAGTAGTAACTGCCCAATTTATAATTACCCACGCAAGAATAGGAATCAAGACCCTTCCTACTTCAAGAAATATGTTCAATTCTTCTGGTCTATAAGGGTTAAAATGAAAAGCAGTCATAAGTCTTTTAACAATAAATGCAATAATAACAAAAATAAGAAGTATCACTGAAGCATTAAAAGATTCTCTTCTCCTTTTTAATTCATAAAATCCCTCAAAGGGATGAAAAATCACATAAAAAGCAAACATTACAGCATCAAATAATGGATGTTTTTTAGCATAATTTCTATAATAATCAGCTATTTTTCTTCCTAAAAACCTTATTATCAAATAAAGAGCAAGTATAAAAAGTAAGAAAGAGTTCATTATCTTTGAGAAGTTTCTTCTCATATATTCTACTCTAAAACCTCTAAGAGCCTTAGAATAACCCTCAGGATAAAAACCGAGCCTAAAGTTTATCATGGCTTCCCTATATTTTTCTTCATGCAAGAAATTTTTTCCAATACCAATGTACGCAAGATCATAATTTGCATCCATTTTTACAACTTCACTCCATACCTCAGCTGCCTTTCCATAATAACCGTCTACATAGAAAGAATTTGCTTTCAAAACAAGGCTTCCAAATAAGGTAGGTCTAAATACTGTTATAGTTCCTTTATTCTCATCTAGAATAAATACCTTCCCACCATAAAGGTCTATAGCTGTTGGAAATTGAAAAGTTCCCATTTGATTTCCTATATCCCCCGAAACAAAAAGAAAATCTCCAAGATTGTTATACACAAAAAATCTTCCTACTCTACCATCAAGAACATAAATGTTTCCTGAATCATCTACAGCAATATCTGCAATTTCTCCTCTTACTGTGAAACCAAAATAGAGATCTCCATACATATTACCAGTACGACCTTCATGCTTTATTATGTTATCTCCAAGAGCATTTAATCTTTTTATTTGATCATACCAGGCTCTAACGCAACCATAAATAAACCCATCTTTATCAGCAGTTACATTTCTATATTCGATAGGTATAAAAAGCATTAGCTGTGCTCTCTGTCTCCTTGTAAGAACTCTTCGCCAAAAAAGTTCTACAGGATTTACTTCAACTCTATTACTTCCAAAGAATCTCTCAAAATTTCCTTTTGGACTAAATTGAATCAAACCCTCTACTACATTTTCGGCCACCACATATACTCTTCCCAAATTATCCACCGCTACCTTTTTGGGGATATACACAAAATCCCTTTTTATCACTTCTCCCACAGGCTTTCCTATAACCATATAAAGATTTCTATCTCTATTTAGAATCACAATTCGGGAATTTTGAGAGTCAGCAATATAGAGTTTTCCATCACGGGTAATAAAAAGCCCCGTTGGAGCTTTGAAAAAGTCCTTTTTACCATTGTTTACAAAATCTTTTATAATCTCTTTTAACCTATAGTTCTTATCTATTACAACTATTCTATTATTTCCTGTATCTGCTATATAAATGTCCCCATTAGTTTTATCTATAAAAAGGTCTTCTGGAGCTGAAAAAGAAAGATCCGGCTTTACACTTTCTCCTGAGATTATTCTTTCAGGTTCAAATCCAGGAAGAGAAGGTACAGGTCTTCGTCTCTCATTGTATATATATGTATAGTAAGGGATTCCTGCAAAAGCAATATTCATTAAGAATAGTAGCAAAAATAATTTTATAATTCTTCTTCTCATACACATTACTCCTTAATTCCAGCAGACTTCATAGTCTCCACCACATTACTCTGGGTTAATATGAAGATTATCAATGAAGGAAGCATCATAAGAACTGCGGCAGCTGCAGCAGCCCCAGCTCTAACAAATCCTCCTTGTTGTATGTAAGTCAATGCCAAAGAAAAAGGCTTCATAGCCTCATTGTGTAGATATAAGGCAGGAGTATAAGTATCATTCCAAGTGTCCCTAAAGGCAAATAATATTAGAGTGAGCCAAGCAGGTTTTACATTTGGCATAACCACATGCCACCATATTCTGAATTCATTAGCTCCGTCTATTCTTGCAGATTCTATATAAGAGTCGGGTATTTGTTCCATGAACTGTTTCATTAAAAATAGCCCTAAAGTGGCACCTATATATGGAAGAATTAAGGCGAAATAAGTATCTAAAAGTCCTAATTTTGCCATAATTATGAATCTCGGTATATTAGTCACATATCCTGAAAACATTAAGGAAAAGATAACTAAATTAAACAAAAATTTACTTCCAGGAAATCTGTGCTTTGCCAGAGGATAGGCTGCCATAGATGCTATTATTACATGTCCTAAAGTACTAAGAAAACTGATAAATACGCTATTAAAAAGATATCTTGAGAAAGGAACAAAAGAATTACTCATCAAATAAAATAGATCAGAGAAATTTTTCAGAGTGGGCCTTCTCACAAAGAGTCTTGGGGGGAATAAAAAAAGTTCATCAAGAGGCTTAAAAGCATTCATTATTGAATAAACTAATGGTAAAGCCATAAATATTGCTACCACCGTGAGTACAATTATTACAATCATATTTCCCCAAAGGGATCTATTTATCCTCCTATTCATTTTAAACCCAAAACCTCCTTACCACATTAATCAGGCCTTATTATCTTTCTAACACCCTGGTTAATAGCAACAGTAATTAAGAATAAAATTACAGCAATAGCAGAAGCATACCCCATCTCATATCTTATGCTCCCATAATCCCACATGTGAAGTACAATAGTATGAGCAGAATAGAGAGGACTTGGAAAACCTATAAGTTGGGCTGAGATATCCGCGACTGCAAAAGAAGAAGTAACTTGCATTATGGCTCCAAAAATAAGTTGAGGCTTCATAGAAGGAAGAGTTATATACCAAAGTTCTTGCCATCTATTCCTTATACCATCCACAGCAGCAGCCTCATACAAAGACTTGTCAATAGTTTGAAATCCAGCTATAAAGGCAAGAAAACTGGTACCAAGACTCATCCATAGTTGTATAACCATCAAAACATATAAATTAATTCTAGAATCCTGAAGCCAATAGATAGGCTCTTTTATTATTCCAAGATTCATTAAAAACCCATTTAAAAGACCATACACATCCCCAGAAAAAATGTAAGTCCAGATAAAAAATATTGCTGAGGATAAGGCAGGAGCATAATACAAAAGAGTTAAAACAGCTCTAATCCTTGGTGGGAGCTCATTTATCAACCATGCAAAGAAAAGACAAGCAAAATAACTTAAAGGACCTGTTATAAGAGCAAATTTAAAAGTGTTTTGAAGAGCAATAAGAAATACATCGTCCTCTAAAAATAGACGTTTATAATTGTTCCAACCAATAAACTTAGGCACTTGAATTATGTTATAATTAGTAAAACTCAACACAGCCCCCACTATTACAGGAATAACCACAAAAGTAAAAAACAGAGTAAAATATGGCAAAAGCAAAAAGTAGGATTCTTTATTTTTCTTCACTTCTTTCCATAAATCCCTAAATTTTTCCCTCATTTTTTATCCCCCAAATCAATCTTTTGCAAGCTCTAAACCAAATTCTTCTCTCTTCCTATCAATCTCTTTGTTAATCTCTCTTGTGTATTTTTCTATTGCCTCTCTTGGAATTTCACCAAGCATAACCACCTCTCTAAAGGCATTGTCTAAATGTCTTGAAACATAATAACTTCCAGGAACATTAGGAATTTCTTTTAAATATTTCCATTGAGTAGAGAGGATTTTGTAATCTGAAGAAGGCCATGGCAAATAACTCATGGCCTCTATATTGGCAGTATTGTACCTGGCTCCCGCTCCAAGAACTGCTTCAAGTTCTCTACCAAATCTTGCCTGAACATCAGTAGAGACCCACCACTTAACAAATTCCCATGCCTCTTTAAGCTTCTTAGTCTGAGCAAAAATCAATATGGCATTTCCACCTCCAGCTACACTTCTGTCAATTGAACCATCATTTTTTCTTCTTCCGGGAACAGGAGCAATTCCCCAAAGACCACTTATTTCAGGAGCAGCAACTTTAAATTGGTTATACATAGTATATGGACCAATTCCCAATGGCATTTCTCCTGTTCTAAAACGGTTGAAGAAATCATAATAAAGAGGAATACCATAAAGTACATACAAATTGGTCCATTCTTTAAATGCTGTCACACCCTCTTCATTATTAAGAACACATCTTTTGCCATCTTCAGTGTAATATCTTCCACCTCTCTGAAGAAGAAGCATGTTAAAAATATCAAAACTTGTACCACCTGTTCCCGCTGCAAACTGTAAGTTATAACTCTGCAGTTTAGCAATGGTTTCATAAAGTTCTTCCCAAGTATTGGGAATTTCAATATTTAAACGTCCCAATATATCAGCTCTATAAAACATTATGGGAAAATCTTGAGTCATAGGAAGTCCGTAAACTTTTCCACCAAAGCTATAAGGAACAAGAGCGTAAGGAGCAAACTGCTTCTTTACCTCCTCAAAACCAGATAATTTTGAAATGTCCACAAGAGCTCCTCTTATCCCATAATCTACAGCAAGCCCTCTTGGGACATTTAAAGCCACATCAGGAGGATTCTCCTTAGAAGCAACCGAGAAAAGTAAAGCTGCTTCTGTGGTTATAATGTTTAGGTTAACTCCTATTCCTGTCTTAGGAGTAAAATCTGTATCTATAAGCATTTTTAGGGTCTCTGCTTGATCTCTTCCCATTTGAACCCATACATTTATTGCTTTTTCTTTGTCATACACAGTTCCAATCATGTTATAATCTTCCAAAAAGGAATAGAAAAACTTCTTTATTCCATCTAAAAATGCCTCAAGGATGTTTGGATTTACTCTTGGAGATTTCATATCTGGAGAAGCAATAATTATGTAATCAATATCTAAAGGTTGCTCTCTAATAGCAAGTACCCACGCAGAAAGTGCCGATAGATTATCTCTATATCTTTGTAATCTTTGAGCAATAGTCTCCGGTTCCTTAGCCATTCCTTCAAGCTGAATAGCCACTCTTTCAAGGGTTGCTGCTTCACTAACTTTTTCCCCTCCAAGAATTTTTAATTTTTCAGCATTTTCTTTTAATATCTTTGCATTCCTTTCCAAAGTAGGAATAAGGTCTGGAATACTCTGTTCTAAGAGATAATCTCTGTATGGGTCAGGATTTGGAGAGGTAATCATTACAATTTTGGTATAAAGTTGAGATAAATCTATGGAGCATTGTAATACATTTCTCATAATTTCTGCTATACTTTCATAACTCACTTTTAGCCTAAGGGTGTGTTCTCCCTTTTTTAAATAAAAAAGATAATCTTCTTTTCCATCTCCCAAATACTTGAATTGCCATTTAGTATCATATTTGAATTTTATATTTCTTACCTCTCTAAAAGGAACAACCCCATCTATATAAAGAGTTCTCTCTGATGGTATACCGGGATTTGCATTTTGTCTAAATTTAAACCCAATCTTATAAAAGCCACTCTCTGGTACTGTAAACTTCCACTCAATCCATTGTCCGGCAGATCTCCAGTTATACCCTCCTATTATATTTAAGAGTTTGTTTTTAGAACTATAAGGCTCATTAAGAGGATTGCTCATATCGTACACAGGATAAAGAGTTGGCTCTGATTTTAAGTGAGCTTTTTCTCCTTGAATTTTTACAATAATATTCTTAAAGTTGCTTTTAGAGATATGCTCTTCTTTCATTACCTCTCTATAATAGGGAATATCTTTAAGATTAAAAATTTTGATATAATCTATTGCTACAGGTTCTTTTACTGAAACAAATCTCAGAGTATGTCTTCCCTTTGAAAAATAGAAAAGAAATGGCTCAGAATATAAACCATCAGAATCATCAATAACCTTCTCCACCCACATAGGAAACTCCACTTGCAATGGCCGCAATTCATTACCCCTATTATCTCTCAAGGGATCTCCAGCATCTTTCCATATCCTTTCAAATCTAACAATTCTTGCTTCGTTAAAGGGTCTCTTACCATCAATTAGTATTTCTCTCTCTATAGCAGAATTTTTTCCAGGTACAGGATAATATTTCACAGCAATGTTATACAAACCCTCTTCCTCAATATTAAAAGTCCACTCTACAAAACCATTCTCACCCATATAAAGAACAGGATGTTTATCTTGGGTTAAATTTGTGAGCTTCTTTAACTCCATATCTTTAGAGTAAGCAGAATAATTTACTGCAGGTATGACCAAGACTACTTCAGGTCTATTTTTATTAGAAAATTTTGATAAATAAGTTTCATACGAACTTTCTTTACTTATAAGTTCAAAGATAACATTTAGATTTTTAGCTGAGGAGCCTTGAGCAAAAATTATCTTTGTAATTAATCCCAATAAAAAGAGCAATATAAGCACAAATCTTAAAAACGGTTTCATAGCTTCTTTAAACCTCAACACTAAAACAACCTCCATTTTTTAAAGCAATTTTAAAACAAAAATGGGGGAAAGACAACTCCCTTTCCCCCATTTTTAAACCCTACTTTAAACCCTCTAAGATCGCCTCAATAGCAGCCTGGAACTTAGGTTTCAACGCTTTTATAGACTTTGCAGGATTTGCTACATCAATCTGATTAATTAAGTCCCAGAAACCAGGAATTCCAGAAATAGGATCTATCTGAGCTCGAGTAGCAGCGTCTAACAAAAGATCATAAATTTCTTTTCCACCAACCCTCTCTATTTGAGATTTAACAATTATCTCTTTTTCCTTATCAGTAGGAGTTAGCATCCACAAAAGATATAAAGCAGAAAGCTCTGGATCACTGGAAGAAGAAGCTATTGCCCAAGCACCATCATCAGCCATATCTGCGCTCTTCTTCTTACTATCTGGACCCTTAGGAAAAGGAACTATTCCTAATTTTTTACCAAGAGCATTTCTCATACCTGAAAGCTCCCATGGACCCCAATAATCCATACAAGTAATACCTTTTTGGAACCTCCCCTGAGGATCATTCCACCAATCCGCAGGTCTCATCTTGTATTTTGCATCCATTTCATAAATGGCTTGGAATGCTCTATAAGCCTTAGGATCATCCATAGCAAATATAGGTCTCCCCCCCACATACTTAACTACCTGCACATCATTGGTATATAAGAAAGGCTGTACCACTGCCCAAGTAGCGTAAGCATATTGATCAATTTTCCCGTCTCCATTTATGTCTTGAGTAAGCTGTTTACCTAAATTGAAAAAAGTTTCCCAGGTCCATTTGCCTTGTTTATAAAGCTCAAGAGGATCGGGTAGCCCTGCCATTTCAAATTTCTCTTTATTATAGTAAAGTATGTACGGGAATACATTATCGTTGTAGATATTAGTTACCGCATAAATCTGGCCTCTCCACTTAAAGAAATCTAATGTGCTTTGTCTAAAACCAACGGCCTCCCAAAGATTCTTATCTTTAAAATCAATATACCTATCAAGGGGAAGGAGCATTTTCTTCATCATCCAAGTGGGTTTTTCTCCTGCTCCTATATACACTACATCAGCTCCAGAGCCAGAAAGGATAGCAGCACTTAATTTTGGCCTATAATTCTCCCAAGTGGTATAAACTATCTTTACTTTTGCTCCTGTAATCTTCTCAAACTCTTCTCTTACCTGTTTAGGTGATCTTGTTCCAGGGAGAGCGGTATCATCTTCGGGCCAAAATTGCCATACATAAATAGTTTTCCCTCTATACTTTTGGGTATCAATATTAAAAGTATATTTCCCCACTTTGAAAGTGTATACCTTTTGAGCAAAAGATGGAATTACAGAAGTCAGAATAAAAAGCGAGATTAAAATTATGGATAACAAAATTTTTTTCATTTATTTGCCCCCTTTCTTTTTTATTTAAAAACACCTGAATTTTAGTTATATTGTAGCTTTAATAAAATTTTAAAATCTACTATTATTTTGATAAAAAATAAAAATATTTTGCTCATTTAGGGGCTTTTATAGATTTTGCTTTCTAAACTTCAAGGGGGTCGTATGCATATACTTCCTAAAAACTTTGATAAAATAACTTATATTATTGAAACCACACTCAAAGGCTATTTCAGAAATGCTCATATCAGTATTTATAAGAAGCTCCATAGCTTTATCAATTCTTACTTTGTTTATATATTCTACAGGGCTCATTTTCAAAGATTCTTTAAACAACCTACAAAGATAAAATTTACTCATATCAACTTGCTTGCTAAGCTCATCAAGAGACAAATTCTTATTGTAATTCTGATTTATGTAACTGAGCAAATCTTTGATCCTATCGATTTTATATCCGAGTCTACCATCTTGGTTTTGCTTTTTAGCATAATATTTAAATACTCTCCAGAATGTGTCAAATAAAAGGCTCTTTATATAGAGCTCATAGCCATAATCTTTCTCCCTAAAAGCTTCTATTATTTTTAAAATATTCTCTCTTATGTTTTCATCATTAATATTTGTAGGTATATAATATCTTTTATTTATAAGCGGTAAAAAATACTCGTGTTTACAATAATCAGGCTCCTCAGAATAGAGTAATCTTAAATCAAATACAATAGCATACCCTACACTCTTTCTTACCAGTTCCCTACCCGAATGTATAGAACCAGAATTTACAAAGAGATATTCCCCCTCTCCTAATTTATATTCATAACCATCAACATAAAACATACCTATGCCTCTCTCCATATATAAAATTTCAAATTCGTTATGCCAATGAGGATTCACGATTCCATTTCTATATACAAAAATATCCTCATGAACAAACAGAGGAAAATCTGGGGTTCCATGGGAAACATCCGATTCTATCAACTCTTTCTTCCTTATCCTCATAAAAACCTTCACCTAAAATAACAAAAATTTTAAGCACACCTCTTTAGATGATTATAACAAAAATTTAACATTATTTTGCTAAAATTAAATAGACTATGGGTGAAATATATCTAATAAGACATGGAGAAACAGACTGGAATAGAGAGGCAAAATTTCAGGGCAGGACTGATATCCCCCTAAACTCTAAAGGTAAATCTCAAGCAGAATTGTTATCCGATTATCTTGCCAAAGAGAAATTCGATTATATCTACTCAAGCCCCTTAAAGAGAGCTATCGAAACGGCAATTCCTCTTTCTAAGAAACTCAACAAAGAGATATTAATTAGAGAAAACTGGATAGAATTTGATTTTGGGGAATGGGAAGGATTAACAGTAAGAGAAGTACATGAAAAGTATCCTATAGAAAGAGAGTTGTGGCTTTACCACACTGAAAAAGGAAAAATTCCCAAAGGAGAAAGCTTTGAAGATGCCTACAAAAGACTATCTATTGAAAAAGAATATATTCTTGAGAATCATAAAAACCACAAAATAGTAATCTTTACCCATGGAGCAATAATAAGAGCAGCTCTCTATGTATTTTTAGATCTTTATCATATAGGTTTTGGGAAGATTACTATAAGTTCATGCTCTATAACTCACTTTAAAATAAAGGATGATAAGTTTATACTTCTAAGATTAAATTATCTGTACCCCCATGAGTTATTTTCTTACCTGTGAAGATGGCGGAGAGGGTGGGATTCGAACCCACGGTACGGGTTTTAGCCCGTACAACCGCTTAGCAGGCGGCTGCCTTAAACCTACTCGGCCACCTCTCCAAGCAAAGAAAATTATACCAAGGAAATTATTTATAAGCAATATCAACTTTTAATTTCACTCAATACCCTCTCAACACTTACACCGCTATCAAATAACAATTTAGATGCAAAAGAACTGCTCTCCTTAAGTATTCCCAAAAGAAGATGTTCTGCGTCTACAATTTCTCTTCCTAATTTTTCTGCAAAATCTTGAGCATAATTAAAGATTTCAAAGATCTTTTGATTTACAGGAGATATCTCATATTGGTCAGTTTTTCGATTCCTCAATTCTTTTTCTAATTCAGTCTTTATCTTTCTAAGATCAACTCCAATTTTCTGTAAGATCTTACAAGCTTTATTATTTTTATCATTAATTATGCTAAGAAGTAAATGTTCCACATCCATGTAAGGAGAACTAAAAGTTAACACTAACTCCTCAGCATTTAAAATGATGGACTCAGACTTGAATTTAAGAGTCTTCATAGAAGTATCCTCCCCTCAACCCATCAATTTTTGAATTATTTTATAACACTTTGAAAACGAATACAAGTATGCTGATGTATAATAATTTTAAAAATTAAAGTTATTGGGAGGGGATTATGAAAAAGATAGTTTTAATTCTCTCAGCTTTAACCCTCTTAGTAAGTGTTGCTTTAGCTTTAGAAATTACCTATTATGGACACGCATGCGTCAAAGTATCTTTTGAAAATAACTATTCCATAATAATAGATCCCTTTTCTTCAGACTATCCCATACCCCAAACCAATGCAGATCTAATCATAAGTACCCATGAACATGAAGATCATTTTAATCCAAATTTTCTACATAAAAAGGTTGAAATACTTGTAGGAACAAAAAATGACGGAAAAGATTGGAACCCAATAAATAAAGAGGTTAAAAATATAAAAATATGGAGTATACCTGTATACCATGATAATTCAAAAGGCTCTCAGAGAGGAAAAAATAGTATCGTCGTTATAGAAGGAGATGGTTTTAAAATAGTCCATATGGGTGATATAGGACATCTCTTATCAGAGAAGGAATTAGTCAAACTTAAGAATGTAGACATTTTATTTATTCCTGTGGGAGGATTTTTCACATTGGATGTGAAAGATGTGATAACCACCATAAGAGAAATAAAACCTAAGATTGTGATACCCATACACTATAAAACAGAATATACCAAGGACTGGCCTATTTTACCCATTTCTGAATTTCTAAAAAGGGCAGAAAAAGAATTCAAAATTATAACAATAAACTCAAATAGAATAACTTTGACTCCAAAAGATCTACCAAAAAATACAGAGATATGGATTCTAAATTATAAATAATTTCTTGTATGATATAATAAAACTATGAAAAACAAGGAAGTTGCTCAAATCTTAGATGAAATAGCAGCTCTCCTTGAAATAAAAGGAGAGAATAAATATAAAATTGCAGCCTATCAAGAAGCTGCAAGAAGAATAGAAAATCTTCCTGAAGATATAGAGAGATTATTCAAACAGGGTAAATTGTACCAAATCAAAGGTATCGGTGAAAGTATTGGACAAAAAATTAAAGAATATCTTACTACAGGAAAAGTCTCCTACTTGGAGGAATTAAGAAAAGAGATTCCTCCAGAGATCCTTGAGCTTCTGAAAATACCAGGTATTGGCCCAAAACTTGCTTACCGACTCTATGCTGAACTTGGGATAAAAGATATAGATTCATTAGAAAAAGCAGCAAAAGAAGGGAAAATAAGAGTACTTCCAAGATTAGGTCCAAAAGTAGAACAAAATATTCTTGAGGCTATAAAGGAATATAGAGAAAAACAGACTGTCCCAGAGAGAATACCCTTAGGTGTGGCCCTCCCTCTTACCGAAGAAATTGTAAATTACCTATCTCAATACCCCTTTATAGAAAATATTGTACCTGCAGGAAGTTTGCGCAGAAGAAAAGAAACTATAGGAGATATAGATATATTAATCACTACTTCGGATATGGACAGGGTAAACCAGGTTCTAAAAAATCTTCCAATTTTAAAGAATATCCTTGCAGCAGGACCTACAAAAACCAGCATAATCGTTGAACCAGGAATTCAAGTTGATTTCAGAGTGGTAGAAAAGAGCTCTTTTGGGGCTGCATTACAATATTTTACAGGATCAAAACAGCATAATATAAAACTAAGAGAATTAGCTATTAAGAAAGGTTTAAAGATAAATGAATATGGTGTTTTTAGAATAAGTGACAACAAGAAGATAGGGGGAGAAAAAGAAGAAGATATATACGAAATTCTTGGGCTTCAATATATACCACCAGAGTTAAGAGAAGACCAAGGCGAAATTGAGAGCGCAATGGAAGGAAAACTACCTAATCTTGTAGAAGAAAGAGATATCCTTGGAGATATGCATGTTCATACTGACTGGAGCGACGGTGCTAATACTCTTGAAGAGATGGTAGAGGTAGCCTATAAACTTGGATATAAATATGTAGTAATTTCAGATCATAGTCAAGCCTTAGGAGTTGCGGGAGGATTAACTCCGGAACAAATTGAAAAACAAAGATTAAAAATACAAGAGTTGAACAGAAAATACAGAGATTTCAAGATTCTTCACAGTATTGAAGCAAATATCTTAAGTGATGGAAGCATTGATCTACCTGAAGAGGTGCTTAAAAATTTTGATCTTGTTATTGCAGGACTTCACTCTGGCTTTAAACAACCTAAGGAAAAAATTACAGAAAGGCTTGTATCAGCCATTAAAAATCCATGGGTTGACATAATAAGTCATCCTACAGGAAGATTAATAAACAAAAGACCTGCTTATGAGGTGGATCTGCCCACTATTCTTTATTGGGCAAAAGAAACAGGAACAGTCCTGGAAATAAACGCTCAACCTGATAGACTTGACCTTTGTGATATAGACGCCAGAATAGCCCGAGAAAAATATGGAATATATCTCTCTATTGGCACTGATAGTCATGATATTAGAAGCTATTCTTTAATAAGATATGGAATAGCAGTAGCAAGGAGAGCTTGGCTTCAAAAAGAGGATATTATAAATACTTATCCTTGGGAAGAGGCAAAACTTAAACTAAAAAGATACAGAAACCAAAAATGAAGATAAGAAGAAAGGGAAAAATCTCAGAGGGAGAATGGGTTGTTCTCTTTGATAGCAAAAGAAGGTATCTAATACAGGTTGAAAGAGAAAAGATCTTTCACTTTCATAAAGGATATATTAGGCATAATGATATTATAGGAATGGAAGAAGGAAGTATAATAAGATCCTCTCAGGGAGCAAACCTTCTTGTTCTAAGACCTACTTATTCAGATTTTATTCTCGAAATGCCTCGTGGAGCCCAAATAATCTATCCCAAAGACATAGCTACCATATTAGTTTGGGCAGATATTTATCCTGGAGCAAGGGTACTTGAAGCAGGAATAGGCTCTGGAGCATTAACCATTGCCCTTCTTCAAGCAGTAGGTGAAACAGGAACGGTAATATCCTATGAAATAAGAGAAGACTTTGCAAAAAGAGCTTTATCAAATATAGAAAATTTCTTAGGAAAAAAAGACAATCATATATTGAGATTAAAAGACATCTACGAAGAAATAATAGATGAAAACATAGATAGAATTATATTAGATCTGCCAGAACCATGGAGAGCTATAGATAATATTTTGAAAGCTTTAAGGCCTGGAGGAATTTTTTTAGCCTATACTCCTACTATAATTCAAGCTCAAAAAACTGTTGAGGCTCTGAAAGGTACAAAATCTTTTACCTTGATAGAAACCATTGAAACCTTACTAAGACCTTGGCAAATTGAAGGTTTATCCGTAAGACCTTTTCATAGGATGGTAGCCCATACAGCTTTTCTAACAGTGGCAAGAAGAATAGTTACACAAGAAGAGAATATATCTCCGATGGTCGTGCCTTCTGAAGAAAGAGGAGAAAATTATGAGATTGAGTAACAAAAAATTCTCTCTCTTCTTTCAATAGTCCCATAGAAACTTCTTGCACCTTCTTATAGCTGTATATAAAATCTTCCTTTCCAAATAGAAGAACTATATTCTGGCCAAATTTTGACCATCTTACAAATTCTACTTCTGTCAACGGAGGCTTGAGAAAAATCAAATATCTATACATCCTTATAGGTACTTTATTAGGATAGAAGTACACGTCTTTTCCCTCAAAAAACTGTAAATCCTTTTCCTTATTTTTCGAAAATCTAACATCAATAAAAGCAGGATTAAAAGACTTTTTTGGTATTCGCAAATTCTTAATACCAAGTATATCGGACAAATTTAATCTTTTTTCTTCCTTCTTAAGATTAGAAAGGAAAATGATAGGATTATTTATATTTCTTATCTTTACCAAAAACCTCTCATAAAATTCCTCATTTAAAAACCATTCTGCATCATCCCAGATGATAACTTTGTCTTTTGAAAGATCTATAGAGAAATCCCATGGAGACACAATCTCTTCATTCCAATAAACTTTATTCCAGTAAGGGGAAATAATAGCATATTCTCTACCTCTCTTTTTTATTTCCTCTATAAGAAAAGTCTTCTCTGTATCATTCTCAAGAAAATACAAAATTGCCCTTATCTTTTCTCTCTTTTCTTCTTTCTCTTTCTTTTCAGCCTCTCTCCATTCTTCCAAATAAAAATTGAAATATTCTCTACCTTGATATCCCTCTTTTTCTATTCTCAAGACAATATCCACTGTTTGAGGAGACTCTTTTAGCGCTTCTTCCTCTATTCCAAGAGAAAAAATGGGAGTTGACAAAATTTTTCCCGATATATCACCAATTTTAATCTTATATCTTCCTCCATTTCCCATTTTTTCAAAATATGCAATAACCGTTGAATTTATTTTGAACCTTGGTTCTTCATTACCTGGACCAAAAGGCGAAAGCATATCAAGCTCAGAAAGAAACTTACCAATATTTTCACTTTTAATCTTATCTAAAGGAATTTCAGCATCTATCTTAACCTTTGGAGTAAAATCTAATTCCTTCCAAATTTCATTTGCAAGCCTTACTGCACTATTCTTAAAATCCTCATAGTCTTTTTCAAACAGAGAAAAACCAACAGCTCCTTTATGTCCACCAAAGTTTATTAAATAGTCTGATAACTTAGAGACAAATTCAAATAAATTTACATCTTCTACTCCTCTCCCTGAAAAGACAATAAACTCTCCTTCTTTTCTTCCAAGAAAGAAGGGCACATTATATTCTTCTACAAGCATAGAAGCTACAATTCCCATTACCCCACCCACATCTCTCCCCCACAAACTATTGTATAAAAATACTGCTTTATTATTTTCTATATCCTCCTCTCTTAACATCTCTTTTGCCATCTCGTAAACTCTTTCTACCTCTTCTTTTCTTTTCCTATTAAATTCGTCAAGTTTATCAAAAAGTATCTCAGCTTCTTCTACATTTTCAGTAAGAAATAGTCTTATTGCTTCTTCTACCTCTTTGAATCTACCTATGGCATTTATCCTTGGAGTTATATTAAAAATAATATCCTTTGAACTTATAAAAGTATTTTTATCAAGCCCTACTTTTCTAATAAGAGTTCTAACTCCTACAAGATCGGAATTTAAAATCTTCTCAAGACCATATCTAACAAGGACCCTATTCTCATCTTTAAGCTCCATTAAGTCTCCCAAGGTTCCTAAGGTTACTAATTCTAATACCCCCTTTTCTTTATAAATATCTTTCCCTATTGCATCTCCCAGGGCTTTTAGGAACTTAAAAGCAACTCCAACTCCTGCCATATATGGATAGGGATAATTGTTTAAGTAAGGATCAAGCACAAGAAGAGCTTCTGGAATACTTCCTTCCTCAGGAATATGATGATCAGTAATAATAACTTCAACTCCATTTTTCTTTAAATATTCAACCTCTTTTTTACTTTTAATCCCACAATCCACAGTAATTAATAGACCTATAAACTCATTTTGAGATAACGCTTTTTTAACACTTTTTTCCTTTAACCCATACCCTTCATCCAGTCTATGAGGCACATAAAAACTTACATCCCACCCCCAATGGGATAAAACTCTATACATAAGGGTTGTAGCAGTTATTCCGTCTACGTCATAATCTCCAAAAACAAGTATCTTTCTCTTAGCATTTCTTAGCTTAATTAAGAAATCTATAGCCTTTTCTAAATCGGGAAAATAAGTAAAAGGATCATATAAATCTTCTATCTTAGGATTTAAAAATTTTTTTGCCTTTGAAGGTTCACTTATTCCTCGATTCAAAAGGAGTCGGGCAAGAAGAGATGATATTCCAAGCTTTCTTGCCAAAACCTCTTCCTGCCCTTTATTTTCCTCAAAGAGGAAAACCCATCTTCTCATACTTTATTTCTGTAATTCTCTCCACTCACAAAGAATGGCCGATGCTATATATATGGTAGAATAGGTTCCAATTATTATTCCAAGATATATAGCAAGAATAAATGGTCTTAAAACCACTCCACCCCATATTAGAAGAGGAGTAATTGCAAGTAAAGTAGTTATCACAGTATATAAAGTTCTTGCAAGAGTCTGATTAATACTTCTATTGGCAATAATTGTGAAATCTTCCTTAGGATATTTTTTAGAGTTCTCCCTTATTCTATCAAAAACTATTATGTTGTCATTAATAGCATAACCAAGTAGGGTAAGAATTGCAGCAATAAAGGATGGACTAACCTCCCATTGGGATATGGCAAAAATTGAAATAGTAGCAAGCAAAACAAAAGCCTCATTTATAATAGCAGAAATTGCAAAATCAAATCTGAATCTCACTGTTATATATACAAGCATGACAATTATAGCAAGAACCGCCGCCAAAATAGCCTTTTCTCTCAGCTCTCTACTTATAGTAGGCTCAATAGTTGTTATCTCTCTTCCTTCATACTTAACAATTACTTTTTCTACTTCTGATGTTAATCTCTTAAGCTCATTTTCTTCTAAAAATTTGGTTCTTATCCATACTTCTTTTCCATTTGATCCTGTCTGAATGGTAGATTTACTATAAAAACTCCTAGCAATATCCCTTAAATTTGCTATCTGATTACTATTTAAAGGAGATGAGAGTTTATAATAGATCACACTGCCACTTTGAAAATCAATGCTATAATTTAAGCCTTTAGTAAAGAAAAAATACATCCCAATTATAACAAAGAGAAGGGATAATATCATAAATACTCTTCTTACCCTTTTTCCTAAAAAATTAATCTCCTTTTTCACAAATCTTCCTCCCTTCTTTATAAGCCCAAAAGCTTAGTTGCCTTCTTAAAAACAGGCAAAGACAATAAATTCTCAAGAAGCGTACGAGTTATAGTTATTTGAGTAAACATGGAAAGAGCCACACCAAGAGACAAGGTTACAGCAAAACCTCTTATAGGACCTGTTCCAAAATAGAATAGAATTAATGCGGCAAGGATAGTAGTCACATTACTATCAATGATAGCCCTTAAAGCATTTCTAAATCCGGCATCAAGAGAAGCCATAGGTGTTTTCCTTTGAGCATACTCTTCCTTCATCCTTGCAAAGATAAGACAGTTAGCATCCACAGCCATTCCGATAGAAAGAATAATACCTGCAACACCAGGAAGAGTTAATGTGGCATTTAATAACTTTAAAGCAGCAAGATCAAGAACCACATAAATCAAAAGTGCTATATCTGCGACCAATCCTAAAAATCTAAAAACCAAAATCATAAACAACACCACAAGAATGGCCCCAATTACTCCTGCTCTGTATGCAGACTCCATGGTATCTTTACCAAGAGTAGGATCGATGGTTCTATTTTCTATTACCTTCACAGGGACAGGAAGAGCACCTGCTCTTAAGAGAATAGCAAGTTTTTGTGCCTCATCAATAGTAAATCTACCTGTAATTACTCCTGTCCCTTCCGTTATAGGCTCTTTAATTACAGGATTTGATATTACTTTCCCATCAAGCACTATAAATACCTGTTTTCCTACATTTTTTGAAGTGAAGTCTGCAAAAATCTTTGCACCTTCTGGATTCATCTCTACCCTAACCATAGGTTGTCCTACTTGATCAAATTCAACCTTAGCATTTTTAAGAGCAGAACCTGTAAGTATGGTTTTTCCAGTTTCATCTTTAAACTCTAAAAGAGCAGTCTGTCCTATAATCTCAAGAGCCCTTTCGGGATCTTTTATACCAGGAAGCTCTACTACAATTTTATCGCTTCCCTCTTTATATATGGATGGCTCTGTAACTCCTAATTGATCTATACGATTTCTAATAACCTCTATAGTTCTCCTTACAGCATCATCGGTAATTTCTACCCCTTCTGTCTTTTGGCATTGCAATGTTACTCTTATACCGCCCCTTATATCCAGCCCATATCTAAAGGGAAAGGTAAGTAGTATCCATATGGCAATGCCCAAAATAATCACTATAAAAGCAGTTTTAATTTCTGGTCTTATATTCATAAATCCTTTATCTCCCCTTTCTTTATTAATCTTTTAAGGGATAAGCTACACCTTCAAGAAGCATTTCAAAAACTATTCCCTTTGCAAAAGAAACCTGAATAATCTTTTTTTGTTTATTAATTGCTACTATTTGTCCTATCAATCCCCCCTTTGTAACTATTCTATCTCCCACCTTTAGAGAATCAAGCATTTCCTGTCTTCTTTTTGCTTCTCTTTTTTGGGGAATCACAAGAATAAAATAAAAAATAGCTAAAAAAGCACCCCAAACTAAGAGTATACTTATTAAATTAACAGCTTGCTCCATAGCTCCTCCTTCTCCAATCTATTTTCTCGATCATCTCTTAGATACTCAGTTAAAAATTCTTTCTTAAACTCTTCCAACCTCCCTTCCCTAATGCTTTTCCTAATATTTTCCATTAATCTAAAAAGGAATCTTAGGTTATGAATAGTTAAAAGTCTATAGGAAAAAGTTTCATGCTGTAAAAATAAATGCCTAATATAGGCTTTGGTAAACTTTCTACAAGTATAACAATCACAATCTTCTTCAAGAGGTGAAAAGTCCTCTTTATATTGTGCATTCTTTATATTTTTCCTTCCTTTTGAAGTATAAAAAACCCCATGTCTTGCAAGCCTTGTGGGTAAAACACAATCAAACATATCTATTCCCATAGAAACTCCCACTACTAAATCTTCAGGTGCTCCTACTCCCATAAGATATCTTGGTTTCTCCTCAGGAAGCAAACTTACTGTATAATCTATTATCTCATACATTTTATCCTTAGGTTCTCCTACACTTATTCCACCAAGAGCCAATCCCGGAAGATCTATATTAAGCATTCTTTCTACTGCTTCTTTCCTTAACTCTTTATAAAAACCCCCTTGCACAATTCCAAAAAGAAGTTGATGATCCATATTGCTATTATTTTTGTAATCTATACTCCTTTTAAGCCACCTCAAAGTAATTTCAAGGGCTTCTTTCGTTTCCCAGTAAGATGCTCCATATCCAAGACATATATCCAAGGGCATTATAATATCGGAACCAAGAGACTTTTGTATCTCCATAACAAGTTCAGGAGTATAAAAATACCGAGTTCCATCAATATGAGAATTAAAATATATCCCATCTTCGTCAATCCTTCTTAATCTTGCCAAGCTAAATACTTGATATCCTCCACTATCAGTAAGAATTGGTTTCTCCCATCCCATAAACTTATGAAGTCCACCACCTTTTCTAACAATCTCATGTCCTGGTCTTAAAAAAAGATGGTATGTATTAGAGAGAATTATTTCTGCTCCGACCTTCTCCACTTCTTCTGGAGAAAGAGTTTTTACTGCACCCTGAGTTCCTACGGGCATAAAAACAGGAGTATTAATCTCCCCATGAAAAGTCTTAAGTTTTCCCAGTCTTGCTCTCGTTTTTTTATCTCTTACAATAATTTCAAAAATCATACATCTTTTCACCTTAATAAATAAACATGGCATCCCCAAAGCTGTAAAATCTCATTCTTTCTTCAATAGCTCTATTATAAGCCTTTTTCATAAGATCATATCCCATAAAGGCAGCCACCAGCATAAGTAAGGTAGATTTTGGCAAATGAAAATTAGTTATTAGACCATCTAATATTTTGAACTCAAAACCAGGATATATAAAAAGATCTACAAGCCCAGCCCCAGGTTCAACCCTTCCAGATCTTCCCTGAGCTTCTAATACCCTTGTGACTGTGGTCCCTACCGCTATAACTCTTCTCCCCTCTTCCTTTGCTCTATTTATTCTCTCTGCCACATCCTCTCTCACTTCAAAATACTCTGGATCCAGTTTATGCTTAGTAATATCCTCCACCACTACTGGTCTAAAGGTTCCAAGTCCAACATGTAGAGTAATGTATAAAATTTCAATACCCATCTTTTGTAAAGTATGTAGAAGCTCTTCAGTAAAATGTAAACCAGCAGTTGGAGCTGCTACAGCCCCCTCCTTTTGTGCATAAACTGTCTGATATTTATTAGGATCATTAAGAGGCTTCTTAATATAAGGAGGAAGAGGGATATTACCAATTTCAGGAAGAATTTCTTCTAAATCTTCCTGAGAAAACCTCAGTACAAATATTCCTTCTTCCTTCCTTTCCACCACTTCAGCATAAATATCCCCAGAGAAATATATTTTTGTTCCAATCTTTGCTCTTTTACCAGGTTTTACCAAAGCTTCATATACTCCTTCTTCCACTTTTTTAAGAAGTAATACCTCTATTTTTGCTCCTGTATCTTTTTTACCGTAAAGTCTTGCGGGTATAACTTTTGTATTATTTAGTACTAATACGTCTCCACTTTTTAAGTAATTTTTGATTTCCCTAAATATGGTTATATCAATCTCACCAGTTCTTCTATTCACCAACATTAAACGAGAAGAATCCCTAGGCTCTGCAGGTTCCTGAGCAATTAATTCTTCTGGCAGATAATAATCATAATCTGATAACTTTAATACCATTTTACTATCTCTACTCCCTGATAATAATACTTCAAAATTTCTCTATAATTATAACCTTTTTCTGCTAAAAATCTTGCCCCCTTTTGAGAAAGGCCTACCCCGTGACCATTCCCTCGTCCTGATAAAAACAGGTAATAACTACCTAACTCCATATCAAATAAAGTACTGGGAAGATTAAACAAACTCCTAAAAGTGGTTCCTTTCAAAGAATAAATTCCTTGGTCGCTTTTAAAGTATACAGTGTACACTCTACCAGAATTTGTCTTTTCCAGCTCTATAGAAAAACTGTCACTTAAATTTATTCCTACAGAATTCAACTTGTTAGTAAGTTCATTAATGCTTATTACCCTACTCCAAGTATCATTTATTAACTCATCTACATCCCTTACACTTTTTAAATAGGGAAGATCTTCTCCCCATACATATTTACAATCTTCTGTATATCCTCCTGAAGAGGAGTGAAAAAACGCTTTTATAAGTTGACCATTATAGGTAATCACCTCGCCTAAGGTCTCCATAACCGCTCTTGTGCTTCTTTCATTCTCTACACTCATACCTTTGTATACTTGGCAATGTGTAGTATTACAAAGATCAAATTCCCCATGTTTTCCTCTATTTACTAATGCATAAGTACGGGATGCTATTGCTTGTGCTTTTAAAGCTTCTAAAGGATAAGAGACAGGCATCTCGGAAGGCACCACTGAGAGGAGATATTCTTCCATATTTAGTACATTAATAAGCCATCCTGAGGGAAGAATTTCCAAGTATCCTCTATAATAATTAGAATTATAATTCACATAGTAGCCATCAGGATAAATCCTCAAAGGTAAAGTTACACTCAAAATTCCAGTATTACTCTCTATGAAGCCAGACCCATTTTTTACTCTTACTTTCACATATCCTTTACCTTCCACTTTTATGTCAAGAAAATCTGTAGACATCCTTCCCACATTTGAAAAATATGCATCACTATCAATTTTAGTAATACCTATTCTTACCAAAGGAATATTCTGAGAGTAAGAACCATTTAAAAAAACAAAAATGAAAATCAAAAAGAAAGCAATAACTAATCGCCTTAGCATGTTATTTTCTTAATCTAAGAATTATATTTATGATAATTGTTAGAATAAGACTTAAAAGTATAGATGTGGTCAAAGGAAAATAGAATATAAAATTTTTTCTCTCTATTCTTATATCTCCTGGAAGCTTACCCAAAAAAGGTATTTTGTCCATAAAAACAAAAATCAATCCAAGAAGTATTAATATAAATCCAAAAAGAATTAACCATTTTCCTAAAAAAGACATAATATCTACCCCCTAATAACCTTTTGAAATTTTGGAACATTGGTAAATTTAATTTCTTTACTTACTATCATCTCTCCATCAAAACTTATTATAAGATCCTGATCCGAGGCAATTCTAACTTCCCTTCCTCTATATATTTTAATATGGGGGTTTATAGTATGTTTTCCTAAATAAACCAGAGGAAAAGTCAAAATCAATTCTATAGGGTGTATTTTCTGAGCAATCCCCACATCAAAATAACCATCTTCAGGATCTGAAGTAGGAAGCAATTTCATGCCACCCCCATAGTAAGATGTATTCCCGAGAGCAATAAGGGTAATTCTTCCCTTCCAAGATATTCCATCAAAGGAAACCTCACATTCTGGGTATTTAAACTCTTTCAAAGTAGTAAAGACTGAAATTAAATAGCCTTTAAATCCTGTTAAGTTTAACTTATTAGAATTGTAATTAACGTCTCCTACAAAACCTGTCCCCGCAATACCTACAAAGTATCTCCCATCAAGAAGTCCAATGTCAACTTCCTTTATAATTCCATTTTTTAACAATTTTACTGCTTTTCTAATGTCTCTCGGAATCCTATAAGATATAGCAATATCATTACCTCTTCCTAAGGGAATAATGCCTAAAATTCCTCTTCCTTTAAGCCCATTTACAACCTCATTTATAGTTCCATCCCCACCAGCTGCAACTACCACATCTACTCCCCTTCTTAAAGCCTCCTCAACCTGTTTAATAGTTCCTTCCTTTCCTAAGGTAAATTCAATAGTATAATCTAAATTTTCTTCTTCAAGAACATTAACAAGCTCATGATATCTTTTTCCTGCTCTCCCACGATTTGAAGTTGGATTAAAAAGAATGTGGTATTTCACTTTTTACCTCCTTTATAATATCTGTCTTTCTCACTATATATACATCCACAATATTTTTGCCTATAGAGACCATACTCCTTAGATAAATTAACCCCCTCTCTATAACCCACTCTAAAATCCTCATAATAAAATTCTATTTTATACTCATTTGCAAGGTAATTTGCAATCTCCTTAATTAGGTCATGCTTTTGATAAGGACTTACAAGCAAGGTTGTAGAGAAAAGATCAAATCCAAGTTCTTTTGCCTTTTCCACTGTTTTCTTTAAACGCATGTAATAACACACAGGGCATCTATCCTTTTCCCTGTAAACTACCTGTCTTATAAATTCTTCAAGAGCATAATCATCCTCATAAACTACAGGCAAACTTTGTTTCTCCGCAAAATCCTTTAAAGTATTTAAACGCATCAAATATTCAGTATAGGGATGAATATTAGGATTATACCAAAAACCTGTAATATCAAAACCTTCCTCTCTCAATCTCTTGAGAGGATAGGTTAAACAAGGGGCACAACAGATGTGAAGAAACAACCTTTTATCCGTCATTCTTACACCCCATTATATGAGCTAAACCAAGAGGGGTTATAATCCTTCCTCTTGATGTCCTTTGAATAAAGCCAATTCTTAAAAGATAAGGTTCATATATGGATTCAATAGTATCTGGAGATTCGTTGAGTACTGCTGCAAGGGCTTTTAATCCCACAGGACCACCAGAAAATTTATCCCTAAGGGCAAAAAGAATCTTCCTATCCAACTCATCAAGCCCCTTTTCATCGATACCAATTAATTCAAGTACCCTCTTAGTTTCTTCTAAGTTAATATTTTTTTCTTCTTTCAGATCTATATAATCTTTTATTCTTTTCAAAATTCTGTTAGCAATTCGAGGAACACCTCTTGATCTTTTAGCAATCTCAATTATGGATTCATAGGGAAGATTTAAACCAAGAATTTTTTGAGACCTTTCAATAATCTTCACCATTTCTTCATGGGTATAAAAATCTAAATTTGCTATAAATCCAAAGCGATCTCTCAAAGGACTGCTAAGCAAGGCAGGTCTTGTAGTCGCACCTACTAAGGTGAAGGGGGGAAGTTTTATGCTTAAAACTTTACCTCCAGGACCCTTTCCAGTTACAATACTAACACTCCTATCCTCTAAAGCAGAATAAAGTATCTCTTCCAAGGAGGGATTCAACCTATGAATCTCGTCTATAAAAATAATGCCCCTCTCTTCTACACTTGTAAGCAAAGCTATTAAATCGCCACTCTTTTGTAAAGATGGTGCAGATACCATTTTTATGGGGGCATTTTGTTCTTCTGCTATGATCAAAGCAAGGGTCGTCTTTCCTACTCCAGGAGGACCTACAAAAAGAATGTGATCTACAGCCTCTTCCCTTTTTTTAGCAGCATTAATTATTAAAGCTAATCTATCTTTTATCCTTTCTTGTCCTATAAAATCTGATAGATTCTTTGGTCTTAATACATTATCAAGGGCTGGTTCTCTTTGAACAAGAGAAAAGTAGGGAAATCTTTTCACTTTCATATCTCCTGAGATAGCTTCCTTAGTGCAAACCTTATAATTTCCTCAAGATTATCAAGGTCTTTAAATTCCTTTCTTATCTCTTTCATAACTACTTCTATTTCCTCTTTCTTATATCCCAAATTTAAGAGAGTGTCTTTTATTATATCTTCTTCTTTATGTTCTCTCTTTGGGATAACTCCTTTTATCTCAAGAAAGATTTTTTGAGTAATCTTTTTCCCAACGCCAGGAACCATTAAAAGAGCATTTAAGTCTTCTTTTTCAATCACCTCATAAAACTCTTTAGGAGACATCGCAGAAACAATTCTTAGAGCAATCTTTATCCCAACTCCAGTAATATTTTTAAGCCTCTCAAACAAATCTCTTTCTTCTTCCGACAAAAATCCAAAAAACTTTATTCCGTCCTTTTCTATGACTTCTGCAATGTAAAGCAATATTTTATTGTTTAATTCTTCACTAAGCTTTGAAGTTAAATTTTTGCTAACATAAATTTTAAAACCAAAATTTCCTGTATCAATTATAAGAGAGTCCCCATGTATTTTTAAAAGTTTTCCATAAATATGATTCAAAAATGCCAAGATTAACAACCTTCCTGTTTATAAATGTAAGAAATACACAAAGCTAAAGCATCTGCCACATCATCAGGTTTAGGAATATCCTTTAACTTCAATATCTCCTTAACCATATATTGAATTTGATTTTTTGTGGCTCTACCATAGCCAACTACAGAAAGTTTTACCTCAAGAGGAGTCAATATAGATATTTCTTTTTGATGCTGTTCTGCTGCAAGGATTATAACCCCCTGAGCTTGCCCTATATTAATAGCAGTCTTAATGTTTTTATTAAAGAAAATATTCTCCATGACTACTACATCAGGATTGTATAAATCCAAAAGAGAGGAAACTTGATCAAATAGATAATTTAACCTCCTTCCAATACCCCAACCAGAAGGAGTAGTTAAAGCACCATACTCAATTATTGATATTCCATCTTCACCCTTATTTAAAATACCATAACCTGTTATTGCAGTTCCAGGATCAAACCCTATGACAACCATTTATGAAAGTGACTGTAAAATTTCATCAGGTATATCAAAATTTGCGTAAGTCTTTTGTACATCATCATGGTCTTCAAGTTCTTCCATAAGCTTCAATACTTTTTCAGCATCAGGTCCATCCACAGGAACCAAATTCTTAGGAACCTTTGTTACTTCCGCCTGAGTAATCTTATATCCCTTTTCCTTTAATATATCCCTTACCTCAGAAAAACTTTCAGGACTCGTGATAACCTCAACAGTATCATCACTTATTTGTACATCTTCAGCTCCCGCTTCAAGAGCATCAGATATTAGTTGATCTTCATCCTTTACACTCTCTTTTTCAATGATTATGCTTCCTTTCTCTTCAAAAATCCAAGCAACACAGCCTGCCTCCCCAAGATTTCCCCCATGCTTGGTAAATATCCTTCTTATTTCAGCTGCTGTTCTATTCTTGTTATCTGTGACTACCTCTACCATTATCGCAACACCACCTGGTCCATATCCTTCATAAGTTACTTCTTCATAAGCAACTCCAGGAATCTCTCCCGTTCCTCTCATTATGGCCTTTTCTATATTCTCCTTAGGCATATTTGCCTCTCTTGCTCGTTCAATGGCAGCTCTTAGGCGAGGATTAGTTTCAGGATTTCCCCCACCATGCTTTGCTGCTATTATAATTTCTTTACTCAATTGAGAGAAAAGTTTTCCCTTCTTAGCATCTGCTGCTGCCTTCCTATGTTTAATATTTGCCCACTTGGAGTGTCCTGACATTATTCCGCCTCCTTTTAAATCAAAGATTTGCTATGTTTCATAAGCATTCTACAACATTTTATTAAGTTTGACAAGAATACCACTTTTAATTAAACTATCTTACTATGAATATAAGATTGATCTTGACAGACATAGAAGGCTGTATCACAAAGAACAAAGGATATCCTCTGGATCTTTTATCTCTTCAATGGATACGAGAGAATTTAAAAAAACTTCCTCCTATTTCTCTTAATACAGGTAGATCAAAACCATACATTGAAGCAATCCTTCAAGCTTTAGGAGATTTTCAAGACTCCATAGGAGAGAATGGTTGCACCATATACTTAGTTGAAAAAGACGATATTGTTTTACATCCTATCATAAATGACGACATTCTAAAAGAAAAAGAAGAACTCAAAAAGTTTTTAAAAGAGAAGATCAAGAATCTAGGCCATATAGAGCCAGGAAAAGAAGTATGTGTTTCTCTATTTCCAGAAGAGGGTATTCTTGTAAAGGATCTCGCTGAATATACGCAAGAACTAATTAAAGAGGAATTTCCAGAATTTCAATTAGTATATTCATCGGTAGCGGTTGATATTACCCCCAAAGGAATTGATAAAGGTTCAGGAATGGACATACTCTTAGAAATGAAAAATTTATCCTACGATGAGGTATTAGGAATTGGAGATAGCCTTGGAGACTTTCCTTTTCTAAGCAAACTAAAATATAAAGCTACCCCTGCCAATGGCCATCCGAAGATAAAAGAGATAGCAACTTATGTAGCTAAAGAAGAAGACATCAAAGGACTTATTGAGATCTTTAAACATTTCTTCTTCTAATTACCTCATCTATAGCCAAAGGAAGTATTTTAATTATATCTGAAGCTGTAAGTCCAACACTACCTTTATACTTTTTCCATATAACTGAACTATAACCATGAACAAAATTACCAAGAATACAGGCTTCCTTTAACGAGTATCCTTGTGCTGAAAACCCCGCAATTATTCCTGTAAGAACATCCCCTGAACCCGCTGTTGCTAGTAGAAAATCTGCAAAAGGATTCACATACACATGGTTTTTGGGATCAAAAAATAAAGAATTGGGACCTTTAATTATCAGATTCAATTTATACCTTTCTACAAAATTCCTACCTATTTCAACTCTCTTTTTCGAAATTGTCTCTACACTTTCTTCTACAATTCTTGACATCTCCCCATAGTGAGGCGTAAAGACCACATCTTTGCCTGAAATATCTCCAAGAATATCCTTAACAAAAGAAAGTGCATCTGCATCTACCACCACTTTCTTATCAACTTTTCTCAAAAAATCTTGAACCAGCCTTCTTACATCTTCGTTTATGCCTATCCCTGGACCAATAGCTACAGCTTCAATTCCGTAAGTTTCTATTATTTCTAGAATATACCCTAAATTGTCATAAGAAATATAACCATCTTTATCTTTTAATGGAATATAAATAATCTCGGGATAGTTTCCTCTATATACCATGCTAATTTTTTCTGGAACCGCAAGGTAAACCATTCCAGCTCCTGTCCTTAGAGCAGAGAGAGCAGAAAGAATAGGAGCGCCGGTATACCTAAAAGATCCCCCAATAATTAATACTTTTCCCTTTTTCCCCTTATGTACCCCTTTGGAAGGGATACGAACAATATCCTTCAAAAGTTCCCAGTCCACAAGGTGTATATTTGACTCCACAATATCATTAACAATCTCTATAGGAATACCCAACCTACCAACAATAACCTCTCCCACATAATCCACAGCTCCAGTTTCAAAAAGTCCCACTTTAGGAAGAAACATCGTTAAAACATAATCTGCTCTTAACGCTTCGCCCATTATCTCCCCAGTATCAGAATTTATTCCTGAAGGTATATCAATAGAAATTATTTTTTTGCCCAAATTATTAATATATCTGAAGATCTTTTTTAAATCATCATCAATTTCTCTTTTTAGACCTATACCAAAAATCCCATCTACTATTAATTCATATTCCTTAAGTTCTGTATAATCTTGCAAAATATCTTTTATCTCAACCAGGTTCTTTAAAAGACCCAATTGAATCTTCAAAAGATCCGATATTTTCTTACCCCACAAATAGGAGAAAATGGTAATTTTTCTAATGCCATTTGAATACAGATATCTTGCCAAAGCAACACCATCACCACCATTATTTCCTGGGCCACAAAGAATAGCTATTTTTCTATTCTCTATATCTTCAAATTTCTCTTTCAAAAAACTAAATAAAAAAGATGCAGCATTTTCCATTAGTAGTATTGGTGGAATAGAGTACTCTCTCTCTAACCTTTCTTCAAGCCTTTTTATCTCTTCAGAAGTTACCAATTTCATTTTCTTCCCTCCCAAGTGATAACTACTCTATTGGGAAGACAAACAATACTTTCCCCTACTTTATTTATAAAACCTTGTTTAATGCAAAGTTTATCAGGACAAGGAGAAGAAATCATACGAACCCCTTTTCCCTCTACGTATTCAAAAACACTCTTACCTAAAAGACCTTGAACTTCAAATCTTTCTCTGCTTTTTAACTCTCCTAAGGATTTGGAAAAAACTTCTCTATTGTTTACATATACCTTTAAGACAACCCCTTCATTTCTAATATAATTGAAGTAAAACAGACCTAATGCCAATAAAAGAAAGAATATTATTAACAATATGTCATATCTTCTAAACATGTTTTAAGTATATCACAAAATTTGATATAATAAGATGCACTATGGAATATGTAATAAGCTTTATTATAGGGGTAATTTCATTAATAAAGTTTACTTATGCCCAGAATGGTAAAGTAATAAAACTTCCGACTCCCTCCTTTAAAAGTTCCATCTCCATTGAAGAAGCCTTGCTTTATAGAAGATCAAAGAGATTTTATAAAGACCTACCCCTTACTACTCAGGAATTATCACAAATCCTTTGGGCTTCTCAGGGAATATCAGATTCTGACTATAAGTTTAGGACTTGTCCCTCAGCTGGAGCATTATATCCTTTAGAAGTCTATATATCAATCTTAAAGGTTGAGGGAATAGAATCAGGTATATATAAATACACTCCAGAAAAACATGAGATAATCCAGTTATATAAAAATCATAAAAGGGATGAACTTTATGAGGCATCTTTAAAGCAGGAATGGGTAAAGTGGGCTCCTGTTGTACTCATAATTTGTGCCTCTTTTTATAAAACCAAAGCTCGTTATGGGGAAAGGGGAATAAGATATATATACATAGAAACAGGACATTGCGCTCAGAATATTTACCTACAATGTGTTTCTTTAGGTTTAGGTACAGTAGCGGTAGGTGCCTTTGATGATGACGAAATAAGTAAAATCCTAAATTTACCTAAATTTGAAATTCCCACATATTTGATGCCAATTGGAAAAATTTAGTCATCTTTGTTGACAAATTATGCTCCCTGATGCTAAACTTTCCTTAACTCCAATATAAAGAGGTGATTACTAATGTCCGAAAAGTTTATGATTAAGGAAATAAGAGAGGGCTTTTCCATAATAAAAAGTTATAAAGATCGATGGGAAGAATTTGTAGAAGTTTCAAAAAGAATAAAATCCCTTGATTTTCAAAACATTGTTTTTGTAGCAAGAGGATCATCAGATAACGCAGCCACATGGGGAAAATACTATATGGAGTCTCATTTAAGAGTTCCTGTATCTCTATGTGCCCCATCTTTATTTACCATATATAAACTTCCTCCTAATCTTAAATCATCCTTGGTTATTGCCATATCTCAATCAGGGGAAAGTGATGATATATGTGAAGTTGTAAATAATGCCAACAAACAAGGAGCCTTGACAATTGGCATAACTAATAATCCTCAAGGGAAATTAGCCCAAATAGCTAAAATAAATATTTTCCTAAACTCAGGCATTGAAAAAAGTGTTGCAGCCACTAAAACTTACTTATCTCAGTTAGTGTCCATTTATTTTCTAACAAACACATTAATAGGTAGAAATATACTACCTGAATTTGATAAAATATTAAACGCTATGGAAGATATTCTAAAAAGAGAGGAAGAGATAAAAGAAAAGGTAAAACCTTATAAATACATGGAGCATTGTGCTGTCCTTGGAAGAGGCTTTAATTTATCCACAGCTTTAGAAACTGCCTTAAAATTAAAAGAAACCTCTTATATTATTGCTCAGCCTTATTCTTCAGCAGACTTTATGCATGGGCCCCTTGCCCTTGCTTCTGAAGGATTTCCTGTGTTCTTTTTTGTTCCAAAAGGAGAAAGTATGGAGCATTCCTTAGAGGTTTTAAAAACTCTAAAAGAAAAAGGAAGCGATATTTTTATCTTCACCAACGAAATTGATCTCTTAAAAGAATATGATGGAATTTACATAAACTGTGATATTCCAGAATATATAACTCCTATACCTTTCATTTATCCTGCTCAATTTTTTGCTTATTATCTTGCTGAGATTAAGGGAAGAGATCCTGACAACCCCAGAAATATAAGGAAGGTTACCATAACAAGATGACAAATATAATACAGATAATAGAAGACTTACTTCAAAATCCTGTATTTATTATTCCTATGATGGTGGCAATGATTACTCAAGGAATTAAGGGATTAATAAGGAGTATTCAAGAGAGAAAATTTTTATGGAGAGCCTTCTTTGAATGGGGTGGAATGCCAAGTTCCCATTCTGCTCTTGTAGTATCTTTATCCCTGATAATTGGCATAAAGGAGGGTTTTAATTCCACCATCTATATTCTTTCTATGTTCTTTGCAGGAATAGTAATAGCAGACGCCATTGGAGTAAGACTTGCTACAGAAGAACAAGCAAAGGTTATAAACAAAATTATACAAAAGGAAATAAAAAATCCTGAATTGAAAGAAATCTACTTAAAAGAATCTATAGGTCATACACCTATAGAAGCCATAACTGGAGGAATCATTGGACTTATTTTAACCCACTTTATATACTATGGATTTTTTGTAAAATGAAGATAGCCTTTTTCAGCGATACTTACATTCCCCATAAAAATGGTGTAGCCACATCATTAAGCTTTCTCAAGAAAACCTTAGAGGAAGAATCCCATTCTGTTTACCTTTTTATTCCCTTTATTCCCAACATTCCTAAAGAGAGAAATACCTTTACTCTTCCTTCTATAACCTTTCCTTTTCAAAAAGAACACCGTATTGCTCTACCCTATTCTATAAAATATGATCTTATGTTAAGGAACATGGAACCCAATATTATACATACCCATACTCCTTTTTCTTTGGGAATCTTTGGATTATATATGGGAAAAAGAATTAAAATCCCTATAGTTCATACCTATCACACTCTTCTCCCTGACTACGCCTACTACATCTGGGATCATTTTCCCCATTTTGTGAAGAAAAACATCATAGACGAAGAAAGAGCAAAAAGAATAGCCATTTGGATAAGTAGGGAATATTGTAATCACTCTGATCTAATTATTGCTCCATCAACAAAAATAAAAAGGCTCCTTAAAAATTTTGGGATCCAAAAGCCAATAGAAATTTTACCTAATGGAATAGATCTTGATAGGTTTAAAAAGATTCCAAAACCTGAAGCAAGAAAAAGTTTAGGTCTTCCTACTGATGTTATTTTACTCCTCTTTGTAGGAAGGTTAGGTAAGGAAAAAAATATTGAATTTCTCATAGAAGTAATGAAATACATAAAGGAAAATAATGAAAAATTGATTTATCTTGTAATCGTAGGGGATAATCCCGATAAAAGAGTTATGGAAGAACTAAAAAACAAAGCTAAAACTTTAAATGTCTATGATAGAACAATTTTTACGGGATATTTAGAGTATGAAAGGGTCATTGAAGCCTATTATGCTTCTGATATATTTGTGTTTTCCTCAATCACAGAAACTCAAGGATTAGTAATCCTTGAAGCAATGGCATCGGGACTTCCAGTAGTTGCTATAGATGATGACGCTATTTCAGATTTTGTTAAAGATGGAATAAATGGTTTTTTAGTACCTAACAATCAGGAAAACAAGAGACTATTTTCTGAAAAGATAAAAAACCTTATTGAAGACAAAGATCTGTACACAAAAATGTCTCTCCATGCCTTAGAGACCTCAAGATCATTTCATATAAAGAACCTTAACAAGAAACTCTTAGCCTTGTATGAAGACCTTATAAGAGAATATAATAATAGTAATGCCTGATTTTATATCTTTATTTATATCGGAAATAAAAAAGAAAAAACCTCTCCTTGAAGAACTTCTCATTAAAAGGGGTCTTAATGAAAGACCTTACATAGCAGAATTTATTGAGAAGATTTGGAATAATCTCTCAGACACTTATGATTTCACTAAAAAACCTACCTTTGCGGTGGATGCCTCTCAAAGAACCTTATCCTTTTCCTTAGGACCCTATCTAATAATAACTCAAGCTCTAGCTATAGGTTCAAATGGATATGAAAAAGCCTTGGTATCCATTGAGCCAGTCGTAGGTTCCATACCAGAAAATCAACTAGGACTCTTAAGAGATCTTTTAATGCAGGATTTGGAGATTAAACTTGCTCTTCAAATTGTTAAAGAGAATTATCCTCCTTTCATTCTGCTAATTGATGGCTCTTTATTATCACGAATCTCCTATCTTTTAAGGTATCTACATAGTTTTGAAGATGAAAACTATATAAATCTTGCCTACAATGTATTGATGAATACCTTAGACCTTATAAATGCCTCTAAAAATGGTATAGATCTTATTTCAATCTCTAAATCTTCAAGGAATACCTTCTTCTTTCAGATCCTATCCATTGATAATCCTGATATAGAAAAAAACATATCTTACAAACCTACAGATAGCGAAATTTTAAGCATTTTTACCTGGGAACCTGGCTATACCACTCCCCTTTTAATAGGAGCAGAAATGGGTCTTGGACATAAACAATTAGAAATTATAGAAAAAAATTCGGATCTTCAAAAAGTTCTTAGCAATACTCAAGCCTTTTATACCTTCTATATAAGACTTATGCCAAGAGATCAGCTTTTGAGAATAGATTTTCCTGCAAATATAGTGGGAGAAAAAGCAAATATTCTGTCGGTAAACTATTTTTGGGGCAAGGATATAAATATGGCCCAAATTTTAGGAATATTAAAAAAAAATTGTGTAAACTCTAAAATATACCAAACTCCTTTGTATTTTGTAGATCAAATTGTTAGAATAAAAAGAGAACCTGATTTAGAAAGATATCTAATGATTTTAAAAAAAGAATTTCCAGGGTTTATTGAACTTGATAGAAGTCAGGGGAGGTTCTATTAATAAATGGAATTAAAATGCGTGGGATATTTAGTAGGAGAAAGTTTTTGTGATAGCTTTCAATTTATTACTAATGAAGAGTTAGCCCCCAAAAGGCTTGAATATGTAATAATAAAGGGAATTGCGTCCTCAGACGAAGAAGTAGAAGTGTTAGCTCAAGTGGAAAGTTTAAAAGCATTCTCTGATGTACTTTCGGAAGATCAGGAATATGATGCCACTACAAAACTTTTGGAGTTAAACTATAAAATCCCCCTAAAATTAATAGCCTCTGCAAGAGTTCTTGGATACTTAGATAAAGATGGTAACATTCTCCTTCCAAGATCAGTATCCCTTCCTGGATCTCCTGTATACCTTGCTCCTGATGAGCTTCTTCAAAAATTTTTTACCCATAATAAAAAAACAGCCATTGAGATAGGAACTCTTTTATATAGACCCAATGTTAAAGTCACCCTTGATCCCAATGGACTTAGAAGACACCTCGCTATAATAGCTCAAACAGGAGCTGGAAAATCATACCTTACAGGACTACTTTTGGAAAAACTTGTAAAATTAGGGGCAACTATACTGGTCTTTGATCCCAATAGCGATTATGTACTCTTAAGAAGAAAAAGAAATAATTTAAGAGAATTTTCATCTATTGCTCATAATGTAACCATATACCGAATACCCAAGGTGCAAGGAAGATTTAGCGATGATATGATAGGTGGAGTTGAGCCTTACTCTATAAGATTTAGCGAATTGGAAAATGAGCAAATAGCAGAAATTCTTGGAATATCAGAATACAGCAATATAAGAGATGCAGTTGAAAGAGCTATTGAAGAATTGCGAAGTTCAAAAATAGATTTTACTCCCAATGAGTTGTATGAAAAACTCGAAAATATGGCAGGAATAGAAGAAAAAGAGGAAGAAGAAATTTCTAATTTTGAGGACTACGAAAAAAGACTTCTAAAAGAAATGGAAAAAAAGAATAAGAAAAAATATCCCGAAGAAACCACAATTGGAGCAAGGAAGGCATTAAAATATGTAAAGTGGATAAAAGATTATCCTATCTGGGGATTTAAAGATATTTCTCCTGAAAAAATATTGAAACCTGCTCATATCTCGGTAATAGATCTTGCAGGAATAGAAAAGAACCTTCAAGATCTCGTAGTTAGCAAACTATTAAACGACATATGGACAAAAGCAAAATCTGAAGGACTTCCTTATCCCCTCTTTATAGTGCTTGAAGAAGCCCATAATTTAGTACCTAAGGAAAAAGGGGAAAAATTAAAAAGTTCAAGGATAATAAACTCCATTGCAGCAGAAGGTAGAAAATTCAAAGTATTCCTTATTGTGGTTACCCAAAGACCTTATAAAATAAGTAGCAATACCCTTTCCCAATGTGGAAGCCAAATAATTATGAGACTGACTAATCCTACAGACCAAACCGCAGTAAAAGAAGCATCCGAAGCTCTCTCGGAAAACTTATTCCACGATCTTCCCGGCCTAAACATAGGTGAAGCCATAATTCTTGGAAGACTAACTAAAATTCCCGTAATGGTAAAAATAGGAGAAAGAGAAACTGCAGAAGGCGGTTTTGATATTGACTTAGATGAAGAGTTTCAAAAAGCCTTAAACCACGTGGATAGTATCATAGAAAATGACATAGAGATCCTCCCTGATTTTGGGAGTGAGATATAAGAATGGTAAAAATCGTAATTACTGCTGACAATCACTTAGGTAAATATTATAAGAAATTATTACCAGAAAAATTACAAGAGAGAAGAAAAAGACTGAGAGATGCCTTTGAAGAGGTAGTAAATTTTGCCATAGAAGAAAAGGTAGATATATTCGTTCAGGCAGGAGATCTATTCGACTCTCCAAATCCAAGAAATCAAGATCTAACTTTTGTGGCCCGAGAATTTTCCAAGATGACAAAAAACCACATAAAAATATATGCCATTGGAGGAAACCATGATGCTCCCAACATGTTAGAATCCGATTCTTACCCTATAAGAATCTTTGAGGAGGCAGGATTAATAAAAACCTTCTCCTCCCAATCTACAATAAATTATGAAATCTTTGAAAAAGATGGATTAAATATACTCATTTCTGGACTTTCTCATGATCCCAGAAGAAAGGGAAGAATAGATCCTATAGAAAAGGCTATAATTCCTTCTGATTTTCCAAAAGAGAATAATTTAATTAAATTGTTAATTCTCCACTATTCCTTTGAAAAATTTGCTCATCCCAAAGCTCAAGAGCCGCAAGTCTCTATTGGAACTTTAGATCTTTTACCTTTTGATATTTATATCATAGGACATCTACATGAACAAAATACCTATCGCTTTGCTAATAAACATGTAATAATTCCTGGAAGCACAGAAAGATTTGAGTTTGGGGAAGAAAATCTCACTCCTGGATTTTACCTTCTTACCATTGAAAACAAAAAGATTAATTACGAGCATATAAAGGTAAAAGCTCAACCCATGAGAAATATGGAGATCAGGTTAACGGAAATAATTTCGGAAAATCCTACAAATTCCATAATAGAAAGAATAATAAATAATTCTCACAAAGATCTACTTTTAAAATGCAAGCTTATAGGTGAGATATCCTTATCTTTATACCGTTCTATTAACTTTAATAAAATTCTTGAAGCAGGAATAAACTCCAATTTTCTATTTGATCTTGATACCCAAAATCTAAGGATAAAAGGCGAAGAGATCCACACTCTTCCCGCTCCTGAAACCAGTGTTGACAAGAACCTTGAAATGATTACAAAAAAATATATGGAAGAAAGCCCCGAAGATAAGGATATAATAATAGAAGCTTTAAACTGGTTAAAAGAAGAGTTAAAAAATAGAGAGATAATGCTATGATAAAATTAGTGAGCCTTAAACTCAGCAATTTTAAACAATACCAAAATGCCCGAATAGAATTCCCAGAGCAAGGCAAAATACTTATTAAGGGCAAAAATGAAGCGGGAAAAAGTACTATATTTGAAGCCATAGCTTTTGCCCTATTTGGTAAACCAGTATATGTAGGCTCTAAGCCTAATTTAATAAGATTTAATGCAGAAAAAGCCCAAATTGAACTCGTAGTAAAAACAGAGGACAAAATCCTAACCATAAGAAGAGTCCTCTCAAAAAATGCCTCTCAAAATGCAGAACTTCACATAAAGAAAAATGACAGCTCTACCCCCATTATCATAACCGGAGTTAAGAACGTAGATCCCAGAATTATAAAAGAAATAGGAATAGATCAGGATATATTCATAAATACGTGTTTTATAGGACAAAAAAGATTAGAAACCTTAGAAAATCTAACAGCCCAAGAAAGACAAGAAATTATATCTAAACTTTTTAACTTAGACTACTTTGTAAACCTTATAGGAAAAGCAAAAGACATAAAGAAAGAATTTACCAATCAAAAAGAACAATATGAGATTATTAAAAAAGCAGGAGAGGCAAAAAGAGACCTCCCTGAAATCAAAAAGAAAATAGAGGAAGTAGAAGAGCAATTAAATAAGATTAGAAAAATAGAGCTTTCCCACGAAATTATGAAAAAGGAAAAACTTTTAAAGACATTAATAGAAGAAATTACTAAGTTAGAAGAAGAAATTGAGAAGGTAAGAAAAGACGTAGCGTTATTAGAAAGGTATAAAGAGGAAGAAAAACTTATAAATGAGATAAGAAGTATGGAAGAAAAAATTAACATTTTGGAAAAACAAAAAAACCAAACCTTAGAAAAGATCCAAGAATTAGAGGGAAAAATAAAAGAGGAAGAAAAAATAAAAGAGAGAATAGACTTCTTAAACAAGGGAATAAAAATAAAGAGTAGAGTCGAAGAGCTTACAAGGATTTTGAGTGAGGAAAAACTAAAAATCTCAAAAACTGAAGAGACAATTCCAAATCTTTTAGAAAAAGTAGAAAATTATAAAGAAATAGTAAAAAAAATAAATACCGAAAAAATCCTTTTAAACAAACTCTCCTACTTGGAGGAGAGCCTTCAAAAACTTGAAATAAGAAAAAGAAACCTTGAAAAAAGAGAAGAAAAATTAAGAAATGCATTAAACGAAATAAATAAAGTAAAAGAAAACCTAAAAATCCATCAAAAAGCCTTAGATTATAAAGAAAAGGAAGAGAAGGTCCTTTTCCTAGAGAAATCCCTCTCAAAGATTAAAAATAGTTTAATTCTTTCCTTTATTTCAACCCTTCTTTTTCTACTTTTATCTTTTTTGTTAAATCAACTTTTCCTTATTCCTTCAATTATCCTTATAACTACGACTATTTTTATTTATAAAAATTATTCCCAAATAAATAGCAATCTCAGCAAAGAGTTAACTATAACAGAGTTTATAAAAAGAGATATACCTGAACATCTCATAAAAAAGGGTAAAGAAGAATTGAGAAAAGAACTCATTGAAATTGAAAAAAGAAGTGAAATCAAAAAAAACAAAGCTGAAAGAGTAATAGAAGCGATAAAAACCCAAATTTCAAACATAGATCCCTCCTCTCTAATAGAAGAAAAAGCAAAAATAAATAAAGAAATTTCCGACATAAATCTTCTAAAGGATGAGGCTCAAAGGCTAATCTTTGATCTTTCCTCAAGGCTTAAATGTGACAACCACATCACTGCAATAGAGGAGAAAATATTGAAAGTGCAAGAAGTTTTAGAAAAGAAAAGAAGAGAAATCGACGACAGAGAAAAAGAGATAGAATATCTTAAAAAGGAAGATCCAATTCCAGATAGAGAGCTCTCCAACTTAATCTCTGAAAAAGGTTCTTTGGAAAACGAGCTAAGAAACATAGATCACTATAAGAAAGAATTAGATAAACAAAAGATCCTTCTTTTGAACCTTGAAAAGAATATTAAAGAAGAGAAAGAAAAAATTGAGTTTTTATCTAAAAAAATACCATCCACAGACAATGAATATGTAAAAAGGCTAAAAGAGATTATAAAAGATTTAGAAGAGAGAAAAGTAAAAGAGAATTATGAAAATATTTTATCCCAGCTTAGTAATAAAAGGGGACAAAAAAGCTCTGTAGAAGAAGAGTATAAAAAACTTATAGAAGAGTTCAAAAGTAATTTTCAGGAAGAAACTTGGGAAATTTACTCCTCTACTGATGTGGATCCAAAGGAAAAAGAAGTATTAATAAATCAAAAAGAAGAGCTCATTAAAATTCTCGGAGAAAAAGAAGCTATACTGAAAGAATATGAAAAGAGAACAGGCAAAAAAGTAGAAGATTTAATTCCCGAAAAAATAGAGGAAGATTACAAAAACTTGGAAAAGAATATCCAAAAAATGGAATATGCCATTAAGATTGCTGAAAGTACAAGAGAGAGCATCCTAAAATCAATCCTTCCAAGAACCATGGCTTTTATGCAAAAAATTCTACCTATATTAACCTCAGATAGATATCATTATGCTGAAATTGATGAGAGTTATAAGTTGAGAGTATACACCAGCGATACAAAAGACCCTTTAGAAAAAAATATATTCAGCGGTGGAACCCAAGATCAGCTTTCTTTAGCCTTAAGACTTGCTTTTGCTATGGCAACTCTTCCTCAAGATAAAGGAGTACAACCTAAATTTATTTTCTTAGATGAACCCTTAGGTTCCTTTGACGAAGATAGAGCAAGAGGTCTTCTCTACCTTCTAACTCAAGGCGAAGTGGCAGAGTTCTTTGATCAAATATTTGTAGTAACCCATGTTCCCATAGAAGAAGAACTTTTTGATGAAATCTACTATGTAAATAACGGACAAATTATTAAAATTGACAAAAACTCTAATCTAACCTTAGACTTTTGAGATATTCCCTAAATTGTTCTCCAAGCCCTTCTCTTTTAAGGGCAAGTTCTACAGAAGCTATCAAAAAACCAAGTTTACTTCCCGTATCATATCTTTTCCCTTTAAACTCATAAGCATATATAGCTTCCTTTTCCAATAACAACTTTAGACCATCAGTAAGCTGTATCTCTCCTCCTCTTCCTGGCTTAACCTTTTCTAACATGTAAAATATTCCTGGAGTTAATATATACCTTCCTACAATAGCAAGATCCGATGGTGCTTCTTCTATTAATGGCTTCTCAACAAGATCGGTAACCTGATAAATTCCATCATCAATCTCTTTTCCTGCTATTACCCCATAATTCTTAACCTCTTCTCTTGGAACTTTTTCTACTGCTATGACGGAACATTTATACCTTTCATATATCTCTATCATCTGCTTTATACAAGGTACATCGCTCACAATAAGATCATCACTTAATATTACAGCAAAAGGTTCATTCTTAACAAGCTCCTTAGTAACCAAGACTGCATGGCCAAGACCAAGAGGCTCTTTCTGCCTAATATAGTAAACGGTAGCAAGCTCTGAAATCTCTCTTACTTGTTTCAATAAGTCCAGTTCTCCTTTTTTCTGCAAAAAATACTCCAATTCAAAGGATATATCAAAATGATCTTCAATTGCTCTTTTATTTCTCCCTGTAACAATAATTATCTCGTCAATTCCAGAGTTAACAGCTTCTTCTACAGCATACTGAATTATTGGTTTATCTACTACAGGAAGCATTTCCTTAGGCTGAGCTTTTGTAGCTGGAAGAAACCTTGTACCAAGGCCCGCTGCAGGAAAAATAGCCTTTTTTATCATATACTTATCCCCCTATTCCTCTGGAATTTTTACAATAATAATATTTAAGGATCCTTCTTCCACTATAAGCTGATGAGGAGTATTAGCGGAAATAAGAAGAACATCTCCACTTTGCATCTCCACATTTTCAGGATTCAAGATATTACACCCTCTAATTTCATAAGGTTCAATTTCTTTTCCTCCTTCATATTTATCACTTAATAAAACTTTCGCTTTTCCAGAATATATGATGTATATATCGTTTACCTTTTTATGTACCTCTGTATCGCTCTTAAAGGGGGCTTGAAATTTTAAAAATCTAATTAAAAAATTTCCCTTTTTAAAATCTTCTAATTTCTCATCCCTTACTGAGAATTTGCAATACATATAATAACCTCCTAAAAAATTAAGAAGTCTTAATTATTTTATCCTCTAAAGGTCATTTAAGCAACTTTAAGAATTAACATTACTTTAAATATTTACTCCCTTCTTTTTTAAGCAATTATATGCTAAAATTTATAATGTAACTAAAAAATACTAAAAATGCGAAGGCGCTTTGGAAGTCATTCCTAAGCGCCTTTTTAGTTTTATAGACAAAATTTACATTAACTGGGAGGCGCAAAGTTATGAAAAATACTGAGATAAAAATTGTAGACACCACATTAAGAGATGGTGAGCAAACTGCTGGTGTAGTATTCTCAAAAGCTGAAAAACTTCAGATTGCAAGAATGCTTGATGAGATAGGAGTACATCAGATTGAGGCGGGAATTCCGGTGATGGGAGGAGACGAGGAAGAAGCAATAAAAGCTATAGTCAAAGCAGGATTAAAGGCAAGTATTATGGGATGGAATAGAGCTGTAATAAGTGATATTGAGGCATCTTTAAGATGTGGTGTAGATGCGGTGGCTATTTCTATTTCCACATCAGATATTCATATTAAATATAAGCTTAAGAAAACCAGAGAGTGGGTCTTAGAAAGTATGGTAAAAGCAACAGAATTTGCAAAAAAACACGGAGTTTACATATCAGTAAATGCCGAGGATGCTTCCAGAACTGATATGGACTTCCTATTACAGTTTGCAAAAGCTGCAAAAGAAGCGGGAGCAGATCGTCTAAGATATTGTGACACTGTAGGAATAATGGAACCCTTCACCATGTACGAGGTGATAAAGACCATCATTGAAAAAGTAGGAATACCTGTGGAAATGCACACCCATAATGATTTTGGAATGGCTACTGCTAATGCTCTTGCAGGGGTGAGAGCAGGTGCAACCTATGTGGGGGTAACTGTAAATGGACTTGGAGAAAGAGCAGGAAATGCTGCATTAGAAGAAGTAGTTATGGCACTTAAATATATCTATAACATTGATGTGGGCATCAAAACCTATAAACTCAGAGAGCTTAGCGAATATGTAGCAAAAGCCTCTCAAAGGGAGCTCCCTGTAAATAAAGCAATTGTAGGTAAAAATATTTTTGCCCATGAATCAGGAATCCATGCTGATGGTGTAATTAAATATCCAAAAACCTACGAGGTTTTCTCTCCTGAAGAAGTGGGAGGAGAGAGACAGATAGTTATTGGAAAACATTCAGGAACCCATGCTCTTATAAGAAAATTCCAAGAGTATGGTATTACCCTTTCGGAAGAAGATGCCCAAGAATTACTTAAGAAAGTAAGAGCCCTTGCAGTAGAGCTTAAAAGACCATTATTTGATAAAGAGTTAATGTATCTCTATCAAGATTATCTGAAAGAGAAGGCTGAAAAAGAAGGAGTGTAAGAAAAAGATGGGAAAAACAATAGCTGAAAAGATCTTTTCAGCTCATGTGGGAAGAGATGTGAAAGCTGGAGATTTAGTTATTGCAAAGCTCGATGCCTTAATGGGACAAGATGGGACTTCTCCTCTTGCAATCAAAGTTTTTGAGGAATTAGGAGGAGAGAAGGTTGTAAATGCAGATAGAGTTCTTTTAGTAATGGATCATTCTGTCCCTCCTCCAAATGAAGGTGTAGCAAATCTTCATAAACTAATGAGAGATTTTGCAGAAAAGTATGGTACTCAAATAACAGAGTTTGGAGAAGGAGTATGCCACCAGGTATTTATGGAAAGAGGGCTTGCAACCCCTGGAAGTCTTGTAATTGGTGCCGATTCTCATACTTGTACCTATGGGGTTTTAAATTGTTTTTCCACAGGAGTAGGTTCCAGTGAACTTGCAGCAGCTATGTATACAGGTAAACTGTGGTTTAAAGTTCCAAGTACTGTAAAAATTATTTTAAATGGAAAACTTTCCAAGGGTGTAGTATCTAAGGATGTGATATTATTCCTTGCAGGATATTTCAAGGCTGATGGTTTAACTTACAAAGCCATAGAATTTGATGGAGAAGTAATCAATAACCTTTCTATTGATGGAAGAGCAACCATAACCAATATGGTAGTTGAAATGGGAGCTAAAGCAGGTATTATGCCTTTTGATGAAAAAACCAAGGAATTTTTTAAAAGCATAGGCCTTCCTCAAGAAAAAGGAGTAGAAGCAGATCCTGATGCAGAATACGAAGCAGTTTATGAATTTAACCTTTCTAATTTAGAGCCTCAGGTAGCACTACCACATACTGTAGACAATGTGTATCCTATATCCCAAATAGAGAATATAAAAATACATGAAGCATTTATTGGTACATGTACTAATGGTAGATTAGAAGACTTGAGACTTGCAGCATCAATCCTTAAAGGAAGAAAAGTTGCAAAGAATGTGAAAATGATTGTAACCCCTGCCTCTAAACGAATCTTCATGCAAGCCATGAAGGAAGGACTTGTTGATATATTCTTAGAAGCAGGAGCTATAGTAACAAATCCAGGTTGTGGTCCCTGTGTAGGAACCCATCAAGGTGTACCTGCAGATGGAGAAAACATTATATCCACTGCTAACAGAAACTTCAAAGGGAGAATGGGAAACAATAAAGCCTTTATATATTTAGCTTCTCCTCTTACTGTAGCTGCTTCAGCTGTCTTAGGTAAGATTACTGATCCCAGAGAACTGCTTAGTTAGGAGGATGGCTCTCATGTTAATTAGAGGAAAAGCTCATAAATTTGGAGATGACATAAACACTGATTACATAATTTCAGGAAAGTACAAGTTTAAAAGCTTAGACTTTAACGAGATGTCAAAACATCTTTTTGAAGATTTGGATCCTGATTTTTATAAAAAGATAACTCCAGGAGATATAATCGTAGCTGGTAAAAACTTTGGATGCGGTTCATCCAGAGAACAAGCACCTTTGGTAATTAAGCATGCAGGAATAAGTTTAGTAATAGCCAAAAGCTTTGCAAGAATTTTCTATAGAAACTCCATAAATGTAGGACTGCCCCTTCTTGAAGCTGATACAAATCAGATAGATCAAGGAGATGAATTGGAAGTGGACCTCTTTAATGGTAAAATCTTTAATAAGACAAAAAATGTAGTAATAAATTCAAAAAGTACCTTTCCAGATATAATGGTAAAAATATTACAGGCAGGAGGACTTGTAGAGTATCTGAAAAAAGAGGGAGATTTTAAAATTTAGATGCAGTACTTTAATTTTTATATCCCAGTAAGGATAAAATTTGGAGTAGGACTCTGGGAAAAAATTCCTGAAGAGTCCTACTCCTTAGGGGCTAAAAAGATCTTAATTGTAACAGGAAAGAAACATTTAAAAAGTACAGGAATCCTTGCTAGACTTATAAATATATATAACAATTATCCTATTGATGTTTACATTTTTGACGAAGTGCCCCCTGAGCCTCCTTATTATGTGGTAGACCAAGGAGCAGAAATTGTTAAAACTAAAAATATAGATCTTATAGTAGGTATTGGGGGTGGAAGTGCCCTTGATGTAGCAAAAGCAATTGCAGTTAAAGTAAATTTACCGGGGACTATATGGGACTATGTGGGAGAAAATAGCAATAAAATAACCATGAAAGGAATACCTACTATTCTTGCTCCTACGACAGCAGGAACAGCAAGCGAGGTTACAAGAGTATCTGTCCTAATTAATCCAGAGACAAAGGAAAAGCTAAGTATAAGACATGATTTTTTATATGCAACTCTTGCCATTATAGATCCTTATCTTACTCTCTCCTTGCCCAAGGAAAATACTGCTTATAGTGGTCTTGATGCTTTTATTCATTCTTTAGAATCCTTTCTCTCCATAAATAGCAATATGGTTACAGAACCCCTTGCCCTTACAGCGTTAAGAACCATATATAAATATCTTCCCCGGGTATATAATAACCTTGAAAGAATTGATCTAAGAGAAAAAGTATTGTATGCCAGTACTATTAGTGGAATAGCCTTTACCCAAACAGGACTTGGGGGAATCCACGCTCTTGCTCATCCCATTGGAGCTTATGCAAATATTCCTCACGGACTTGCTTGTGCCATCATAACTATTCCTGTTTTAGAATATAACTTAGAGATACTTACAAAAGAGAAAATCTCAGCCTTAGGAAGAGCATTAGGCGTTTACTCTTTAAGATCAGCAAAAGAAAGAATCTTGAAAAAAATAGCTGAGCTCTTTTCCGTGCTAAATATTAGGCTTGGACTTCACAATTATGGAATTAAATGGCAGGACCTTCCTAATATAGCAAAAGAAGCTCCTAAGACAGGCTCTTATAAGACAAATCCAAGAACCTTGACCTATGAAGTTGTCCTTGAAATATTGAAAAAGGCTTTTTAAATCTATTTTACGTCTGTAATATCTAAATTAGGTTTAAATTTTACAATACTGTTTTCTGGAATAAAACCTCTTACACTGGCATTAGGATAAATTAGCACTCTTTTTCCTATAATAGTTCCTGGATTGAGAACAGAGTTGCATCCTGTTTCACTATCATCCCCAATAATGGCTCCTAATTTCCTAAGTCCAGTATCATATACTTCTTCCTTTACCTTTATCTTCACAGTACCTGAAAGCCCTATTTTTAAATTTGATATCTTAGTACCTGCTCCCAAATTTACATTGTGGCCAAGAATGCTATCTCCTACATAATTAAAATGAGGAGCCTTTGCCCCAGAGAGTAAAACACTATTTTTAACTTCTGTGGTATGCCCCACCACACAATTGTCTCCAATAAAAACATTACCTCTTATATAAGCACCTTGCCTTATTTCACAGTTTTTCCCTATATAAGCAGGACCCTTTATATATACAAAAGGCTCAATCACTGTTCCTTCATCTATAAATACATTTCCCTCTATAAACACTCCACCTTTTATTACTCCTCTAATTTCAGGTCTTGCATATTCCTTTAAAAACTTCTCAAGTTTTCTTAGCACTTCCCAAACTAAATTAACATTTTCAAAAAGTTCTTTCTCAATACCCGACAAATCGAAAAACTCTTCAGGTTCAAACACTTCACTGTGCCTCCCTTCACCATTTTAATAGATCCAACACTTTAATTATATCTGAAGGTCTTGAAGCAAGAAAATGTATACCATCGAGAAGTTTACTCTCTTTCAGCTTAGAACAAAACTCAACACAAAATTCAATACTTAAAGCTTTTATATCCTTAGTGTTTTTAAACATTTCTATGACTCTCTCAGGAATTTTTATACCAGGAACATTATCCATCATATACTCTAACATTTCCAAAGATTTAAAAATAGTAACTCCAGCTATGATTTTTACATCATCTCCAACCCTATCCCTTACCCTCTCCATAAGGGAAAGCTCAAAAAAAAGTTGGGTCTGAAAAAACTCAGCTCCAGCCTTTTTCTTTTTTAATAGTTTTAAGATTTCTATCTCTAAAGGAACAAGATTAGGATTGAATACTGCTCCCAAGAAAAAATCAGGACTCTTATTTAACTTCTTGCCTGAAAAATCCTCTCCTTCTTCTAACTTTTTGGCAATCACTAATATATTGGTAGCATCAAGATCAAATACAGGCTTTGCAGATTTTACTATTCCCGTAGTAGTATAATCACCAGTGAGCACCAACACATTTCTAATCCCAAGAGCATAAGCACTCAAGAGCTCCCCTGATATAGCTACCCTATTTCTATCCCTTGCAGTTATCTGAAAAATAGGCTCAAATCCTTCTCTTAGAAGAAGATAACTTCCCACAAGAGATGTAATTCTTACTCCCACATTTTGAAAATCAGTAACATTAACCGCATCAATTCTATTCTTTAAAAGAAGAGTCTTCTCAATAAAAGAACTAACATCCACCCCTCTTGGTGGACTTACCTCTGCAGTTATAACAAACTTTCCAGACTTCAACTTTTGCTCAAAGTTCATTCTTGAAAAAGGATCTTACTAAAGTCTTTGGGTGGGATAATCTTTAAAAACTCCTCTTCGGTAATTCTCTTATTTTTAAAAAGAATAACCCATGGACATAATCTATTAAATACTTCACACATACCCTCTTCGGAACCCCCACAAGGGCCATTTCTCATTTTTTTAGGGCACAATTTCTCCATACATAAATTTCCAGTATAATATATCCAGCATTCTCCACAAGCAGAACACAATCTTGCAAAGCTTCCAAGACTTCTACCAGGCTCTATCTTCAAAGTGTTTGTAGCTGGAAAAACCTGTTTTTTAACATAATTGGGAATAATCTGAGGAAGGCCTCCACACGTAAAAGTTAAAATTGCCTCTGCTTCATTTACCCCCTTTAAATCCTTAACAATTTTCAAAAACGAACCCACATTACACTCTTCCTTTTTTAAAGTGTACATACCTACCAATTCATAACCCAAAGCACTAATATAATCTAAAACTTGTTGATTCTTCTCTTCCACCTTTGCAAAACCACAATTATCACAAGAAAAGACAAAAACTTTATTACCTTTTACAAAACCTTTAATCTCTTCTATAGGTTTAAACTCAAGCCTCAACTTTTTTCACCGCCTTAAGAAGGTTCATAGCAAGAACTCGAGTGGTTATTACTCCTATACCCCCAGGAACAGGAGTTATATACTCTACTTTATCTTTTACCTCTTCAAAATTTACATCTCCTACAAGCTTTCCATCTACCACATTAGTGCCCACATCAATTATTACTTGTCCTTCTCCTACCATATCCTTACCCACAAAATAAGGTTTTCCAATAGCTACTATGAGAATTTCTGCTTTTTTAGTAAACTCTACTAAATTTTTAGTCTTTGAATGGCATACAGTAATTGTCGCATTCCTATTCAAAAGCAACAAAGAGAGGGGTTTCCCTACCGATATACTTCTTCCTACAACCACCACATTTTTCCCTTCCACAGGAATTTGATAAAAATCTAAAAGCTCAAGAACTGCCTGTGGCGTACAAGGATGAAAAGAGTCCTCTCCCACCAAAAGTCTACCTAAATTTTCATAGGTTACTCCTTCCACATCCTTCTTAGTGGGTAAAAATTGAAAAGCCTTACCTCTTTCAAGCTCTTCAGGAAGAGGTCTTAAAATCAATACTCCATGGATAGCGCTGTCTTCTTCTAATTCCTTCATAATTTTTTTGAAATCTACTAAGGAGATCTCTTCATTAAAATTTTTTCTTTCTATATTAATACCTATTTTTGAAAAAAATTTTTCTATACTCTTTGCGTAAGCTTCTGCCTCAGCATTTTTGCCAACCTTAACTATACATAAAGTAGGAATAACACCTTGTGATTTATAAAATTGAATTTTTTCTTTAATCTCCTTCTCTAATTTCTCAGCAACAGGCTTTCCTTCAAGGATAACCCCCATAAATACCTCCTACAAAAGACCTATTATATTTCCATTTTCATCCAAATCCATATTGTAAGCAGAGGGAACCTTGGGAAGTCCTGGCATGGTCATTATATTACCCGTATAAACTACCAGAAAACCAGCCCCGCCTGAGATTTTCACTCCTTGAACATTTATTACGAAGTCTTCAGGTCTTCCTAAAAGCTTGGGATTGTCCGATAAAGAATATTGAGTTTTTGCCATACAAACTGGTAAGTTTACAAAACCCCAACTTTCAATTCTTTTTAAATCTTCTTTTGCACTCTCAGAAAATATTACTTCCCTTGCCCCATATACTCTCTTACATATTTTGTCTATTTTATCTTTATAGCTTTCATTTAAATCATATAGATAGGAAAATTCATTTTTATCTTCCTCTATAGCTTTAATCACTTCTTGAGCAAGTTGAATTCCACCTAAGCCCCCTTTTTCATAAACTTCCGAAATAGCTACCCTTATGTTTCTATCCCTAAGCTCCGAAAGTACATATTCTATTTCCCTTTCACTATCCTTAGGAAATCTATTTAAAGCTACCACCACAGGTAATTTAAAAACATCTCTTATCACGTCCACATGATGTAAAAGGTTAGGAAGACCCTTTTTTATAGCCTCTATATTTTCTCCTTCAAGATCTTTCTTTATTCCACCATGAAACTTTAATGCCCTTACAGATACCACGATTACTACAGCACTTGGTTTTATATTTCCTAATCTACATTTAATATTAAAAAACTTCTCTGCTCCAAGATCCACACCAAAACCAGCCTCTGTTATCACATAGTCAGAAAGTTTTAGTGCCATCTCGGTAGCAATAAGAGAATTAGCACCATGGGCAATATTAGCAAAAGGACCACCATGCACAAAAGCAGGAGTACCCTCAAGAGTTTGAACCAAATTAGGAGATATAGCATCCTTTAAAACTACACTCATAGATCCTTGAGCTCCTATATCTTTACATAAAACGGGCATACCATTTTTATTAATCCCAATTACAATATTACCTAATCTTTCTTTTAACTCAGAAATATTCCTTGATAGCGATATTATTGCCATAACCTCCGAAGCTGCAGTTATATCAAAACCGTCTTCTCGAGGTATACCATTTGCTCTTCCTCCAAGCCCACTCACAATAAATCTCAATTGTCTATCATTCATGTCTAAACATCTCTTCCAAAAAATCTGCCTTACATCAATGCTCAATTCATTCCCATGATAGATATGATTGTCTATCAAAGCTGATAAAAGATTATGAGCCGAAGTAACAGCATGAATATCTCCCGTAAAGTGAAGATTAATGATGTCCTCAGGAACTACCTTTGCCTTACCCCCTCCCACAGCTCCCCCTTTTATACCAAACACAGGACCCATAGATGGCTCACGAATACATACAAAAGAACGATAAGAAAGTCTTCTAATGGCATCACCTAATCCAATAGTCGTAGTAGTTTTTCCCTCTCCATATGGTGTAGGATTCATGGCACTTACTAGGATTAACTTACCTGAGGGATTATTTTGTATTTCTTTATAATAATTCCATTTAACTTTTCCAACATACCACCCATAAGGGATAAAAAATTCCTCGGGAATTCCTAACTCCAAAACAACCTCCAAAATCCTTTTCAACTTCCTTCCTCCCAATCAGATCTCAATTGGTACTATCTCTCCCCAAATTTTATCCTTGTCCACATATAGATAGCCTATGGTATTTTTGTCGGTAAAAAATTTATCTGTGGGAGAGCCCGGATTAAAAAAGAGTATATTATTTTCCCATTCTATCACTGCTTTATGAGTATGTCCAAAAACTATAGCATTCAAAGTTTCTCCTTCAAAAACATTCCTAACCCTTTCCTTAATACCCCATGGAGCACCACTACCATGAGTAATCCCTATCTTAACATTCTCAACAGTTATGATCCTTTTTGCTGGAAGAACTCTTTTCACCTCAAAATTATCCATATTTCCATGTACTCCTACAACTTCTGCGATCCTCTGAAGTTCTGGTAAAAAGAAAATATCTTCCCAATCTCCAGCATGAATTATTAAATTCACTCCTTGAAGCTTTTCAACAATAACTTGAGGAAGATAAGGAAAACGAGAAGGAAGATGAGTATCCGAAATTACCCCAATTTTTACCATAAGTCCTCCTTCTCTGTTACTACTATGTATTAAAAAATTGGCGGGGAGGGTGGGACTCGAACCCACATGGCCACGAAGGCCTTACCGGTTTTCAAGACCGGCCCCTTAGCCAATTCGGACACCTCCCCGATGTCCAAAAAAATTATACCATAAATTTTTTAATTTTAAGTTAAAATTTTGTGGTATAATCTTATTCACAAAAAAAGAAGGTGAATTTTATGGAAGTAAAAAGAATAATTCAGGAGAGAAGATCTCTAAGATCCCTTGAGCCTTTTGAAGTAACTCAAGAGTTAATATATGATCTTGCTGAATCAGCCTCTCTTGCCCCTTCATGCTTTAACAATCAACCTTGGCGCTTTATTTTTACCTATGATCAAAATATCCTTAAAGAGTTGTATACCGCTTTAACCCCAAGAAATAATTGGGCTTATAAATCCCCTCTAATAGTTACAGTCTTTACAAAGGATGAGTTAGATTGTCAAATAAAAGGAAGAAATTATGCCCTTCTTGATACTGGGATGGCTGTGGGATTCATGCTTTTAAGGGCCACAGAGTTAGGATTAATAGCTCATCCTATAGCAGGTTATGATGAGGAAAAGGTAAAAAAGATCTTAAATATACCTGAAGATATGACGGCAATTCTATTAATCGTATTTGGAAAACAAGCAAAAGAGATAAATCCAAATCTTTCTGAGGAACAAAAAGAAAGAGAACTGAAAAGGCCAGAAAGACTTCCAATAAAAGATTTTGTGTATTTTAACAAATACAGGTAAAAGATGTTAATTTCTTGTTCAACTGCAGCCTTTATAAATCCAGAAATGACCATAGATGAAAAATTAAAAAATTCTATTGAGGCTTTAACCACTATTTTAGAAAACAACTTCGATGGAATTGAACTCTTTCTTCCTAAGGACTTTGATGAGGAAAAAAGAGAAACCCTCTTTAATGAAGCAAAAAAAATCAGAGGAAAAATATTAACTTTACATGCCCCTAAAAACATTCTTCATAAACCTATAAAGTCTGTACTCCCTGATCTAGTAAAACTAATTAAGGAATGCTATGAGTTGGAAATAAAAATTATTGTTATGCATCCTCCCTTTCAAAAATCCATGGATTCTTTGTTAAAAAATGTATTCTCCATATTCGACAATGTAATCCACTTTGCTTCAAGACATAATGTAATATTAACCATAGAAAATGTACCTTATCTTCTTGATCCACCTCAATTTTACTCTGCTCTTGTGAAGAGATACAGAAATTCTATTGGCATAACCATTGATGTAGAGTATCTTCACTCCACAAAGTATTCCTTGGACAAATATCCTAAAGAATTATTAAAAAACTATCTCCGAAATATACATATAAGGGATTATGATGGACAAAGCTTTGATGAAGAAGGAAAAAGGAGATATTTAAAGTTAGGAGAAGGATTAATCAATTTTAAAGAACTATTTGAAAAGATATTTGAAATTGGATATGACGGTCCTTTAACTGTGGAGACTGTTTTTGATAATAAAATCGAAGACCTAAAATATAGTAGAAACTTTATTATAAAAAACCTTCCTCAAAAATCATTAGCCTCTGGATAAGAGCCTAATATCTTAAAGTCTATACATTCTTCCTTTACCCTCTCAAGGGCTTGAGAGACCTTTTCATCCCATATATGTCCTTGAAAATCTACAAAGAACCTATACTCAAAGGGTTTAGCAGGAACAGGTCTTGATTGAATTAAAGTCATATTTAAACCAAAATCATGTAGTGGTCTCAAAGCCCTGTATAAAGCTCCTGCTTGGTGCTTAACCGAGAAAATTATAGAGGTTTTATCCTTACCCGTTGGTTTTGGAATGTCTTTTCCAAGTACTAAAAATCTTGTCTTATTGTTCCAAGAATCCTGAATATTCTCAGCAAGAATATTTAATCCAAAGACCTCTGCTGCAAAATTACTTGCGATAGCCGCACTTTCTTTTTCTTCCTTTACTATTTTAGCAGCAAAACTTGTGCTTGAGGTTGGTATCTCTTGTACGTTAGGTAAATTTTGCCTCAACCACCTTTTGCACTGGGCAAGAGCTTGGGGATGAGAGTATACCCTTTTGACCTTATTCATGGAATCTTCAGAAGATATTAAAGAATGTCTTACATCTAAATAAACCTCCCCAATCACTTTTTTAGTAGTAACAGCAAGAAGATCCATGGTACTTCCTACCGTACCTTCTAAAGAATTTTCTATGGGAACTACAGCATATTCAGATCCTTCCTCTAAGGACTTAAAAATGTCCTCCACCAAAAGTAAAGGTTTAAACTTTACACCCTCTCCAAAAAACTTTACCGCAGCCTGATGAGTAAAACTGCCTTCAGGACCTAAATATAAAACCTCAATATCTTTCTCAAGAGCCCTTAAGTAGCTCATGATAGTCTTAAAGATTCCTATTATTGCCTTCTCATCTAAAGGTCCCTGGTTTTCTTTAACTAATCTTTCCAAAAGTTCTTTCTCCCTTGAAGGATCAAAAATAGGATAATTATTTTTAATCTTCCAATTTCTTATTTGAAGTACTATTTGGGCTCTTTTATTTATAATCTCAAGCAATTTCCTATCTAATTCATCTATCTCTCTTCTAAGTTCCTCGAGTTCTCTCACAGATAATCTCTCCCTTGAATATATTTTTATAAATTCTATAGAAATATTCTTTTGTGGTCAATATTGCATTTTTTTCAAAATAAAACTATACTACTATGGGAAAACGATAACGTAAACTTTTCTAAGAGAGGGGTTGATGAAGATAAAGTCCAACAAGCAAAACTTAAGATTTTATTTTCGTGAATTAAATATTCTTCTTGCTCTTGCCGTGTTATGTGTCTTCATTACAATAATGAATCCTAAGTTTATTACCCCCTTTAACCTTCAGGTGGTTGCAAGACAAATAGCAATTTATGGGCTTCTTGCTATTGGGGAAACGTTAATAATTATTGGTGGTGGTATAGATCTTTCCGTGGGATCTCTTGTGGCTCTAACAGGTGTCCTTGTAGCTCTTTTCATGAAAAATGGTATAGATATGGTAGTAGCAATTCTTTTGGTGCTAATTATATCTTGTCTTATAGGATTTTGGCATGGGTTCTTTGTCACCAAACTAAATGTTCCCCCCTTTATAATAACCTTAGGAACCCTCACTGCTGCAAGAGGACTTGCCTCAGTTATTACAAAAGGATGGCCCATTATTGGTCTCCCCGAAAAATTCTTCTTTATAGGCCAAGGAGATCTTTGGGGAATTCCTTTCCCTACTGTGATATTAATTGTCTTTGCAATTTTAGCCTTCTTTATTACAAAGTACACAGTGCTTGGAAGGGATTTATATGCAGTAGGAGGAAATATTGAGGCTGCAAGACTTTCTGGAATAGATGTGGATAAAGTAAGAATGTTTACCTACGTTTTTGGATCCTTCCTTGCAGGAATCACAGGGATAATCATTGCCTCAAGACTAAGCCAAGGACAAGCAGGAGTCGGAGGGGGCTATGAATTGAGTGCTATCGCAGCTGCAGTAATAGGAGGTACCTCTCTTTCGGGTGGCGAGGGTACGATTTTAGGTACCATAATTGGAGCAAGTATTATGTCAGTGATTTATAATGGACTCATACTTCTTGAAATATCTTCATATTGGCATGATGTAGTAATGGGACTTGTGATAGTTACAGCAGTCACAATAGACATTTGGAGAAAGAGAAAAAGATAAATCCTAATTTGGGGGGGGGTGAGAAAATATTTTAATTCCTATCTCTTTTCCAATTTTAAAGAAATTCAACTAGTGGGAGGTGTTCTTTATGCGTAAAGTTTTGGTTGCTATTTTAATTATTCTTTTCCCTATTATATTCTCTATAGGGTATTCTAAAGAAATACATGTAGCAGTTATTGGAAAATCAGTACATCCTTACTGGGCAGAGGTAGAACTCGGAGTAAAACAGGCAGCTAAAGATTTGGGAGTAAAAGCTACCTTCTTCGTACCTCAAAAAGAAGATATCCCTGCACAAATATCCCAGATGGAGTCCTTTATTGCTATGGGTGTTGATGGTATTGCTATTGCTCCTTCTGACCCAACCGCTATAGCTCCAACCATTGAAAAAGCAATGGCAAAAGGTATTCCAGTAATTACCCTTGATACCGATGCCCCTCAAAGCAAGAGATTAGTATACATCGGAACTGACAACTACTCAGCAGGAAAAATTGCTGGCATGGTAATGAATGATCTACTTGGAATAAAAGGAGGAAAGGTAGCTATAGGAACAGGATCTCTTACTGCAATGAACTCCTTAGAGAGAATCCGTGGTTTCATGGATGGCATAGCTTCTAACAAAAGAATTGTTGTAGTAACTAAACCAGCTCTTTGCGATTTTGAAGACACAGGAAGAGCTGTTACCCTTGCAGAACAAGCACTCTTGACCTATCCAGACCTTAGAGGATTCTTTGGAGTCTATGCTTTCAATGGACCCGCTGCAGCAAAAGCAGTAAAATCTGCTGGAAAAGTAGGTCAAGTGTTAATAGTATGTTTTGACACCACTGCAGAACATATGCAACTTATAAAAGAAGGAGTAATATCCGCTACTGTAGGTCAAAGGCCATATATGATGGGATACAAGAGCGTAGAAGTTCTAACCAAAATGGCACAAAAGGGCGTTGACGCAACTCTTAAAGAATTACCAGCAAACAGAATTATTGACACTGGTGTAGATGTGGTAGCCGGAGATAAATACGTAAAGAGCATAAAGAGTGTACAAGCACTAACAGTAGAGCAATATAGAAAGAAATTACAAGAACTTGGTATACCTGTTCAGGGATGGTAGCAAAGAAATAGGGGGAGGAGCTCTCCTCCCCCAAAACATACATAGGAGGCTTGAAAAATGAATCAGGATCTCCTATTAAAAATGGAGAAAATTTCAAAAAGCTTTCCTGGAGTAAAAGCTTTGGACCAAGTAGATTTAGAAGTCTACAAGGGTGAAATTCTTGCCCTTGTGGGAGAAAACGGAGCTGGAAAATCTACCCTTATGAAAATTCTAACAGGAGTTTACCAAAAAGACGAAGGAAGAATCCTATTTAAAGGAAAGGAAATAAGCCCTCAAAATCCTCATGAAGCCCAAAAATTAGGTATTTCTATTATTTATCAAGAATTTAATTTGGCCCCAAACCTTGATATTGCTACAAACATATTTTTAGGTAATGAGCCCAGAAAGGGTAAATTTATAAAAATTTTTGATTATAAGAAAGCCTACGAAGAATCATTAAAACTCTTAGATTTACTTGGCTTAAATTTATCACCAGACACCTTAGTAAAAGATCTTACTGTAGCCGAACAACAAATGGTAGAAATTGCGAAGGCTCTTGCTCAAAAAACAGAACTTATCATAATGGATGAACCTACCTCGGCTCTTGCCGGAAGAGAGGTTAAAAAACTATTTGAGATAATGAGAAGGCTTAAAAGTGAGAATATTTCAATAATATTTATTACTCATAGGCTTGAAGAGGTATTTGAAATTGCTGACAGAATTGTAGTATTAAGAGATGGGAAAAGAGTTGGAGAATTACCTGCTCAAAGGGATAAGTATGATGATGTAATAAGAATGATGGTAGGAAGAGAGATAAGAGTAATACCAAAACCTTCTACAAAAACAGAAGAACCTATCTTTGAGGTAAGAAATCTATCTTCTAAAAAGATCAAAAATATATCTTTCCAACTTAGAAAAGGAGAAGTCTTAGGGATTGCAGGTCTCGTAGGAGCAGGAAGAACAGAGATTATTAGAGCCATATTTGGAGCTGATCCTATAATTTCTGGAGAAATATATCTCGAAGGAAAAAGGATTGAAATTAAATCACCAAAGGATGCGGTACAACAAAAAATAGGCTTAGTACCTGAAGATAGAAAGCTTCAAGGACTTATTCTGGATATGGCGGTTTATGAGAATATTTCTTTACCTTCTTTAATATATTTATTCCCTAATGGAATTATAAAAAAGAAAACAGAGTATGATCTTGCTGAGTATTTTGTTAAAAAACTACAAATAAAAACGCCAAGTATTTTCCAAAAAGTTATAAACCTCTCTGGAGGAAATCAGCAAAAAGTTGTGCTTGCAAAATGGCTTGCTTTAAAACCTAAGATTCTTATTCTTGATGAACCTACAAGGGGAATAGATGTGGGAGCAAAAGCAGAAATACATAGACTTATTGGAGAAATGGCTCAAGAAGGAATTGGAATTATCCTTATCTCTTCAGAACTTCCTGAAATTCTCGCCCTTTCTGATAGAATTCTTGTAGTATCAAAGGGAAGAATCACAGGAGAAATAAGCAAAGAAGAAGCAACACAGGAGAAAATAATGCAATATGCAATAATTTAATCTATAATTATAATACCATAAGTCTTTCACAAAAGAAGGAGGATTCTAACATGTCAAATTATACCGTATTTATAACAGGAGCCTCTAAAGGGTTAGGTTTTTCTCTGACAAAACTCTACCTTGAAAAAGGACATAAAGTAATAGCAACCTATCGAAAGAATCTTGAAAAATTAGAAGAAATAAAAAATCATCCAAACTTAATCCTTTATACGATGGATGTATCCGATGAAAACTCAGTCAAAAATGCCTTTGATTTTTTAAAAGACAAAATTAGTCACATTGACATTCTTATAAACAATGCAGCTGTATATTTAGAAGACAAAACTAAAACCATAGAGAATGTAGATATTGAAGAAGCCATTACAACTTTAAATATAAACTCCATAGGTCCCTTAAGAGTCTTAAAATACTTTTATTCCTTTGTGGAGAGGGGAAATAAGAAATTAATAATAAATGTATCATCAGAAGCTGGAAGTATTTCCAACTGTTGGAGAGATAGGGAATATGCCTATTGTATGTCAAAATCAGCTTTAAATATGCTCTCTGCCATATTGCAAAATTATAGCATACCTAAAGGTATAAAAGTTTTAGCCATTCATCCTGGCTGGATGAGAACTGACATGGGGGGTCCCAATGCAGATATAGCTCCTGAAGAAGCAGCTGAAGGTATATACAATCTCTCTATGAAAGATTGGGATATAAGCGATAAAAATATATACATGGATTATAAAGGAAATTTAATGACTTGGTAAAAATATGGGGGCGGTTTTGCTATTCGCCCCCTATATTTTAAAGTATCTCAAAAGTACTTAAACTCTTTTCAAAAGCAGGTAAATTCTTCTCAAAATTATCTTTTAAAGAAGTAAAAGTAAAAATGTAAAATCTTCCTTCATAGATAATATAAACTTGTTTTTGTTCGAAAGACAAACCTTTATCCACGTTTAGAGTATAAACAATCTCATAACCTTTATATTTTGATACATCCCTTACTCCTTCGGAAATAAACTCTAAAGAACCATAATATTCTCCTACAGCTTCTAATTGGACTTTTATTTCACTTATAAGATCTTCATTTATCTCTGTAACCTCACCAGGAAGATTTACCACATTTATATTGAAATTGGGCATAAATCCTTCATCAGCAGGACCTACAAACATCACCGCTAAATTATAAGGTTTTCCGTCTTTTACCTCCCATCCTTCGGGAGGCACAATAGAAAAACCTAACTTTTCATCCACGTATTTATTAGTATCTGCTAAAAGAATATTAAAGGAAAAACATAAAATTAAACTAATAAAAAGTAACAATTTTAAAAGCTTTCTCATTTAACAATCCCTCCTATATTCATATATTTCTTTAAAACTTCACAATTTCCCAAAAAGCCTTTTTAGGGTTATGATTCTTATCAAAGAGTAATGGATAGTCTTCTCTTCCCCTTACAGGCCAGAAGTAAAGCCAAGTATAATCATCAGCTACACCCCAAAAAGTAACCCCAGTGACCACCCCTCTATATTTCCTTAAGATCTCAAAGGCTTGTTTATAAAGTTGAGCCTGCTTCTCAATCCTATCATCGGGTGGAACTTTAAAATTATTATTTTCATTTCTGTCATAGTAAATAGATATATCAAATTCAGTAATCTGAACCTCAACACCAAGCTCTGAAAATCTCTTTATAGAGTCTTCAAGCATCTTAGGTGTAGGCCATGCTAATGTCCAGTGGCCCTGTATTCCAACACCATGAATTGGGATCCCTTTCTCTTTAAGCCTTTTTACCAATTGATAAGCCTTTTCCCTCTTTATGGGATCCTCTAAGTTATAATCATTATAAAATAATTTAGCATTAGGATCTGCTTCATTAGCCCAAATAAATGCTTTTTCAATAACTTCCTCCCCACAAATATCATACCAGGGAGCCTTTCTCAAAAACTCATTAGGGTTATCTGATAGGGCCTCATTAACCACATCCCAAGCGTAAACCTTACCTTTATAGTGTCCTACCACCTCATAAATATGCTCTTTCAATCTTGCAAGAATCTCATCTTTAGTTCCTGCATAAACCCATCCTGGAGTCTGATTATGCCAAACTAAGGTATGTCCCCTTACCTTCATACCATTTTTCATGGCAAAATCTACAATCTCATCGGCAGGACCAAAATCATAAACATAGGGTTTAGGATGAATAACTTCCCATTTCATTTGATTTTCAGGTGTTAGACTATTAAAGTGTTTCTTAAGAAGATCCTCATAAGTATAGATGTTTAAATGGCTAACCGCTGCACCAATGGGAAAGTAATCTTTATATACTTCTTTCAGGGATGGAATCTCCATACCTACTGCCTCCTTCCTTAAATCGCTTATGGAAAAAATTAAAAGGAATAATAAGAGTGCAAAGATGGAAAACCTTTGCTTAATCATTTTACCAACAACTCCTTTCTATCAAAAAATTTTACTGCCTAAAAACCCCTCACTTTCTAATAATTTTATCACATTATTTTCACCTATTAAATGTCCAGCCCCAACTACTATAAATAAGGATTTATATTCTCCTAATAATCTCTTTATTCTCTCTGCAAACTTAAAGTTCCTCCTATAGAATATATGCTCATAAAATATTTTATATTCTTTTTTCTCTCTATCTTTCATTAAAAAATTCAACAATTTTTCTTCATCCCCATTTTTGTATGCATCAAGCAATAATGATAAATCATTCTTACTGTGCTCTTCTTGCTTTAATCCTTGTAAAATAGTTTTCAAAATATTCAATTGATCCTCTTCCGGTATTTCAGAAAATGCATCAAGTTGCTCCTCTACAGTCTCTAAGGGTATTATTTTTTTATTTAATTTCTTGGCTCTATTCAAAAAATAGAAATCAATCCCATATCTCATATCCGAAGCAGAATTTAAAACAGAAGAGCTAATTTGAAGCAATAATACCCAAGGCTTAAAGATCTTTATTTGCTCAAAATTCTCCTCGCCCAAAAGCTTCTTTAAATACCCTACCGATTCAGAATCCAAATAATTCTCAATACTATCTCCTTTTTTATATATTCCTCTCCTAGATAAATAACTTTGAGTTTTAAATATATTTTGGGAATCAGTTATATCCAGTTCAACAACTAATGCCTCTGTCTCAATAAAAACCTTCTCAATCAATGGATCAAGAGGGTATAAGTCGGGAGTTCCATAATGGATAGATCCCAAAATATACGCCTTACCATAATCAGATCTTACCTCATAGAAAATCCCCTTAGTTCCACAAAAAACAAAGTTGAGTAACAAAATAGAAATGATTACAAAAGAAATAAGTCTTTTTAAATACTTCATTATCCCTTCCCCCCTACTACTAATTAATTCTTTGTTATCCTCAGATCAACGACCATATATGGAATAGAAATATTATTTTCATCAAAAACCTTCTTAATTCTAGTACTTAAAGCATTGATAGCATCAAAATAACTATCTCTATTCACCCAAAAATATACAGTATAGGTTATTCCCGAATTTCCATACTCTTTAAAAACCACCATATTATTTACACTCTCATCCTTTACTACGAGTTCTTCCTCTTCTAAAGCTCTTTTTAATAAACTTATAACCTTCTCAAGATCAGAAGAATAATCCACACTAACATCAAAACTTACTCTCCTATAAGGACCTGGCCAAAATTTTGTCACTGTTCCAGACCATACTTTTCTATTGGGTATTAATACCATCTTCCCATCAAAAGTCTTTATCCTTGTATGGTTCATCTCCACCATATCCACTATTCCACTAATTCCATCTACATCTAAAGCTTCTCCCTCAAAGACTTTTCTTGTCACCAAAACCAATATTCCAGAAAGAAAATTTGTAAGCGGTTCCTGAAAAGCAAGACCTAAAACCACACCCGAAATTCCAAGTCCTGTAAGATAGGGCATTAGATTTACATTCCAAATGGACAAAATAATAGCTACACCAAAGCCAAATATTAAGAAGCCAATAAGCATGGAAACAGTTTTTGGAGCCTTTATCTCCCTTCCTGCTCTTGAAGCGACATTATTTATAGCTTTCATAATGATTTTATGAATAAAAAAGGATACAAAGAGAATAAATAAAGACCATATAATATTCATATACATTATAAATCACCCTTTATATATATCTTTCAAAAAATACGCATATCACAAATATCTGTAGCATAAACTTCAAGTCCATTTTTTGCAAAAAAATATATAATATCTTCTTTCGCACCCAAGATCTAAAATCTTAATCAAAGACATTATATCATTAAAATCTTATGCCTTACAATTTTTTAGTAAGCTTTTTTTGAATTTATAAGAAGTTTATAAAAATACGAAAGAGGATAAACCTTGATGTGGAAGAATAGAACCAAATGAAACATATAATATTATAAATCCTCTTCAGAAGATTTTTAAGTAATAAAAGGTATAGGTTCAAAAAATCATCCTAAAGAAAAGACTATGAGGATCTAAATTTAACATTAGGAAGTTAAAGGAAATTAAAAAGAGAAGGGCTTCATTATAATGCCCTTCCCATTTATGTATAGAAATTTCGCTTTGTTTTCAATCTTCTCTCCCTTTAGAGTAACCTCTAATATCTCTTTAATATCCTTAGCCCTATAGGTTCCTGCAAGTAATAAGCTCTGTATGTTCTAAAGGCTGAATCTTTACAGAGTGTTCTAATTCTAATACTCTATTAAGCATATCAACTCCATATAATTATATTGAGAACTCTTTATAAGAACTCTTTGGTGCACCACATAAAGGACACTTCTCAGGAGGCTCGCCTTCTATCGTATGTCCACAGACCGGGCATATATAAATCTTAGTTGCAGTATAATCTTCGTTTTTACTCACCAATTCTTTAGCCTTTTTATACATTTCTGCATGAATTTTTTCTGCTTCCCAAGCAAATCTTGTGCTCCTTTCTGCTCCTTTTTCGTTTTGAAATACAGCAGTATTGTTATATACGGGGTACATTTCTTCAATTTCGTAAGTTTCTCCATCTATGCACTGTTGAACATTGTCTGGCATATCCTGCTTTAAAAGTCCAAGTTCCCTAAAATGATTCCTAGCATGTACAAATTCTGCATAAGCAATAGCTCTAAACAAATTAGCAAGCTTGACTAAACCTTTTCTTTCCGCTTCTTCAGCAAAAATTAGGTACTTCATATGTGCCATACTTTCTCCTGCAAAAGCATTATGGAGAAATTCTTCGGTCATTTTTCTCATAAATTCACCCCCATTATTGAATTTTTATAATTATAACCCTTAAAAACTTTTTAAGCAATTAGAAAATTATTCTTAATATAAATTTAATGTTAAAAAAAATTAAAACATAGTATAATTTAAATTGTGAAAAATATATTAAAAAGGGGCTAAACTATGGAAGGAATTTTAAAAATTTTAATACTATCTCTAATTCTTCTTTTAACTTTTACTTTCGCCCAAACTCAAAAGCCTAATATTGATGGAAAACTTTCCCCTAATGAATATCCAAATTATGCTTCCTTTTCTAATGGAGAATTTCAAATATATTGGAAAATTGTGGGAGACGAAGTTTACATACTCATGACTGGAAAAACAAAAGGGTATGTAGCTTTGGGAATTGATCCCAAAGTAAAAGCAGGTGACGCAGATTATATTATAGGATATGTAACTGAAAAAGGAACTCAGGTACTTGACTATTATGCACCTGAAAAACATTTTGGGCATACTCAAGATGAAAAACTTGGTGGAAAGAATGATATTCCTGAATTTTCAGGCAGAGAAGATAAAGAATATACATATATTGAGTTTAGAAGAAAATTAGACACAAAAGACAAATATGACAAAGTTTTTCCAAAAACAGGAACACTAAAAATAGTGTGGGCATTAGGAAGCTCTGATGATCCAGTATCTATACATTCTAAGAGAGGTTATGGGGAATTAAAAATAAACTAAAACATCAAAAAGGGAGGGCTTAAGCCCTCCCTTTATTCTACCTTGCTAAATTGAAAACTCTTCTCCCAAAGATGCTTATATTTCCCATTTCTTAACAAAAGCTCTTGATGAGTTCCCTCCTCTACTATATTTCCTTCTTCTATAACCATAATATTATCAGCATCCTTCACAGTAGATAGTCTATGAGCAATAATTAAAGCGGTTCTATCTCTTATTAAATTATTCAATGCTTGAAGAAACAAACTTTCTGACTCAGAATCAAGAGAAGACGTTGGCTCATCAAGAAGGAGAATTGGAGAATTCTTCAATATGGCTCGGGCAATACTCAGTCTCTGCCTTTGTCCACCTGAAAGAAATACTCCCCTCTCTCCAACCCTTGTATTTAAACCATTAGGAAATCTTATTACAAAATCATAAGCAAGGACCTTCTTTGCAGAATTTATAATTCTCTCATCATCAGCATTATAATTTCCATATTTTATATTTTCTTTTACTGACTCAGGAAAAAGATAAACATCCTGATTTGCCACAGAGATGATATTTCTAAGAGACTTAAGATCCCATTTATCAATATCTAAACCCATTATCTTGATACAACCTTTGACAGGCTTGTAAAACCCAAGAATAAGCTTTACTATGGTAGACTTACCACTACCACTCTCTCCTACTATAGCTACTTTTTCTCCTTTCCTAATTTTGAAAGAAACATTATCAAGAACATTATTAGAATCTCCATAGGAAAAAGTTACATTCTCAAACTCTACTGAATAGGAATAGTAAGGATCATAAGTTTTTACCACTCCCCCTTTTTCCTCTTCTGCTAATATTACTTCGTGAATTCTATCTAAATCGGAGCTATGAATACATTAATAAGCCCTATAAAAGCTATTATTCCTCCTACACTCATCTCTCCACTTATTACCAACCTACTACCAAACAAAAACATCATTATAAACGGGCTTAAACTAATAATTTCTTTTAATGGATCAAGAAGAGCTTCAAATTTAGCAGATCTTAGTCCTTCTTTAAAAACTCTTTCAAGCTTTTCATCAAATAGACTAATTATCTCCGACCTGAGATTAAAAGCCTTTACTAAAGTTATTCCTGACAGTGTATCTTGAACCACTGCGTTCAAATTTCTATACTCATTCTGTTGCCTTTTTGTATATTTTTCTACAGGCTTTGTAATAATAACTGAAAGATAAATACATAGGGGAATTATGGCAAAAGTAAAAAGGGTTAACTTCCAATTTATAAGTAAAGCAAGAATTAATCCAAGGGTAAAGACAAAAGGTTGATAAAAAATATCACCCAAAGAAGAGTTAAGAAAATAATGTAGTCTTATTTAGTTTTTCTCCAATCCTTAATCTTAGATCATTTACATATCTTTCTGAGAATTTACTTAAATTAAAAGCTTTGATATATTCCAAAATAATTCTAAAAATAGAGATCAATAGAACAGTAAAGAAAATCTCTTTAAATCCGTTTCCATATTTTTGAAATAAATATTTATAAACGCAACTACAGTTGATAAAAGGAGTGCTAATACGTTTAAAGTCCAATCCTTCTTAAAAATCTCACGCATAAGCCCCTTTTTCATCTATCACCTCTAAATCCTTAATTTTTACTTAACATATTTTAAAATTGAATTTTAATTTTTGTCAATATATACCTTAAAAAATTTCAAATTAACCCTCCATGAATGCAAAAAAATCAATAAAGATAAAGGGATAGATGATATTTATGGGGAAATATTTTTTACTATAAGTAAACTATTTATCTCTTTCTCACTCTTATATCAAAAGCTTCACTTGGATTATTAACAAGTAACTTTTCAACAATCTCCTCACTTATGCCCTTTTCTTCCAGTTTAGGAATAAACTTATAAGATATGTCTGTATAAGGCCTTATATTTTGTTCCTCTTTAGATTTTCCTACAGTAAACCATCCTGCATCATGGGAGATCAGGATCCTATCTATGAACCCCTCTTTTATAACCTTCTCCATAAGGTTTAAATGATACTCCATTGGTCTTGCCCCAATGGAATCGTACTCAAGAAAAGCTCCTTTTTCTAACAATTCAAGGTGCACTTCAAAGTTTTCAATGGCATCAGCATGAACAATGATCAAAGCTGAAAGATCTACTTTCTCTTCCTCAAAAATTCTTGCCACTTCGAGGGCACACCTTTCTTCTCCTGTATGACATGCCACTGTAAGCCCAGTCTCAAGATGAGTAAAAGCAGAAGCTCTTATCAATTTTTTATCTATCTCATTTAGAGGTCCAGGATTTACTGCAGTTTTAATAAAACCGGGCTTAATACCATCTTCAATTCCTTTTTCCCATTCTTCAATCCACATTTTTGCAAAATCTTCTGAAGAAAGATTCCAATACTTTTTGGGCACATGTTTATCTTCGCCTGCCCCATAAAAACCTGTATTTGTTATGACATTTAATCCAGTTTTTTCTGATAGAATTTTCAAAACCTTTACATCTCTTCCTACATACTTGGGAGTACATTCAAAGAAAGTACTATAACCTAAATTTTTAATCTCCATTAAATACGGTAACATTATCTCTACAATCTCATTTCTCAAATTATCATCAATCTTTATTTGTTCTTCGGCAGGAGAGAAATCCACAAGAATATGCTCATGAACTAAGGTTTTTCCCATATCTTTTTTATCAACAAAACCTTTTACAGTCATAACCATAAGGTTCACCCCTTTTGCTTTTTACAAATGATATTGATATAATATCAAACATGAGAAATTTTACAAAGCCAAGAATAGTATATAGTGCTTGTCTTAATTCAGAACCAGTAAGATACGATGGTGGAATAATAAAAGATAGTTTTGCTCTGAAATTAAAAGAATATTGTGAAATTATAACAGTATGTCCAGAAGTCTCTATAGGGCTTGGGGTACCCAGGGAAAAGATCATAGTATATGTGGAAGAGAATAGATTAGGAATCTATCAACCCAAAACTGGATTAGACCTAACCGATAAGATACTTGACTTTTCCGAAAATTTTCTAAATACCTTACCTGAAATAGATGGATTCCTCCTAAAAAGTAAATCTCCTTCCTGTGGCCTATCAAACACCATGATTTATAAAGATAGAGAAGGAAAAATCTTCCACTCTAAAGGAAAGGGAATCTTTGCTCAAAAGGTTTTAGAAAAATTTCCTTACATTCCAGCAGAAGACGAGGGAAGGTTAAGAAATCCAGAAATTAGGGAGAGATTTCTAACGAGAATTTTTGCTCTATCAGAGTTAAGAAATCTCAAGAATAAAGATAATACAAAAGTAAAAGACCTAATAGAGTTTCATCAAAACAACAAATATCTCCTTATGGTTTATTCTCAAAAGCATTTGAAAGAACTTGGAAATCTTTTAGCCAATCAGTCTAAATATCCCTTTGAAGAGCTAATTGAGAAATATGCCCTCTTGTTTAAAGAAGCACTCTCTACAAATCTTAAAAGAGGAAATCATGTTAATGCCATCTTCCATATATATGGATATTTTTCTAGAAAATTAAAAGCGGGAGAAAAAAATCATTTTCTACATCTTTTAGATCTTTATAGAAGAGCGAAAATAAATTTAAGCCCTCTTGTTGAAATCTTGAGAAGTTGGGCATATAGATTTGATGACCAATATCTTTTAAATCAAACCTATTTAAATCCTTATCCTAATGAACTATCTTATATTGAATAAATTCTAACTTTTATGGTATAATTTTCCCAAAATTAAATATGGTTTTCCAGGGGAGCTGAGGGGATAAGCTCGGCTGAGAGGAGACCTAAGATCCCGGTCTCGACCCTTTGAACCTGACCCGGGTAATGCCGGCGGAGGGAGTGAAAGGTATAAAAAATCAAAGGACCGCTCGGTATAAACCGGGTGGTCCTTTATGTTTAATAGGGAGGGAAAAACATGCTTGTAAACGATAAAGAAGTAAATTTTAAAGGAAATTTAAAAGAATTGCTTCTTTCTCTTAATTATCCCACCGAAAAAATAGTTGTACTAGTAAACGGAGAAATTGTAAAAAAGGAAAATTGGGATAACGTAGAGTTAAGAGATGAAGACTACATAGAAATTGTCTCTCTTGTGGGAGGGGGATAATAATATGGGCTTAATAATTGATAATACTATTATAAATAACCGTCTCTTTGTAGGGACAGGTAAACTGCCAGATTATAGTGTTATCCCCAAAATGCATGAAGAACTAAAAATAGAAGTATTTGCTGTGGCAGTAAGAAGAATAAACCCCGAAATCAATAAGGGTTATTCTATCTTAGATTTCCTTCCTAAAACGGCAAAAATAATGATTAACACCTCTGGAGCAAGAAATCATAAAGAAGCAGTTAAAATTGCGGAAATAGGAAGAGAACTTACGGGTTCTGATTGGGTAAAAATAGAGATATCAGGAGAATTAAAATACCTTTTACCCGATAATGAAGAGACCATAAAGGCAGCAGAAATACTTGTCAAAGATGGATTTAAAGTCTTTCCCTATATATCTCCAGACCTTATCGTAGCAAAAAAATTAGAAGAAATAGGAGTTTCTGCAGTAATGCCTTTAGGCTCTCCCATAGGAAGTAACAAGGGAATCGATTGTGAAACTTTGCTTAAGGCGATTATAAATGAAATCTCTATTCCTGTTATTATCGATGCTGGTATAGGAAGGCCTTCCCACGCTTCAAAAGCTATGGAATTAGGTGCTGATGCAGTACTTATAAATACAGCCATTGCTACATCCAATGATCCCTTTAAAATGGCTGAGGCTTTTAATTTAGCGGTAAAAGCAGGAAGAATTGCCTACGAAATTGGTCTTCCCGAAGAAAAAGACTATGCTGACGCTTCGTCACCACTGATAGATTTTATAAAAGGAATTAGGTGAAAAACATGCTCAGGGAGATTCTTAAAGAAGCAGATGAAATCTTGAGAAAATCTCATGTCTTAGAGAATAAAGGAGGAAATGTCAGAAAAATAATTGATAAAGACAAGATATCAAAAGAGGACCTTTTTATTCTCCTCACTGATAATTCCGATGAAACTTTAATATTAATGGCTAATAAAGCAAAGAGACTTACAGAAAGGTATTTCGGAAAAGTTATAACCCTATTTACTCCTCTTTACCTTTCTAATTATTGTCTTTCTCCCTGTGAGTACTGTGGATTCTCAGCTAAACTTCAAATTCCAAGGAAGAAACTAAAGGAGGAAGAGATAATAAGAGAATACGAAGCCATCAAACAAACCAGCATTGACAGTATTTTACTTTTAACAGGTTGTGATAAAATTAATACTCCCTTTGAATATATCCTCTATGCAGTTAAACTTGCTAAAAAATATTTTTCAGAGATCTCCATTGAAGCATATCCTATGGAGGAGGAAGAATACAGAGTCTTAGTAAAGGAGGGTTTAACAGGAGTTGTTCAATATCAAGAAACTTATAATAAGGAAACCTATAAGAAGCTCCACCCTGTAGGTCCTAAGAGTGATTACGAATATAGATTACATACTCAAGAAAGAGCACTAAATGCAGGAGTTTATGAGGTAACTGTAGGAGTACTTTTAGGAATTAATGATCCCTATGAAGATGTGTTTAAGAGCATTCTTCATGCGGAGTACCTCTCTCAAAAATATCCAAAGGCTGAGATTAATATATCTTTCCCAAGATTTAGAGACCCCAAAACAGGCTTCAAACCCAAGTACCAAGTAAACGAAAAATTACTTTTAAGGTTTATTTTCTGTGCAAGAATTTACCTACCCCATGTAGGAATAACCATATCCACAAGAGAAAACAGCAGATTCAGAGATAATATCATTGGCTATGGAGTCACTAAAATGTCTGCAGGTTCAAAAACTACTGTAGGGGGATATGCTCAAACTGAAACAACAAGTGTTCAATTTGAAACTGATGACAGAAGAACTGTAAATGAAGTTATTAATGCAATAAAAAATAGAGGATATAGACCAGAATTCACAAATTGGATAAAAGGAGGCCTATATTAATGAATTCTTTTGAGGAAATGCTCCTTAACTATTTCACAAAAGAACAACTTGATAAAATTCAAAAAACCCGCATTGTAATAATGGGATGCGGAGGGCTTGGTTCCAATGGTGCCATTTCTCTAACACGCACAGGATTCAAAAACTTTATCCTCATAGATTACGATAAGGTTGAAATTTCAAATCTTAATCGTCAAGCCTACTTTCTCCATCAAATAGGAATGCCTAAGGTAAAAGCTCTAAAAGAAAATTTATTAAAAATAAATCCCGACTGTAATATTGAGGAATATGAAGAAAAAATAACCCCTGAAAATATAGAAATATTTATGAATAAAGGGGATATTATCATGGAGGCCGTGGATTCAGCCCAAACAAAAACTCTTATTCTCAATACTGCTATAAAACTTAACAAGAAAATTGTCTCTGCATCGGGAGTATGTGGTTATGGAAATTCTGAAAAAATAAAAATAAAAAGATTTAATAATATCTCTATCGTAGGTGATTTTGAAAGTGATAACTCTCTTTTCAAACCCTATGCCCCTAAGGTAATTGCAATTTCAAATATTCAATGTGATGAAATCCTAAGGATGGTGCTTTATGAATAAAAAAGAAAAATTAGAGCTATTAAAAGATTTCAATCTATACTGCCTAACCTGTGAAGAATATTCCATAGGAAGGAAGAATATTGATGTGGTAAGAGAAATTCTTGAAGCAGGGGTAAAGATTATACAATACCGAGAAAAGAAAAAACCTATGAGAGAAAAATATCATGAAGTCGTAAAAATAAGAGATTTAACTGCTAAGTATAATGCTTTACTTATAGTAAATGATCACCTAGATCTTACAAAAATAGTTGAAGCAGATGGGGTACATATTGGACAAGAAGATTATCCTATAGAGGTTGCTAAAGAGTTCTTAGGGGAAAACTTCATTATAGGTCTCACTACTCATACAAAGGAACAAGTTATGGAGGCATTACGAAAAGGAGCTGATTATATTGGACTTGGACCTATATTTCCAAGTTATACAAAAGAAAAACCTCACCCACCAATCGGAATAGAGATTCTTGATTGGGCTATCAAGAATATCAGTATTCCCGTTGTTGCCATTGGGGGTATAAAAGAATCCAATATCCATGAGATACTAAATCTGGGAGCCAAATGTATAGCTATGGTGACTGAGATTGTTTCTTCTCCAAATATTTATGAGAAAACGAGAAAAATCATCCACATATTGGAGGGATATAAAAATGGAAAATACATTGCTTGAAAAAGCCCAAAAAGGAGAACTTTCTTATGAGATAAAATCTGCATTTGAAAATGAAGAAATACCAGCAATGGAAATCTTATTAAAAAACATAGTTGAAGGAAAAACTGTTATTCCTGCTAATAAAAAAAGAAAAAGAAACAAATACTATGCCATTGGAAAGGATTGTACAGTGAAAATAAATGCAAATATAGGAGTTACAGGAAGCTATTCTAGCTTTGATAAAGAACTTAAAAAGGCTGAACTTTGTGAAAAATATAATGTGGAATCAGTTATGGATCTCTCTTGCGGTACTTTTGCTAAAAGATTTAGAGAAAAGCTTATAAATGAATTCTCTTTTATAGTGGGAAGTGTTCCTATATATGATCTTTCCGTTAAATTTAAGGATTTTACAAAAGCAAAGCCAAAGGATTTTTTGGAAGTTCTTGAAGAACACGTAGAAACTGGAGTTGACTTTGTTACTATACATGCAGGAATAAATAGGGAACTTGTGGAAAAATTGAAAGATAAAAACCGTCTCCTAAATATTGTGTCTCGTGGTGGCTCCATGATCTATAAGTGGATGGAGACAAATAACTTCGAAAACCCCTATTTTGAATATTTTGAAGATGTACTTAAAATATTGAAAAAATATGATGCGACTATAAGTATAGGTGATGCTTTTAGACCAGGATGCATACAAGATGCAGGAGAAGAGCTACAAGTAAGAGAAACTTACATAGTAAGTAAACTCGCAGAAAAGGCAAGGGAATATGGTGTACAAGTAATTATTGAAGGTCCTGGCCATGTAAGAGCTAATGAAATTTATTGGACAGTAAAAATGATTAAAAAAATCTGCAAAGATGCCCCTTTATATGTTTTGGGGCCCCTTACTACAGATATTGCAGCAGGCTATGATCATATATCTGGAAGTATGGGAGCATTGATTGCATCCCTTGCTGGAGCTGACTTCCTCTGCTATGTCACTCCTGCAGAACATTTAAGACTTCCAGATTTAGAAGATGTAAAAGAAGGAATTATTGCTTTTAAAATCGCAGCCCATAGTGCCAATATAGCAAGAGGATTTAGAAAATCTATTGAAAAGGATATAGAGATGTCCTTGGCAAGAAGAGAGTTGAACTGGGAAAAGATTATAAATCTTTCTATAGATCCTGAGAAGACAAAAAGATATAGAGGAGAACTCCATAATACTTGTACCATGTGTGGTGAACTTTGTGCCATCAAAAACAGTAGTTAAAATATTAGTTATAGCGGGATTAGATCCATCAGGGGGTGCGGGAATATTCCTGGATATAAAAACAATCCAAAGGCTTGGAGGATATGCTTTTGGTATTCCTACCTGTCTTACTGTCCAAAATACCCAAAAAGTCTACAAAGTTTACGAAATAAATCCAAGATACTTTTTGAAAACCTTTGAAGTTTTAATTAAGGATGTAGGAGAACTTGATAGTGTAAAAATAGGAGTCCTATATTCAAAAAAAATTATTGACTTAACTATAGAACTTATTAAAAAATATCAACTTAAAAACATAGTTCTTGATCCAGTAATAAACCCTACAAAAGGAGTTTTACTCCTTAAAAAAGATGCTTTTTCCTCTTTCCTAAGGCTGATATCCTTATGTACAGTGATAACTCCAAACATACCAGAAGCAGAAATCCTAAGTGGAAAGAGAATAAAATCCTTGGAAGATATGGAAACTTCTATAGAAGAAATCAGTAAAAAATTTGAAATTGAAAATATAGTTTTAAAGGGTGGACATTTAAATATAGAAAACAAGGTTTATGACTTACTTTATTCTAGAAATAGATTTGTATTATTTGAAAAGGAGTATTTAAAAGATCAAAATATCCATGGGACAGGATGTCTGTTTTCCTCAATTCTCTCCTTTTTTCTTGCCCAAAATTTAAACATAGAAAAAGCATTTTATGAAACACAAAACTTTTTTCAGAAAATCATTAAAAAAACTATAAAGATAGGAAAAGGGCAGGACTTAGTAAATTTTTAAGACTTTTCATAATTTTCTCAGAAACTGCTTGTACAACTCCTTCTACTCCGCCTCCTACTGGACCCGAAGAGGATACAGCAATATTTAATTTTGAGGATGGAACTCAAGGATGGCAAAAAGCAAGTGGTGATGATGGGTCAGCAGTAATAGGTGTTTCTCAGGATACCACAAAAGCTTATAAAGGAAATGGTAGTTTAAAAGTAGACGTAAAGTTAATTAAGGGAACTCAAGAAAAAGCGGGAGTAGAAATATATTTTGCTGAACCTGTAGATATGACTGGAAAAACATTGACAATACACATGTACATTGATCCTAGCTTAAAAGGAAACAATAATGGCATACAAATATTTGCAAAGGACAGTGATTGGTCTTATGGAGCAGGACCTTGGATCAACGTATCTGACAGCAATGTAGGAACATGGACAGAAGTAACACTAAATTTTGATAACCCAAATTGGAGTTGGGCAGGTGGAGGATCTGATGGTCAATTAGATATAACCAAAATAAAGGCAATTGGAATCAAAATCCTGATGGGTGGAAATGCTCCAGCAGGAGAAACTCTTGAAGGTTCCTATTGGCTTGATTCTATAAACTACTAACATAAAAATTAGAGCGAGAGGCTACTTTTATTAAGCCTCTCGCTCTACCAATTTAGTCTAACCACTTCTTCATTTATACCTTCATCGCTGACTTTTATCAAAATAAAATGAGGCTTTCCCTCATCAAGGTTCGATGAAATGTAAGGACGGGCGCCACCAATTCCAGAGATGATATAAACAACTCCGTTAATTTCTTTCCTATAATACATATGAATATGCCCTGAAAAAACATAATTTACATGATATTCCTCAAATAATTTCATTAATATTTTAGACTCTACAGGATCTGCCTTGTGAAAAAGGAAAAACCAACTTGGAGATATAACTGGTTGGTGCATAAAAACAAATTTATATTTCTTATTGGTCCCCTTAAGTACTTCAATTAACCATTCAAGCTGAACCTTTCCAAGAGATCCCGAAGCGTTATTCAGAATAATAAATCTTGCATTCTCATAGTCAAAATAATAATACAAGGGTCTCTTAGTAAAGCTTTGAAACCTTGCCCCCTTAGGATCTTTATATAAATCATGATTCCCAGGAACGATATAAAAGGGTACACTTACATTCTTTAAAATGCTTCCCACATACCGATACTCTTCGTCACTACTTTCTACCAGAATATCTCCCAGCTGAACTATAAAATCAGGTTTTCTTTTTACAACTTCAGAAAGATTTCTTTCAAAAACTCCAAAAACAGGCCTTCCCGCTCTATCTCCAATTACCGCAAAAGTAAAAGCATAAATTGTTGAATATAGACTAATAAATAAAAAAATTATTGCTAATATTTTACTTGTATTTCTCATCTTATTAGACTAATATATATCTCCTTCTCTTTTACAACTTTACTTTCTATCTCCCTTATAATTTTATTAAAAACTTCATCCTTATTAGATTTACTTAGTTTACTCTCTAACACACTATAAATCAATCCCCCAGCCTCAACTATAAAGTTTTTAATTTCATCTTCGCTGTATTTGTCCTTCTCTTTATAAAAATATATAAAGTTAGGCCTTCTATCAAGCACTATATGATTAAATAAATATCGTACATCAAGCAAAGAACTTCCTACAAACTCACTCCATACTTTTTCGATCTCCTTGATCAAACTCTCTTCCTTTAGTTCCCTTTTTAAAGTATTCCAAAAAATATAGAAAGAATAAATCATAGCTATTTTATAGTCACTCTTCACATTTATCAAACAATTATTAATTATTAAATTAGCAATAACATTTTGAGTATATATTTTCTCTAAAGGAGAATAATCAAAAACTTGCCTTAAAGTTCTCTCTCCATCAAAGAAAAGAGAAACCACAAATTCATCTGTCCTTAAATCTCTACATACAGGAACAAATATATCATTTCCCTCACCCTTTAATACTACCGAAAATTGTTCAGCTTTTGTCTTGTCGATTTCACTTTTCACATACTTATTCAGAAAATCAAATACATCTCTTATAGCTAATTCCACTTCATTAAAATCAAATCTTGTCAAATGCCTATAGAAGTAATGCCATGACATCTTTTCAGAATTTATCAAATCCTCTAACAAGCCTGAAAAATCCTCATGAATTTTAGAGACAAAACTCTGAATATCCTTTTTCAGCCCTCTTTCATTAATCAAGTATCTTCTGCCTTCTTCCTGCATCAAAAATTTCCAAAACCTCCATAGTATATATATCCAGAAGAGCCTCTCATCATCGTCTACTCTAAGAAGCTTTCCCTCCCTTATCAATTTCTGAATTAACTCAAGAGCTTTTAGCTCTCCTAATGGTGAGTTTAAAACCACATCCCTTACTTTAGCAGTACCATCAAAAGAGGAAGATACCACTTCTTCTTCTAAAGCAAGTCCATCCATTCTAACAGGAAGTAGCACAAAGTCGCTTAAATAGTTCATTAAGTCAAGATGTTTAGAGAAATTTACAATAATCTCAAGAGGATCTAAATTCAAAGTTTTATTCTGGGTCTTCCCTTCAGGATAAAAAACAAAGTCCCCTATATTCCAGAGCACAAGTCCCAAAACTGCATTATATCCCTCTATAAAACCAGTTTTAACATTAACTATCTTACCATTTTCAAAAAATACCTCTACCCTCTTTAAGCCGTTATCTATTTCAAGCTTTCCTGTCTTTCTTCCTATGGAAAGAGTCTGAAGTACTTCCCAAAGAGGAATACTTTGTAAATCTCCCCTTATACCCATAACATTCCCCCTTTTCCCCTTCCTAAATAAATTTTATCTTAGTAAACCCATTTTTCTTTTCCTATATTGATCAAAGATAATTGCTGCTATAATTATTGCACCTATAGCTGAGGGTTGCCAGTAAGCTGGAAAACCTAAAAGTACCATTCCTGTTCTTAGAACCTGCATAATAGCAGCTCCAATAATAACTCCAAGAACTGTTCCTTCACCTCCAGCAAGAGAAGCTCCACCTATAACTGCCGCAGCAATTACATCAAGCTCATAACCTAAAGCTGCTGTTGGGGCAGCTACGCCTAATCTTGCAGTCATTAAAATACCACCAATAGCTGTAAGAACACCACAGAGAGTATATACTAAAATTTTTATTCTTCCAGTATTAATACCTGAAAGCCTTGCAGCCTGCTCATTTCCACCAACCGCATATATCTTATATCCCCAAGAGGTTCTATTAAGAAAAATTGATGTAATTACTCCTAAAATTATCATAAATATTACAGGAAGAGGTATACCTACACCTAAAAAGGGAACATCATATTGGCCAAGGAAATTAAAGGATTTTGGAAGATCTCTAACGGGCCACCCACCTGTTACTCCATAACAAAAGCCCCTTGCAATATTCATAGTACCAAGAGTAGCTATAAAGGGCGGAAGATTAGTTTTACTTATGAGTATTCCATTTATAAAACCTATTAATCCTCCAATAAATATTCCACCAAGAATAGAGAGAAAAACCCCAAAATTTGCTTTAAGCATCATGGCTGTTATTAGTCCTGCCATAGCCATTACTGAACCTACAGAAAGATCTATTCCTCCAGTAATAATAACCATCAATATACCAAAACCACTAATGGCAATCCAAGAAAAAGCCCGTAATATATTAAATATATTTGTAGAGGTTAAAAATGTTTCGGTAGTTAAGCTTAGAAAAAGAGATAGTAAAAATAATATGACCAATATTCCTAACTCTTGAATCCTACCAGTTTTTATTAGCCTTTTACTTTTCACACCCTCTTTCATTTCTAATCCTCCTCTCATTTAATTAACTATATTTCCAGAGGCATATGCCATAATTTTTTCTTGCGTGGCCTCTTCCCTTGAAACTTCTGCTACAATCTTTCCTTCACTCATAACAAGAATTCTATCGCTCATGGCAAGGACTTCAGGCATTTCCGAAGATATCATGATTATAGAAATTCCAGATCTGGCAAGTTGACTCATAATCGCATGTATCTCAGCCTTTGCTCCTACGTCTATTCCTCGAGTAGGTTCATCAAGAATAAGTATCTTAGGCTCGGAAGCAAGCCACTTTGAAAGTACTACTTTTTGTTGGTTTCCTCCCGAAAGATAAAGAACTTTCTCAAATACCGAAGGAGTCTTTATATTTAATCTCCTAACAAATTCTTCTGAAATCTTTGTAAGCTTAGCTTTATCAACAAAATTCAAAAGTTTTAATAATTTCTTTATAATTGTTATTCCTATGTTTTCTCTAATAGGCATATTTAATATCAAGCCTTGATTCTGTCTATCCTCAGGTACTAATCCAATTCCAAATTTAACAGCATCCTCAGGAGAATTTATCTCTACTTTATTACCCTCAATAAAAATCTCTCCTGATTTTTTAGGATCAGCACCAAAAATCAGTCTCACAAGTTCTGTTCTTCCCGAACCTACAAGTCCTGCAATTCCAAGAATCTCTCCTTTATAAAGAGTGAAACTAACATTTTTAACCACATTACTACTCAAATTTCTAACCTCAAGAATTGGCTCTCCCTTGATACCTTCTTCCCTCTTAAACATATCTCCAATAGGCCTATTTACCATAAGATAAATAACTTTGTCCGGTGTAGCCTCGTCCTTAGACATATATCCCACTAATTTACCATCTCTTAATATGGTTATTCTATCGGCAATTCTAAATACCTCTTCCAATCTATGAGAAATGAAAACAATAGCAATACCCTGATCTTTCAACTGCTTTATTACTTCAAAAAGTTTTTCTACTTCTTCCGGACCAAGAGCTGAGGTAGGCTCATCCATAATTATTATTTTTGCCTTGAGAGCTAAAGCTTTTGCTATTTCTACAAGTTGGATCTGAGCTACCGAGAGATTTTTAACCAGCTCATCAGGAGGAATGTTAGCTCCTACCCTTTCTAAAAGCTTTTTTGCTCTCTCCTCTATTTCTTTTTTATCCACAAAACCAAGAAAACCCCATATTCCTTTTCTCTTAATCTCCCTTCCAAGAAATATATTCTGTGCCACAGTTTGATTAGGAGTTACATTCAATTCCTGATGAATAGTACTAATTCCTAAAAGCTGAGCATGATAAGGATCTTGTATCTCAACCCTCTTACCTTCAAGATAAATCCTCCCTGAATCCCTTTTATAAACTCCACTTAAGATCTTCACAAGGGTTGACTTACCTGCACCATTTTCTCCCACAAGTGCCATAACCTCGCCAGCATATGCCTCAAAATCTACCCTATCAAGAGCTTGAACTCCTGGAAATGCTTTAGATATTCCCTCCATCCTTAAAATTGGCTCCAAGCTTACTCACCTCCTTATTTAAAAAGAGGGTACGGCCTTAAAAAAGCCGTACCCTCTATACTTCTTAGTGTATCATTAGTTTAGAATGGAGGTGGAAGAGGTGTCTTGAAATCTTTCAAGAGCCATGCCCTAATCATTGCATCTACATTTTTCTGGGTTACAATATCCATTCCAGAGTCAATCCAATCTGGGAACTTTTCGTTATTTACCACTTTCCTATAAAGGATATCTATAGCATCATAACCCCAACCCCAATATTTTTGACCTACTAAACCGCAAAGATATCCCTCTTTAAGTAATTGTAGTTCCACAGGAAGAGTATCAAAAGCAACAGTAAATACTTTCTTAGCCTTTGCAGCCTTTTCCCAAAGAGGCATAGATCCTCTTTCTGCAAAGAGGGGCCAAAGTCCTACAAAGAACCAACCTCTAAGCTTTGGATACTTCTGCATAGTCTCTTCTACTACCTGTACTCCTCTATTAATATCATCATAACAAGCTACAGTAGTAACAATCTTTATCTTTGGATATTTCTTAATTTCATCTTTGAATCCTCTCATTCTTTCCTCTAAGTTAAGAGCTCCAGGTACACCAGTTAAAAGTGCCACATCTCCACTGGTACCCATAGCTTTTACAAGGAGTTTTGCAGCCCATTTACCGCCCTCATAGTTGTTAACTCCAAGATATGTGAATCTCTTACTCTTGGGAGAATCCGCGTCAAAAGTCATTACCGGAATTCCTGCCTCAACTGCCTTATTAATTACATCTATCAAAGCGGTAGGATCATTACAAGAAATAGCTATCCCATCAACCTTTCTTGCAACGACATCTTCCACAACTCTTGCTTGCTCCGTAGCATCAGAAGCTACTGATGCCACATATAGAACCTCTACTTTATAAGGACCTTTCTTAGATAGTTCTTCTGCTCTCTTAAAAGCACCGTCTCTACCAAGCTCAAATACTGGGTTATTCAAAGCTTTAGGAATCCATGCGAATACGAGTTTTTTAGGAGTCTGGGCTGTAGTAGCCATCAAAAGGAATACCGTAACGATGAATAGAATTACTAAAAGCTTTTTCATTACCTCACCCCCATTAAATTAGTTAGTAAGACTCATAAATAAAGAAACCTTAAGAAAATCTTTCACCTGAACGCTAACCCCTATATCACCCCTTCCTATTCAGTGTGTAGAATAATTATATAACACTCCTTAAAAATTGACAATGTTATAATAAATCAATAAAAATTTTAGGAGGCTACCATGAAAAACACAACTAAAATTTTCGTCTTGTTAATTCTTCTTATTTTCTCCTTTGCTCTTGCCGAAAACGTGGACAAAAATCTATTAACCATAGCTAAGGGGAATAACCTTTTTGGCCTGAACCTCTATCAAAAACTAACTATAAAAGAAGGAGGAAATATTTTCATCTCACCTTATAGCATATCTTCAGCTCTCGCCATGACTTATGCTGGTGCAAGTGGAAACACTAAAAAACAAATGTCAGAGGTATTATATTTTAATTTGCCTGATGATGAATTACATTTCGCCTTCTCAAAACTAAACTCCATACTCAATACCCCTAAAAGTGATTTTCAACTTGCCATTGCCAACTCTCTATGGGGACAGATTAATTATCCTTTCCAAGAAGACTTTCTTGATCTTGTTAAAAAATATTATTCTGCTGGATTTAATTTAGTAGATTTTGTAGACGAAATTAATAGAGAAAAGGCAAGAAATGAGATAAACAAATGGGTAGAAGACAGGACAAACCAAAAAATAAGAGAACTAATACACAAAGAAGATCTCAATCCTATGACAAGACTTGTCCTTGTCAATGCTATCTACTTTAAAGGCAAGTGGAAGTACACTTTTAATAAAGAAGAAACAAGAGAAATGCCATTTTTCCTCAATGAAAATAAAACCTTAAAGGTTTCTATGATGCACCAAATTAATGAGTTTAATTACTATGAAGATAAAAATCTTCAAGCTATTGAGCTTCCCTACTCAGGTAATGAACTCTCTATGGTGGTAATCCTTCCTAAGGAAAGAAATCTTTCAAAAATTGAGAAAAATCTAACTTATGATATGTTAAACAGTATTAGTCGTAGTATGGAGAAAGAAAAAGTAGATTTATATATTCCCAGATTTAAAATAGAGAAAAGATATATCTTAAATGAAGCTTTAATGAAACTTGGAATGACCGATGCTTTTATTGATATGCTTGCAGACTTTTCAGGAATGACAGGAGATAAAGACCTTTACATAAGTAAAGTAATTCACCAATCCTTCATAGAAGTTAACGAAGAAGGAACCGAGGCAGCTGCAGCAACAGCAGTTATAATGTCAGGAAAAAGTATAGGATTAGGCCCTAAAGTATTCAAAGCTGATCATCCATTTCTCTTTTTCATAATTCATAAGCCCACAAATACAATTCTCTTCATGGGGAGATTTATAGAACCTTGATTTTTTGGTAATATTAATAAAAAAATAATTTGAGGTGATAAAATGCCTATAATATATGATAGAGAAAATAATATTTTTCACTTAATGGCAGGAGATTCCAGTTATATTATAAAAATCTTTAAAAACAAATATCCTGTACATCTTTACTGGGGGAAAAGACTAAACCATTCTCATTTCTCAGAAGCTTTTATCACCTCTCCCTTTGGGGCAAATCCAGATCCTAATGACAAATCCTTCACTTTTGACAGAATGCTATTAGAGTATCCTTCGTATGGAAATTCTGATTTCAGACATCCAGCCTTTCAAGTAGAGCAAGAAGACGGTTCCCGAATAACCCATTTAGTTTTTAACAACTACAGAATATATAAAGGAAAGCCTAAGCTTGAAGGTTTACCCGCAACATACGTAGAAGACGAAGATGAGGCAGAAACCCTTGAATTAGAACTTGCAGATGAACTTATAAACTTAAGAGTCATTCTATTATACACCGTTTATAAAGATTATAACGTAATTACAAGAAGCATTAAATTTATAAATGAGGGAAATCAAAAACTAAAGATATTAAGAGCTCTAAGTACTTGTGTTGACTTTGATCATTGTAATTTTGATCTTCTTCATCTTTGGGGATCATGGGCAAGGGAAAGATACGTAGAGAGAGTACCATTGATGCATGGCATAAAAGTAATTGAAAGCTCCCGTGGAGAAAGCTCTCACCAACACAACCCCTTTATAGCTTTACTCTCCAAAGATGCTACTGAGAAACATGGCGATGTATATGGATTTAGCTTAGTATATAGTGGAAACTTTGCAGCAAACGTAGAGGTGGATCAATTTAATACCACAAGAGTCACTATGGGTATTAATCCCTTTGAATTTACATGGATTCTTGAAAAGGGTGAAAGTTTTCAAACACCAGAAGTAGTAATGGTTTATTCCTCTCAAGGAATAGGAGAAATGTCTAGAACTTATCACAGATTATATAGAAAAAGACTTGTGAGAGGAGTTTATAGAGATAAAAGAAGACCTATTCTTGTAAACACATGGGAGGCAGTTTATTTTAATATAAATGAAGAAAAACTTCTCTCCTTAGCTAAAGAGGCTAAAGAACTTGGAATTGAACTTTTTGTCCTTGATGATGGATGGTTTGGAAGAAGAGACGATGATACAAGTTCTCTTGGAGATTGGTATGTGGACAAAAGAAAATTACCTAACGGACTTGACGGATTGGGCAAAAAATTAAATGAGATAGGACTTAAATTTGGACTTTGGTTTGAGCCTGAAATGGTTTCTCCTGATAGCGAACTATATAGAAAACATCCTGATTGGTGTATACAAGTTAGGGGAAGAACTCTCTCTCAATGTAGAAATCAGTATGTGCTTGACATCACGAGAAAAGAAGTAAGAGAAGAAATATTAAGAATGATGAAAGAGATTATAAAAAATGCACCTATAGAATATATCAAATGGGACATGAATAGACCTTTAACTGAAGTAGGTTCTCTTGCTCTCCCTCCAGAAAGACAAAAAGAAGTATTTCATAGATATGTGTTAGCTTTATATGAAATGATGGAGGAACTTATTTCAGAATTTCCCTATATCCTCTTTGAGGGATGCTCAGGAGGAGGAGGCAGATTTGACCCCGGAATTCTCTATTATATGCCTCAAATTTGGACCAGTGATGACACCGATGCTATAGAAAGATTAAAGATACAATGGGGAACCAGTATAGTATATCCAGCATCCACCATTGGAGCCCATGTATCTGCAGTTCCCAATCATCAGGTAGGAAGAATAACTCCCTTAAAAACCAGAGGCTATGTAGCCATGTCTGGTGTATTTGGATACGAAATGGATCTTACAAAATTAACTCCTGAGGAAAAGGAATTAGTAAAAGAACAAATAGAGATATATAAAAGAATATGGCATATTGTCTTTGAGGGTGACCTCTACAGACTTGTAAGCCCCTTTGAGGAAAACTCTGCTTCTTGGATGTTTGTTACTCCTGATAAAAAAGAGGCTTTTGTGATTTATGTAAATATGTTAGCTGAACCTAATCCTCCTTTTAAAAAGCTTAAACTTGATGGATTAGATCCCAACAAAAAGTATATAATCGAGGGTACCGACAAGGAATACTATGGAGATGAACTTATGAACATTGGTATAAATATACCTCCTATGAGAGATTTTGATTCTTTCGCTTTTATATTAAAAGAAAAATCTTAAAAAGGAGGAGTTCTGTGAAATGAGGGTAATTATACGTAGAAATAATGAGATAAGGGAGATTAAAGGAGATCTTAAAGTAAGGGAAATATTTAAGGTCCTAAATATAAACCCAGAAACAGCTCTTGTAATAAAGGGAGAAGAGATTCTTACCCCCGACAAAATAGTAAGAGATGATGAAGAGATAGAAATCATACCCGTGATTTCTGGAGGAAGGTAATGCACTGTACTAAGTGTCATAATGAAGCAAGCATATATATAAGAAGGCATAATACTGCCTTTTGTAAGGAACATTTTATAGAATATATATATGGACAAGTAGAGAAAGCTATTAAAAAATATAAGATGTTTGAAAAAAATGACCAAATCCTTGTTGCAGTCTCCGGAGGAAAGGACAGCCTTGCCCTATGGGATATTTTAATTTCCTTAGGATATAAAGCTGATGGCTTACATATCGATCTTGGAATTTCAGAATATTCTGAGAAATCAAAGGAAACTGTTAAAAAATTTGCAGAAAGTAAAAACTTAAAACTCCATATCATCTCTATAAAGGACCTATATGGTTTAGGAATAAAAGAAATTGCTCATAAAAATAGAAAAACCCCCTGCGCTACTTGTGGCGTAATAAAGAGGTACATAATGAACTTAGCTGCTCTGGAATTAAAATATAATGTGATTGCCACAGGACACAATCTTGATGACGAATCTGCAACTCTCCTTGGAAACATCCTTCATTGGCAAATAGACTATCTTAAAGCCCACTCTCCAATACTCCTTGAAGATGAGGTTGGATTTGCAAGAAAAGTTAAGCCCCTTTATAGAGTCTCAGAGTACGAAACCTCTGCCTATTGTATTATGAAGAAAATTGAATACATAATTGACGAATGTCCTATGTCCATAGATGCTCAATCTCTTAAATATAAGGAAATCTTAAATATCATTGAAAGGGATTCCCCCGGAACAAAAGAACAATTTTATTTTGGTTTTTTAGAAAAAGGAAAAATTTATTTTAGCCCAGAAAAAAGAGATATAAAGCTAAATAATTGTAAAATCTGTGGACAACCTACTACCTCAGAAATATGCGGATTTTGCAGGCAAATGACAAAGGCAAATTTAGAACCTCTACGGATAAAAGAATTTGTAATAAAGTTAAAAGATTCTTATGGGCAAATTTAATATATCCTCATCTTTTTTAAAATAAGCATCAAGTTTTATGGTGGGATTAGTATTAATTCTCAAAGAAAAAACTAAATAACATATCTCTGGAATCATACTATTTTTGTCCTTTTCTGACAAATACTGTCCTCCTTCAGGATGGGAATGATAAACCCCTATAAAGTTTTGCCCAATTTTCTCTATAAATCTTAAAATTTTAATCTCTTCCCATGGATCTATAAGATATTCTCTATAAGGATCTGAAGAAACATTCTTAGTCGTAAAATAGCTTTTAACGATAATTTGAGAAGCTCCCACCTCACCCCCAAGAATTCCACACGCCTCAAAGGGATATTCATGGATGGAATGTACAACAAGCATCTTAAAAATATCCTTAGGAAGATAAATTTCCATTATCTTATAAAAAAGACAAAACCTTAGGACAATAAGGATCTGGTTTACTAATATCCCTTTCTACTATATAAGATCTCGCATAACACCCCCCTTTACAGAATTCTGCTACACCGCAACCAAAACAAAGTTTATATCTTTCTTTAAGTAACTTATAAAATCCATTCCGTTCCACTTCTCTTAATGCTTCAGAAAGAGATTTTGTCCTTATTTCAGAAAGAGGCATATCCAGTACGTCACAAAGCATAATATCACCTGTAGGAGCAAGATCTATACAATCAAAAACATGGCATTCATCTACAATAACATAGTTTGAGAGTTTCATACTCTTCATAAAAGGCACACACCAAAGTATTACGGGATATTCTTCCTTCTCAGCCTCATAAGAAACTTCCCTAATGGTATCTATTAAGATTTTGGAATCTATATAGATTCCTGTGTTCTTAGCTTCTCCAGAGGGAATTACTGGTATCATACAAAGATCTTTTGCCCCAATATTCTTGGCAAATTTTACCATATTTTTAGCGTCATAATAATTCAAGGAAGAAATAGAAAAAATTATGGAATAAGGAATAGCAAATTCATTGATTAAGTCTATACTATTTAACAGCTTGTCAAAATTACCTCTACCCCTCATCTTTTCAAAAGTCTCTCTATTAGAGCCATCAATAGAAACATAAAGATATACATTATTGTCTTTCAAAAACTTCGCTATTTCCCTGGTAAGCAGAAGAACATTAGAATTCAAAGACACTTCAAGTCCTAAAGAACGAGCCTTTTCTATATATTCAAAAAGATCTTCTATTAAAAGAGGTTCCCCTCCTGTGAAATCTATACTTTTAATGGATAGTTCCTTTACTTCTTCTATCAGTTTTAAGGCTCTCTTTTTTGAGATTCTTCTCTCCCAATTCCTCCTATGGACATAACAGTGAGGACAATTTAAATTACATCTTATGTCAAGGATCCAAATAATATTAGTAATGAATATATCAACCTCCCTTCACAGTTTTATAATAGTCTGTTATATTTTACTATTAATAAAATTTTTATGTCAAAACCACATGAAAACTCAATTACAAAACCAAATTTCTAAATGTGAAAAATACTAATAATGAAAAAACTATAATGTAACCAATACCAATACCTTTTGACAAAGAAACTAAATCTGTGTTAAACTCTATTCAAGAAGCGTAGGGTAGGAAAAAAGCCCGGGAATATGGATTTTATCCACCCGGGCTTCTAAAATCAAAAATTATTAACACATGTTAATAGAGGTGAAAAATGAGAAAAAAGTTCTTCATTAAGAAAGCTTTTGTCCTCATATTTATACTCTTAATTTTTATAACCTATATTCATGGATATAATGAACCCTGGTATAAAGATTCCATCTTCTATGAGGTATTTGTAAGATCCTTTGCAGACAGTGACGAAGACAAGGTAGGAGATATAAATGGACTTATAGAGAAATTAGACTACTTTAAAAATCTAAATATTAATGCTTTATGGTTGATGCCCATCTTTCCCTCAATAAGCTATCATGGCTATGACGTTACTGATTATTATGATATTCATCCCGCTTATGGTACCTTAGAAGATTTTGAAAATTTGGTAAAAAAAGCCCATGAAAAAAATATTAAAATTATTCTTGATTTAGTAATAAACCATACTTCTTCTAGACATCCTTGGTTTGTCTCTGCTACATCTTCTTACACTTCCCCTTATAGGGACTATTATATATGGAGTCCAAAAAAGCCTGATAAAAATCCTAATTTATGGTATCAAAAACCCACAGGATACTACTATGCATTATTTTGGTCAGAAATGCCTGATCTAAATTTTGACAATCCCAAAGTAAGAGAAGAGGTTAAGAAGATTGCAAAATTCTGGATAGAAAAGGGTGTTGATGGATTTAGACTTGATGCAGTCAAACATATCTACGATGATGACTATAAAAACATCCAATGGTGGAAGGAGTTCTACTCATATCTAAAAGGTATAAAACCTGATATTTATCTTGTAGGTGAGGTTTGGGATAATGAGTATAAGATAGCAGAATATTACAAAGGTTTACCATCAAACTTTAATTTTCCCCTCGCTGATAAAATAATAAATTCTGTAGCAAACCAAAGAGACTTAGGACTTATAGAATTCCTACAATTTGAAAGAGAACTTTTTAAAGAAAGCAATCCTAACTTTATTGATGCCATCTTTTTGAGAAACCATGATCAAGTAAGAGTTAGAACATCTTTCGGAGGAAGCATAGATAAGAGTATTCTTGCTGGATCTATTTATTTGACTTTACCAGGAACTCCTTTTATATATTATGGAGAAGAAATAGGAATGGAGGGAGCAAAACCTGATGAGTATATAAGGGAGCCCTTCAAATGGACCGATGATATGAAATCCAAGTATCAGACCTATTGGATCATCCCAAGATATAATTTTATAGGAAACGGTATAGCCTTTGATACGGAAGAAAAAGATCCTAATAGTATATATAATCACTACAAAAGAATTTTAGAGTTAAGAAGTAAATATAAAGCTTTATCTCTGGGAAGTATTGAGAGGATAGAAACTCAAGACAAATCTATCCTTGCCTATAAGCGAGAACTAAACAACGAAGGATTAATAGTTATTCACAATCTAAATAGAGTAGAAACCACCTTTAACCTTAGTTTTAGCGTAAAAAATGAGGATATTCTCTATATTAGAAATGCTAAACTTAATAATAACAAAGTGATTTTAGGTTCTTATAGCACTGTTATAATCAAAATTCCATAAGTAATCCCAAATTTCATCCGTTAGGACACAGCCTCCTTTCTCATAAGCAATAAGTACTGCTCCTACAGCTGGTGGAATCTTAAGAGGGATTACTTTACACTTTTCTGCATAAACCCTTAACTTTCCCTGAATATATTCGGGAAGCCATTCTGCTCCTTTATAAACACTTCCTGCAAGAACCACAGGAGTTTCTTCCCTTAAAAGATCTAGTTTTTTCATAAGATTATAAGCTGAAATAACAGTCTCATCTACAACCCTTTCTACAATTTTTATGGCTACCTTATCCCCCATTCTTACAGCCTCAAAGAGTAAAGGAGCAAGTTCTAATGCCTTGTTATATTCTGAGGGATTATAATAGAGTCTTTTAGCAAGATCAACATAATCCTTTTCATTAAAAAAGTTAAGAACAATGTCTTCTAATAATGTCTTTTCTCCCCTTCCATCATAGGATCTAAAAGCATGAAAAAGCATCTCTTGTACTATAGAAGAAGCGCCACCCCAATCTCCAAAAATATATCCCTCACCAAAATACCTATACCATCTACCATTCTTTGCTCTTCCATAACCATTATTTCCCGTTCCCATCACAATAATTACTCCCCAAAACTCTTTGTTTCCAGCTCTAAGAGCAATGGGAGCATCATTCTCCACTATAAATTCCTTTGCTATATTAAGTTCTTTAATCTCCTTCTCAAGCATAATAAAATCTTCGGGAAAATCTGCTCCAGCAAGCCCAAAACAGGCAACCTCAAACTCTATATTCCTTCTTTCCCCCTTTGCCTTTTCAATTGCTAAAATCCAATTTCTTTTTGCTTCTTCAACTCCTATTCCCTCATAATTCCCAGGACCAGACCTCCCAATACCTACTATCCTTCCTTCCCCATCCAAAATAACAGCTTCCGTCTTTGTTCCCCCCGCATCCACTCCGAGAAAATACTTCATCTTCAATCTTCTCCTTTTTATATTACTTCAATTCTGGAAAGAGTCCTTTATTCACCTCTATTAATTTATTTAACAGTTTTTCAGAAAGAGAAAGAGAAGAAATAAGGGGATGTTGAGAAAGAGCTAAGAGAGCTTTTTTATACGAACCTTCCATAGCTGCCTCAATGGTTAGCCTCTCATAAACTTTTACCGCTTGTATTAATCCTCTAACTTCTATAGGTAAACCCCCGATAACATATCTGTGAAATCTATCTTTTTGTACATAAACAGGTATCTCTACTACGCTATCTTGAGGAAGATCAAGAATACTTCCATCGTTTCTCACATTGATTATTTGAAAACCTTCCTGCAAGCCATAAAGATGTGATATTAAGTTTACAGCAGCCTTAGAATATAAAGCCCCTCCTCTTTTAGAAAGCTCCATTGGTTTTGTATCAAGATTTGGATCTTGATAAAGCTTTAAAAGGTCTTCCTCTACTTTCATAACTTCTTCAGCCCTCTTAGGTTTATGCTTTAGCTCTTCAACCATCTCTTCTCGAAAGTAATAATATCTAAGATAATAATTAGGAAACATCTTTAAGTAATCTATTATTTTCTTTTCCGAATCTGAAGCTTTCTCTTTTGCCTTCTCCAAAAGTTCGCTGGTTCTATCTTCACCTCTAACAAAAATCCTTCTTACAAAACTTAAATGATTTAACCCAAAATAATCTAAAAAAACCTCTTTCATATCTACCTCAGCAAGGTCTGCAAAAAACTTTTGAAAATTTATAGGAACATTACACAAACCTATAGCCTTTACCTTTGTATAATTTAAGAGCATCTCAGTTATGATTCCTGAAGGATTTGTAAAATTAATAAAATAGGAATTTGGAGCATAGTTTTCAACTTTCTTAGCAATATTATAAACCACAGGAATAGTTCTTAATGCATTAGCAAAGCCACCAGGGCCTGTAGTCTCTTGTCCTAAAAGGTTAAATTCTAAAGGAATTGTTTCATCAAGAAGTCTTGCTTTGTTTCCTCCTACTCTGATTTGATTTATTATAAAATCAGCTCCAGGAAGTATCTTATCAAGATCAGTGGATTTTTTAAGATCTATTTTAGCTTTGACTTTATGGATCATTCTCTTCAAAAACTCATAGACAATATTTAACCTATTTTCATCTATATCCATAAGAACTATTTCTAAGGAATCAACTTTATCCCATATATCAAAAAATCCCTCAATCAATTCTGGGGTGTAGGTACTCCCTCCTCCAATAACAACTACCTTCATGAGGTAAACCTCCTCAAAACAAGTTTAAAGATATTATAAACCACCCCAAAATTTTTGTAAAGTATGTTTACTAAATATACTTTTAATTTTACTGAAACTCTTTTACTATCTTTTCAAAAACCTCAACAGGCGATCTAACCTTCTTATAAAGGGGTTCACCTTTTAGTTGAGGTAAAATTTCCTCAAAAGTTTGTCTTTCGTTTTTATAGATAATCCCAATAGGTATTTTATTCCCCCATTCTAAAGACTTTTCAAAAGCCTTCATAACATCTGTAGGATCATAATCTGGACCAAGTTTATAAATTCTTTCCTTATACCATTGATAGGTATTTATCCTATTAAAGGTAACACAGGGCTGAAGAATATCAAGCAAAGCAAAACCTTTGTGTAAAATAGCTTGCTTCATCATCTCCACTAAATGATCTGGATCTCCTGAAAAAGACCTTGCCACAAAAGATGCCCCCTGAGATATGGCTAAGGCTATAGGATTTAGGGGCTTATAAGGAACCCCTAAGGGCTGTACCTTTGTTTTCATTCCTTGATCACTTGTAGGCGATGCTTGTCCTTTTGTAAGACCATAAATTTGGTTATTATGGACAAAAACCTTTATATTTAAATTTCTCCTAATGTTATGTATAAGATGATTACCACCCTCTCCATAGGTATTTCCATCTCCAGACTCGCAAATTACTATTAAATCTTTATTAGCAATTTTAGCTCCCACAGCAGCAGGAATATCCCTTCCATGAAGTCCATTAAAAAGATTGCATTTAAAATAATGGGGTGCCTTTGCTGCCTGACCTATTCCTGAGACCATAAGAAGATCCTTAGGTTTAATTTCTAATTCAGAAAGAACCCTTTTCAAACAATTTAAGATAGACCAATTTCCACATCCAGGACACCATGCAGGTATTTGATTGTTTTCAAAATCCTCTATTCTCATCCCATTATCTCCTTTACCCCCTTTATAATCTCTTCCACATAAAAGGGAAATCCATTATATTTAACTACTCCTCTCTCCACATTTATACCCGTTTCCTTTCTCAATAAAGCAGCAAATTGTCCTTGATAATTCTGTTCTATGGTATAAAGTTTCCTTCCCTTAAATTTCTCCAAGGATTCTTTAGCTATAGGATACACATCGGAAAAATGTAGATGCCCAATAGGGTAACCTTCATTAATTAGCCTCTCTATTCCCTCCCTTATTACGCCATAAGTAGATCCCCATCCGATAAATACAAATTCGGGATTATCCACACCAAAGAATAGGGGTTCCTCAATCTCTTTTAGTAAAAGTTCTTTTTTCTTCATCCTCTTTTCTACCATTTTCTTCCTAATTTCAAGGTCTTCTGTTATATGCCCCTCTTCATCATGTTCATCACTATCGGTAATCACAAGAGCTTCTGATTCTCCTGGAATAGCAAAGGGAGAAACCCCGTCTTCAGTAATTCTATGTCTTAAGTAATCAGCATTACCTTTTGTCCTATAGGACTTTATTTCAGAAGGCGGAATCAATCCTTCTATTACTGCTTTGGAGTCAATTAGGTATTGATCGGTAAGAATTATAGATGGGATTTGATATTTTTCAGCAAGTTCAAAGGCCTTTATGGTTTTATAAAAAGCATCCTTTTGATCTCTTGGAGCAGTGATGTATCTTGCAAACTCACCATGTCCTGCATGAACCACAAAATTTAGATCACCTTGTTCAGTTCTTGTGGGAAGTCCTGTCGCAGGTCCTGGACGCTGACCTATATGAATAACTACTGGTGTTTCTGTCATACCTGAGAGACTTAACCCTTCTACCATTAGAGCAAAACCTCCACCAGAAGTAGTAACCATAGACCTTGCCCCAGCAAAGAAAGCTCCAATTGCCATATTGATTGCAGCTATCTCATCTTCTGCCTGTTCCACCACTATATCAAAATCCAATTCATGCTCTGCAATAAAGTTCATAACCGCTGTACCAGGAGTCATAGGGTAGGAAGCTAAAAATTTACAACCTGCAACTATGGCTCCAAATCCTACAGCCTCAGCCCCATTTACTAGTAATCTTTTACCTCTACTTCTCTTAGGAAATTTCCCACAACTCTTTCCCAAATTTAGAGTATGTTTATAACCTTCTTCCAAGGCTCTTAAATTTATTTCAAAATACTCCTCTTTGAAACCTTCAGAAATAACCCTTTTCATTTCCTCCATATCTCCCCTACTTAATGCAAGAAGAGCTCCACAAAAGATGGTGTTTTCTACAAGTCTTGACTTTAATTCTTGGGTTATCCTCCTAACAGGGATTTTAATAATTCTGTCTTCCTTAGGAAAATCTTCTGTGTTTATGTTCTCATCGCAGAGGATATACCCTTCTCTCTTTACTTCAGGAATATGCAACTTAATAGTTTCCAAATTTAAAGCAATAAGAATGTCTATTTTATCATCATCAATGGCATATATGGGTCTGTCGGATATCCTAAGGAGACTATAGTTATGCCCACCCCTAATACGAGATTGATAGCTTTCAACAGTAAATACATAATAGCCAATCCTAAAAAAATATTTTGAAAGAATATTTGATACAGTCTGAATTCCCTGACCTGCTTCTCCCCCTATCAGGATCTTACATTCCATAAATATCATTCCCCCAATTTTTTAAACTATTATAACATTTGAAGATAAAAAATAGAATAAATCTTATTTTAGTAATTCTCTAAAGTAGTTTATAAAACCTAATATACCTGCTCCAATAAGAAGCCCATCATTTCCCAAGGGTGATGTATAGAAATATATCTTATCTTTTAAATATTCAAAGACATATTTATCAACTTTGTCTTTAAGAATTTTAGTAAAAAGATTTAAGATATCCTTTGTCATACCCCTATTACCAGAGATACATATGGCTTCAGGTGCAAGAATATGTATAGTATTTGCTAAAGAAATTCCGAGAAATTCAAAGATTTCTTGCAAGACAGAGTTTTTGTTATCTTGGATATAATTTATGAGTGCCTTCTCTAAACTTCCCAAATCCAATATCTTTTCCTGAATCTTTGGAATTGAAGCAATACTCTCAAGACATCCTTTATTTCCACACCAACATTTTTCTCCTATTTCCTTACTTACTATAGTATGTCCAATCTCCCCTTCAATATTATTAAAGCCTTCAATAATATTCCCTTTATAGTAAATCCCAAGTCCTATGCCTTTTTCAAACAAGAGATAAAAGAGAATATTGAAATTTTTACCTTCACCAAACCAAAGTTCTGAAAGGAGTCCAGAATTTGTATCTTTCTCCATGTAAATAGGATAATTAGGATATTTTTCTTTCAAAAATTCTTTTAATTTAAAGTTTTTCCAGTTTAAACCTACAGAGAGAATTACTTCTCCATTATATTTATCAATAATACCGGGAACCGAAAGAGAAATAGCTACTACATTATTTTTGTATTTTATAAGCAAAGGATCTATGAGTTGAAAGAGATCCTCTTTCTTCTCTATAGGATGATACCTATCTTCTTCAATTTTTCCATTAGCATTGACAACTCCTACTCTTCCCTCTAATCCACTTAAATCAATCGCTAAAACCTTTAACTCAGGATTAATGGTCAATTTAGTAGGTCTCCTACCCCTTGAAGTTTCAACCTTTCCTACCTCTATAAGAATATTTTTTTCAATGAGCTCGTCTACAATCTCAGATATGGCCGTCTTTGTCAACTTAGATATTCTTGCGAGTTCTGCCCTAGATTTGGGACCTATTTTTATAAGAATCTCAAGAACAAGATTTTTATTGTATAAGCCTATATATTCTGGTTTTCTTCCCTCTCTCATAATATCAAACCTCACTTTATTTTATTTTTATTTTATAAATTTTAACACAAATTTCTATTGTGATATAATTAGAACACAAAAATGGGAGGTGGAAAGAAATGAAGAACAAAATATGGAAACTCCTAATTATAGTTTTTCTTATACTCTCCATGTCCTATCCTCAAGAGAAAAATCTCGCAGTTTCCATATATCCCATTGGTAGCATTACCAAGTACATTGTAGGAAAATTATGGAATATCTCCATTTTATTACCATCTAACACTAACCCTCATCTCTTTGAACCCACTTCAGAAACCATGAGAGAAATAGAAAAGGCGAAACTCGTAATCATCAATGGGAAGGACGTGGATATTTGGGCAAAAAAACTTGCCGATTCTGCTAAAAAAGATGTTTTAGTAATCTCGGATTACTTGAAAGTTAGGGAATCCAATCCTCATTTCTGGCTTGACCCTATATTGGTAAAAGACATGGCAAAGATAATCTATAATAAAATTTCAACTCTTGATCCTTCAAATAAAGGCTATTACCTAAAAAACCTAAACGATTTTAACAAGAAAATAGATGAACTACACAAATATATTATAAAAGAACTTTCTACTTTCAAAAATAAGAAAATAATAGCTTATCATCCTTCCTTTTACTACTTCTTTAAAAGATATAATATAGAGGTCCTATCATATATAGAAGAAGGTGAAGGGAAAGAGCCATCCCTTAAAAAGATCTTAGGGATAATTGAGATTATAAAAAGGGAGAACATAAAATATATTGTTAAAGAGCCCTTTGTGAATAATCCCACATTGGAAACAATACAAAAAGAGACAGGAGTAAAATTGGTGGATATGGATCCTTTAGGATATAATAAAGATTATTTTAGCTTGATTAAAGAAAATGTAATTATACTAAAGGTGATCTTTAATGAACAAAATCCTTGAGATAAAAAATCTCTATCATAGCTATAACCATGAGCTTATACTTGAGAACATAAATTTGCACCTTTTAGAAGGAGAATTTTTAGGTATAATCGGTCCCAATGGTGCAGGAAAGTCTACTTTACTAAAAATTATTGTAGGGATAATTAAACCATTAAAGGGAACAGTAAAAGTTTTCAATAAAGATGTACAATTCTTAAATGAAGAGAAAAAATGGATAGGCTACGTACCTCAAAAGCCTGATTTAGAAAAATATTTACCCCTAAAAGTTAAAGAAATCGTAGCCTTAGGAAGAAGGGTGGCGAATAATTGGCAAAAATTAACTGCCTATGATTTTGATTTAATTGATAGGGTTATGGAGGAAATGGAGATAAAAGATATAGAGAATAAAATCTACGGGGAGCTTTCAGGAGGACAACAGCAAAGGGTACTTATTGCAAGAGCCCTTGCTCAAGAACCTAAATTATTAATCCTTGATGAGCCTACGGTGGGAGTAGATATTAGCACCCAAAATAAATTTTACACCTTGTTGAGAAACTTTAAAAAACAAAATACATCAGTTATCTTGGTATCCCATGATATTGGTATAATCACTAAAGAGGTAGATAAATTAGCTTGTCTAAATAGAAAACTTTATCTTCATGGTTGCCCCGAGGAAATAGCAATACATGGTACTTTAAAAGAGCTTTATGGAGAAAACTTCCTATTTCTTACCCATAAGGAGGAGTAAATGGAGATCCTTACTTATACCTTTACCCAAAGAGCTCTCATTACAGGAGTTTTAATAAGTATACTCTCAAGCATAATAGGAATTTATTTGATTTATCGTGGAATGACTTTTATGAGTGCAGGAATAAGCCACGCAGTTTTCGGAGGACTTGCCATTGGCTATCTTTTAGGAATAAATATGACTTTAACCGCTATCCTTTTCACTCTTTTTTTAATATGGAGCATACCCCACATTGTGAAAAGATCTAATTTAAAACAGGAAATTCCTGTAGGGATATTTTACTCCTCATCTATGGCACTTGGTGCTCTCTTACTTTCATTTCATAAGGGCTATACTACTGACCTTTTTAGTTTTCTCTTTGGAAGCATTCTCTCAGTAAAAGAAGAGGATATTATATTGACATTACTTCTCACAGCCATAACTTTAATATTCTTTGTTAAAAATTATTGGAAGATCATATTTATACTCTTTGATAAGGAGACAGCAGAAGCATCAGGAATTAAGGTTTTTAAAATTGAGAGATGGATCCTTATGCTCACTGGAATCTCTATTGTCCTTATAAGCAAATTAGTAGGAATTATTTTATCCTCAGCTCTTATTATAATACCTGCTGCAACTATTATTCCCTTTGTTAAGGACATTAAAAAATCAATCTTATTCACAATTCTTCTTAATTTAATTTTCATTACTCTTGGACTAATTCTTTCTTATTACTTCAATATTCCTACAGGCTCTACTATTGTAATGATAGCTACAACGTTCTTCCTTATCTCACTCTTTATAAAAAAGAATTATTAATTACTCCTCTGTTTTCTCAAAGATTTTTTTAAGTAAAGTCTCTTCAATTACCTCTGATGCTGCCCCTATGGGACCTGTCAATGCTCCAAGTTTAGTAACCATGATCTCAGGTATAGGTGGAAAAGCATGAAGATTAACAATCCTTCTTACAGGTTCTAAAAGGAGTTCTCCCGCCTTAGACAATCCCCCTGCAATTATGATTATTTCTGGATTAAAAAGATTTATAAGATTAGCTATGCCAATCCCCAAATAGGTTCCCATCTCCTCAAAAATATTTAAAATAAATCTATCCCCACTTTTTCCTGCCTCTATTATCTCATCTAATATTTCATCTTTTGTTTTATTTTCAATATTTACCTTGGTATACGCATTTTTTTGTATACCTTCAAAAACCTTTTCATATAGAACTTGGGTAGAGACATAAGTTTCCAAACATCCATAACTACCACATTTACATTTTTTGCCATTTCTTTCTATTACTGTGTGTCCAAACTCTCCAGCTCTATCATTAGGACCTCTGTACAACTTTCCATCAAGTACAAAACCCGCACTCACGCCACTTCCAACCCTTACACATATGATATTATCCTTTCCAATCCCTGCTCCATACCACATCTCTCCATAGGTAACTGCCTTTATTATATGCTCAATAAAAAGGGGATAATCTTTAATATATTGTCCTAAATACTCTTTTATGTTTATATTTCTCCAACCAAGATTTGGAGAAAAAATACATACCCCTTCTTTTCTATTTATGGTTCCTGGAACTGCAACCCCTACTCCAATTATCTCCTCTTTATTCACATCTTCTATAAGAGATCTATAAACATTCACCACACTACCCAGGACCTCGTTTACATCAGTAGTATTTAAATTTATTACCTTGCTTTTTAAAATCTTCCCAGAAAGAGCCATAAGTATTCCTGTTATTTTGTCTTTTTCAATCTCTATACCTATAGGGTAATATCCTGTTTCATTTAAAGTAAGTTCTATAGGTCTTCTTCCTACCTTAGTGACTTTAGCAGGGGTCTCTTTAACTATGCCCACATTTATTAAATTTTCCACAATACTAGAAACAGCTGAAGGACTTAATTTTGTAATCTTAGAAATATCATAACGGGAGATAGGTCCCATTCTCCTTATAGTATCCAAAACAAGAGAAACATTTGTCATTCTCATACTTTTAATATTTACCGGCTTCAATTCTCCTACCTCCAAATACTCATAATTTTTTTTAGTACTAAAAAATTATATTATTAACATAAAACCAAAGTCAATTGTATAATATATAAAAAATACAAAAGAGGAGAAACATGGACAAGAAATTAATTATGATTCTTGAAAAAATGCAAAAAAACGAGATCACTGAATACTTTGTATACAAAAAGCTCTCTGAGTGGGAAAGAGACGAGAGGAATAAGAAAATCTTTTTAGAAATTGCTGAGGATGAATTAAAGCATTTCAATCAACTTAAAGATTATACCAAGAAAGATTTAAAACCAGATAAAATAAAGATTTTCCTTACTTTATTCCTTACCAAAATATTGGGATTCACTTTCACTACAAAACTTATGGAAAGGGGAGAAGATAGAGCTATAGAAGGTTACAGCGATCTTCTATCTTCTCTCCCCAATATAAACAAAATCATAGAAGAAGAAAAAACTCATGAGCAAAAACTATTAGAAATCCTCGACGAAGAGAGATTACATTATGTGGGATCTATAGTCTTAGGTCTTTCTGATGCATTGGTAGAATTGACTGGAACTTTGGCAGGCTTAACTTTTGCCTTTCAAAACAATAAACTTATATCTCTTTCAGGACTTGTTACCGGAATTTCAGCGGCTCTTTCCATGGCTGGATCAGAGTATTTATCTACTAAAGCTGAAAGTTCTGAGAGAAACCCTCTAAAAGCAGCTATTATTACAGGCATAACCTATATCATAACAGTAATAATATTGATTTTTCCTTACTTACTCACACCTAACTATGCCTTGTCTCTTGTATTGGCTTTAGTTTCTTCCATACTATTAGTGTTGATTTTTAATTACTATATTTCAGTGGCAAAAGACTTAGATTTTAAGAAAAGATTTGTCGAAATGTCCATCATAATATTCTCAGTATCCTTTATAAGTTTTGCTATTGGATTAATCATCAAAAGAGTTCTTGGGATAAATTTAGATTAAAAAGGGGAAGCCTATGCTTCCCCTACTAAACTTAATCTTGGTTTACACCTTCCACTAACACAATATTTATCCTTAAAGTGAGAAACAAATTCTTCTCTGAAATACTTAACTGCAGAACTTACAGGAAGATAAACCGATTGCCCTAAGGGACAAAAAGAGGTATCTTTCATAACTAAACTTATATTAACCATCTCATCCAAATCCTCTTCTGTCCCTTCAAGAGACGCAAATCTTTCAATTATCTCCACAAGTCTCTTAGTACCTACTCTACAAGGGGTACATCTGCCACAGGACTCATGTTTAAAGAACCTCAAAATACTCTTAAGCATATCCACAATACAAGCCCCATCGCTCATCACTAAAATAGCTCCAGAACCAAGAACCGCCTTATATTCCTTAAGATTTTCAAAATCCATTTTTACATCAAGCATCTCTTCCCCTAAAAAAGCTCCTGCAGCTCCTCCTACTAATGCACACTTAAATTTTCCACCATTCTTAATTCCACCGCCATATTGGAAGATAATGTCTCTTAAAGGAGTCCCCATTTCCACCTCAATCAGTCCTGCATTGACCACATCACCAAGAATGGTATAAACTTTTGTACCTGGACACTTCTCCGTTCCAAACTGCCTAAACCATTTAGCCCCATTCCTTATAATATCAGGCACATTTGCCAAAGTTTCCACATTATTAACTACCGTAGGCTTATTTCTCAAGCCTTGAGATACGGGATAAGGAGGTTTTATGCGAGGAATGCCCCTTTTGCCTTCTAAGGACTCAATTAAAGCTGTCTCTTCTCCACAAATATAAGCGCCTGCTCCTTTTCTTACCTCTATATCAAAGGAAAAATTAGTGCCCAATATGTTCTCTCCTAAGAGTCCATATTCTCTTGCTGTATTTATGGCTTTTTGCATTCTCTCAATGGAAAGCTTATACTCCCCCCTTATATAGATATAACCCTTTTTAGCTCCCACAGCATAACCTGCTATGGTCATCGCCTCCACGATTCTAAAAGGATCACCTTCAAGAATCAATCTATCCTTAAAAGTTCCAGGCTCACCCTCATCAGCATTACATACAACATATTTTTCGTCAGATGGTATTTTATAAGTAAACTCCCACTTTAGCCCTGCAGGAAACCCTGCCCCACCTCTACCTCTAAGTCCTGATTCTTTTATCTCTTTTATAACATCTTCAGGGGTCATCTCTGAAAGAGCCTTTGAAAGTCCTTCAAATCCACCATTTGCAATATACTCTTCAATACTCTCAGGATTTATAACTCCACTATTCCTCAATACTATTCTTACTTGCCTTCGTGTGAGCCCAATCTCTTCTTTGGTTACTAAAGTTGGCATAGACACTCCTTCAATCATAAGTCTCTTTAAGGGCCTTCCTTTAATAAAATGCTCTTCTACGAGCTCTGGTACATCTTCTAATTTTACATTTCCATAATAAATTCCCTCAGGATAAACCACCATAACCACACCTTTACCAATAATTCCCAAGGGTCCTGTTTCAATAACTGCTATCTCTTTATCTAATCCCCTTTGCTTAAGTTCTCTTATTAACGCTTCTTCCACCTCTTTTGCTCCCGCAAGGAGAGTATTAGCGTCTATAGATATAAGCACATGGCTTCTCGCTATACTCATAAATTCCCCCTCTTTTCCTCTAAGATTTTGTCTATCTTTTCAAAGGTAAGATTACCATATACCTCATCATTAATCATCATGGCAGGAGCCACAGCACATACCCCAAGACAGCTGGTAACTTCTAAAGTAAATACCCTATCTTCGGTCGTCTCTCCAACTTTAATATTTAATTTTCTCTCTAAATACTCAAGTAGAGACTCTGATCCCACTAAGTGACATGGAGGAGAGTCACAAAGTCTTATTACATATCTTCCTCTGGGTTTTAAGCTAAACATGGAATAAAAGGATGCAACTCCCTCCACATAACTTACAGGAAGCTCCAAATACTCCGCACAGGCTTTTATATCTTCTGGGGTAAGATAATTGTAAGGATTGTTATTTTGCAGTTCATGGAGAATCTCAATAATATAGTCTGGATCCCTAGGAAAGGACTCTAAGATTTCCTGTCGAGTTTTCATTTTTTAAGCCCCCCCCAAATTATAAATCTTTTTTTATCTTTTAAATAGTGTAAAAAATAACGATTTACTCTGTCAAGATTTTTCTTCAACCTCTTCCTTGATAATCCCAATCATTATTTCTGCTAAAAAAGGATCAAACTGGGTACCTTTATTTTTCTCTATCTCTTGAATTGCTTCTTTTAAACTTAAAGCCTTTTTATATGGCCTTTCTGCAGTCATAGCCTCAAAAGCATCAGCAACAGCAATTATCCTTGACTCAAGGGGAATATTTTCTCCTGAAAGCCCATCAGGATATCCTTTTCCGTCCCACCTCTCATGATGATGCCTAACTATTTTTCCCAGATCCTTCAACTCTTCCACTTGAGAAAGAATTTCTTCACTTTTTACAGGATGTATTTTTACAAATTCGTACTCGTCCTCTGTAAACCTGCCATTCTTATTAAGAAGGTTCTGAGGAATGTAAATTTTTCCAATATCATGAACAAGGGAAGCCCAATAAACCCTTTTAATTCTCTCCCTATCAAGACCAATCCTCTCGGCTATCTTCACCGCATACCTTGCTACCCTTTCTGAATGTCCTTGAGTATATCTATCATAATACTCCAGAGTTTTCACTAAAACAGTAATTAATTTTGTTAAATAAATTTCTCTCTCCTTTAAATAGCTCCTAAAAAAATAAAAAATTGATATGGTATTTGTAAACTTTTCTATCAGTTCTATATCAAATTCATCAAAATTTTCCTTACTATCCTCAGGAATATCAAGGCAGAAATATCCCCATAAATTATTATTCCATTTTAAAGGTACAATTAAAGATTCTTTTATAGGTTTACTGTATTTTAATAGGGTCTCTCTTAATTTCTCATTTCTTCTCTCAATTTTTAAAAGCTCCTTAACCACAATTGGTTTTTCAGAGCCTATGTAATTTCCTTCATCCAAGATCAATCCTTCTAAACTTTTCTCATGTCCTATGGTAGCTATTAGTTTTAAATTGTTTTCTTCTTTTAAAAATATGCTTCCATACATTGCTTTAGGAACAAGTTCAATGATCACCTCAAGAACCTTTCTTAAGAACTCTTCATCTTTTAAAGTCAAATTTGACATCTCTGATATTCCCATAAAAAAACTCCAGAATCTCTCTACGGAATCTTCAAGTTTTTTCCTTGTCCTTTTTATTTCATAAGAAAGCAGCCTACTATAGAGAAATATTAAAAAACCAATAAGAGAAATAGAAATTAATATAGGATACACATATCTTTCAATTAAGGTTTTTTCTCTCTCTTCGGAGATTACATATTTTTCTGTTAATTCTTCCAACTCTCTTTTGGCAATTCTATCAATACCCTGATCTATTAGAGCTATAACCCAACCTTTGTTTTTAAGGGCTGCTACATGAAGATAATTAGTAGTAATAACAGGTCCCTTACTAAATTTATACAAAAGGTCGTGCTTAATAAGATAATAACTCGCAGGTATATCATCCATGAGAAAGACCTTTATCTCACCCTTTTTAGCAGATTCTACAATCTCAGAGTAATCATCAAAGAATTTAAAGCTGATATATGGGTTCTCCTTTAAAGCAACTTCTATCAAAGCATCTCCTCTTTTCACACCAACCAGATATGGAGTTAAATCCTTTAGAGAAGAGATCTTAGGTATTTCAGTTTTATAATATATGCTTGAAGTAATTTTAAAAATAGGCTTTGAGAAAATTAAGTATTTTTCTCTTTCAGGAGTCTCAAAGATAGTATCAATAGCATCAAACTTCCCTTCAAGAAGCGCCCTTTGAGCTTTTTCCCATTCCATAGGAAAAAGTTCCACCTTTATTCCCATTCTTTCACTCCATATTTTCCAAAAATCCACTGATATTCCTATCAAATTTCCCTTTTCATCTATGAAAGTGAAGGGGGGATAATCTTTATCAATAATAATCTTTAAGGAATTTTGAGCATTAACCTGTAGATTTATAAGAAGAAATATTAAGATTGATAACAGTATATTTCTAAACTTCATAATCATACCTTAATACCTCTTTAAATTAATTATATCAAGATTTATGCTATACTATACCAAAAAGAAAAAGGATTTTGCAAAAAATGGGACTTATAATTTTAGCTCTCGCTCCTGGGATCTCTATAGCGTGGTATGTATATAATAAAGATAAATGGAACAAAGAACCATCAAAATTGATTCTTTGGTCCTTCATCCTTGGAGTAATTATTTCCTTTCCTGCTGCTATTTTTGAGCTCATTATGGAATCTATCATTCCTTTTAATTTTAATAGTGATTTTGTTTCACTCTTTCTTTATTCCCTTTTAGGCATTGCCATTATAGAGGAAGGAACAAAGTATTATGTGATATATAAGTATATATATCCAAAAGAGGAATTTGATGAGCCCTTTGATGGCATAGTATACTCAGTAATGGTAGGAATGGGTTTTGCTACTATTGAGAACTTCTTTTATGTAATTTCGGGAGGATATTTTGTAGGAATTACAAGAGCCTTTCTTGCGGTACCTGCTCACTTTGTTTTTTCCTTATTTATGGGATATTCTTTTGGACTCGCTAAGTTTGGAGCAAATCCTGAAAAGCATCTACTCCAAGCTCTTTATTATCCTGTATTTTGGCATGCCTTATATGATTTTTTAATTATTACTCAAAAATGGTACTTATCAATTCTTATATTGCCCATAGTCTATGGGGTAGGAAGGTGGATATGGAAAAAAGGCCAAAAGCTTATTATCTTTAAATCGGAGGAAGAACATGCTTAAAGCAATTCTTTTTGATCTTGATGGCACCCTTCTTATGAACAATTTTGATTTATTTATGAAGAATTATTTTTCCCTTCTAATGGAAGAATTCAAAAAGATAGGAGATGAGAAAGATCTTTTTAAAAATCTAAATTTTGCCATTGAAAAGATGCTCGCAAATAAGGGACCAAAAACCAACTATGATGTATTCTGGGAAGAGTTTACAAAGCTTACAGGAAAAGATAGAAAATACATGGAAGATTTCTTTATGGATTTTTACTCAAAAAAATTTCCTCTTTTAAAAGAACTCTCCCAAGCAAGAGCAAATTCCTATGCTAAAGAGGTCGTTGAGAAATCCTTTGAATTAGGATTAAAAGTAGTGATTGCTACTAATGCGGTATTTCCCCTTATAGCCATAAAAGAAAGACTTAAATGGGCTAATCTTATTAACTATCCCTATGATTTGATAACTTCCATGGAGGTAATGCACTCCTGTAAACCGAACTTAGAATATTATAAAGAGATCTTAGAAAGGATAAATGTAACTCCAGAGAAAACTCTCATGGTAGGAAATGATATAAAAGAGGACCTTTCAGCCTCCAAATTAGGAATCTTAACCTTTTTATACACCCCTCACAATAATCTCATCTTAAATCTTGATCATAAGCCTGATTTTATGGGAGATCTTAAAGATCTTTTTAAGCTCCTTCCTCTACTATCTAAATAAAGTAAGGTGTTATAATATAGTATCCTTGAGGTTTTGGGAGGTGCAAAAATGATAAGTAAGATCCTAATAATTCTTTTTGGACTTGCTTCCATAATTCTTGGAATTTGGGGCCTAATAATCTGGTGGTCTTATTTTGTTAAGGCTCTCATGGCAGTAGTTCCAATATTTCTTTTATTCTTAGGGATAATATTAATCATTTTTGGATATTCAGAGTTAAAAGATCAACTCTCTAAAAAAGAATAAAAATTTAATGGGAGGGGAAAACCCCTCCCATGATTTTTAATATCCTAAGCTTTTATCTACCACATTCAGCATTCTACTAACCTCAGGATAATTTTTTAAATTATGAATAAATATCTCTACAAGCCTATCATCGTAATAAGGGGTCATTCCTGCTATATGAGGAGTTATAATTACATTCTCAAGATTCCATAATGGACTTTCTTCTGGTAAAGGTTCTTCATAAAACACATCAAGAAGAGCACACTGAATCTGCCCATTTTCTAATGCCTTTACAAGAGCATCTTCTTTTACTGTCTTCCCTCTTCCTACATTAATAAAGATGGCATCTTTCTTCATCACTTTAAATTCCTCTTCACCTATTAAATCCTTTGTCTCAGAAGTTAAAGGTAAAACTAAAACAATAATATCTGATCTTCTCAACACTTCATGTAAATCCTTATAGGAAAAAAGCTCGTCAGGGAGAAAAACCATATCATCCTTTTGATTTATATCTCTTTTTACTCCTATAACTTTCATACCAAAACTCTTTGCGATTCTTCCTATCTCTTGACCTATTTTCCCATAGCCTATTATCCCCATGGTCTTTCCTGTAAGTTCCTCACACCATTTTATCTCATCTCTATTCCATTTCCTCTCAAATTTTCCCCTAAGAGCTATATTTATTCTCCTGGTCCAAGAAAGTAAAAGAGCAAACACATGTTCGGCAATTGGTTTAGGATGAACACCACTTGCAGTAGTTATAATTATGTCTGAATTAAGAAGTTCTTCAAAAAGAAGATTATCAATACCTGCTGAGGAAGATTGAATCCATTTAAGATTTTTTGCCTTTTTAAGATCATCCTTAGAGATATGTCCCCCTAAAAACACCTCAGCTTCTTCAATATTTTCCACAATCTCAACATCATTTCTTGCCTCTTTTATCCGTTCTAAATATTCTTCTTTTAAAGGGTAAGCTATATATACTTTCATTTTCACATTTCCTCCCTTTGAAATTTCTTATTATATTATGTTATAATCTTATTCACTATGGAACTTTACTTATATAATACACTAACAAGAAGAAAAGAGAAATTTGAACCTTTAAATCCGCCCTATGTGGGGATGTATACCTGTGGTCCCACAGTATATAACTATGCCCATATAGGAAATCTGAGGACTTATATTTTTGAGGATATATTAAAGAGAGTATTATTATATAATGGTTATATAGTAAAACATGTGATGAACATTACCGATGTAGGGCATCTTACCTCTGATGCCGACGAAGGAGAAGATAAAATAGAAAGAGAGGCTAAAAAGGAAAGAAGAACCGCTTGGGAAATAGCAGAATTTTATACTGAAGCCTTTAAAAGAGATATTAAAAAATTAAATATTCTTGAACCTGATATATGGTGTAAGGCCACTGATCACATCAAAGATTTTATTGATTTAATACTTATTTTAGAAAAGAAGGGCTACACTTATAAAACTTCTGACGGAATTTATTTTGATACTTCAAAAGTTCCTGATTATGGAAAATTAGCAGGACAAGACTTAGAAAATCTTCTTCCTGGGGCAAGAGTAGAATACAATCCCGAGAAGAAAAATCCTACAGACTTTGCTTTATGGAAGTTTTCTCCAAAAGATGTAAAAAGACAAATGGAGTGGGACTCTCCATGGGGCATAGGATTTCCTGGATGGCATATTGAGTGCTCTGCTATGTCCACAAAATATTTAGGACAACCTTTTGATATTCATTGTGGTGGTATAGACCATATCCCTATACATCATACTAATGAAATTGCTCAATCAGAAGCAGCCTACGACAAACCTATGGCAAAATATTGGCTTCATGGAGAGTTCCTTGTAATGGGTGAAAAAAGAATGGGAAAATCCGAGGGCAATTTCATCACCTTGTCAGATTTAGAAGAAAAGGGATATCATCCTCTATCCTATAGATATTTTTGCCTCACAGCCCATTATAGAAGTCCATTAAGATTTACTTGGACTGCTTTAGAATCAGCCCAAAGAGCCCTATTTAGATTATACGAAAACATGAAGAGATACCCTCAAGAAAATGCCTCCTATGATAAAAAATACGAAGAGGAATTTCATAAAGCTATAAATGATGATTTAGATATGCCAAAAGCCCTTGCCATAACTTGGGAATTAGTAAAAGATGATCAGGTACCTCCCGAAGTAAAGAGAGCAACTCTTCTTCAGTTTGATAAAGTTTTAGGACTTTCCCTTAATAATCCCCCAGAGATAAAAATAGAAATTCCTGAAGAAATTTGGAAACTCGTGGAAGAAAGAGAGTTAGCAAGAAAAAACAAAGACTGGGAAAAAGCCGACAAAATACGTGAAGAAATAAGGAATAAGGGCTACATTATTGAAGATACTCCTCAAGGACCAAGGGTTAAGAAAGCTACACCGTTAACAAAATAATATCAATCCTTATACTTATACATTCTCTCGTCCGCTACCTTTAAAAGAGTATTCAAATCTTCTCCATCCTTAGGATATTCTGCTATGCCATAGGTAAAACTTAAATTAAATCCAAAAGAACTCATCATTTCAATCTCAAATTTTTCCTTTACTCTATGTACTATTTTTTCTGCAGTATCCTTATCAATGTTTAATAAAATAATACAAAATTCATCTCCCCCATATCTTACCAAGATATCATAATCCCTAAAGTTTTTCTTAAAAAACTCTGATACATTTACAAGTACCCTATCTCCTAATTCATGCCCCCATCTATCATTTATATTTTTAAAATTATCCAGATCAACAAAAACTAAAGAAAACAAACTATGATTTCTCTTTATATCCTCATAACTTTCTTCAAGAAATCTTCTGTTATAAACTCCTGTTAAATGGTCTAAATAAGCCAATTTTTCTGTTTCTCTTTTCTCCCACTTTAACTTTTCTTCTCTTTCTTTTATCTTGGAAATCATATATGTAAATGCCTTAATAAAATCTCCAAGCTCATCATCTCTATTTTTTATAAGCTCTATCTCATACTCGCCATTTGCTATTTTGTGAGAGACCTCCACAAGTTTTTCAAAAGGCTTAAAAGTTATATTCAATAAGACTCTTATAAGAGATATAGACAAAATCAAAATAATCCCCAAGGATATACCAAAAATAATTAGAATCATCTTATTAAACTCATGTAAAGAAGTATCTTCCTTGTCCATAACAACATAAATCCCATTCTCCAAAGGAACCACCATATGAAGATAAGGATACTTGTAATAATCTTCTAAACTAACTTTGTTAGAGCTATCCTTAGAAACAAAAGTAAGTCTTATACCCATAATTTCTTCCAATCCTTTTATATACTCCGTATCGACTTTCCTCGCAAAGAGAAGATAAGCACCATAAAATTTTTTTCTATTCTCATCATACACAGGTCCTACAGCATAAAGATAAAAATCTTTATTTATCTCCATTAGAGAAATTTCTATCTCTCTCTTTAATGGAATCTTATTTAACGGAAAATTAAAAGAAGAAGTTATTACTCTTCTATCCTCAGTAAAAAGCACCACATCATAACCTAAGGTATTTTTTATCCATGGATTTATATTTGATTTAATCCAAAGCTTATCTCTTTTAACAACTGCATTCTCACCAAGGTCCTTCCAATAAGTATAATCTTTTATTTGATTTTTTAAAATCTGCTTTTCCCTATTTATGATATATAAAATTGTTCTCTTATAAGCTTCTACTTCTTTGGTCACTCTTTCCCTTAGATTTAGAGCAAGTAAATGAAAAGAAAGCAGAAAAATCAAGAGAAAAGCCAACAATATAACGCCAGAAGCTAAGATTGTTATTCTAAATCTAAAACTCTTTATCTTTATAATGTCTAAGACCTCCAGTCTTTTTGATATCTAAGAAAAAATTATAACATAAGATTTATAATATCAAGTTTTGTGTTAAAATAATTCATGGAGAGGTGGCCGAGCGGACGAAGGCGCTCGCCTCGAAAGCGAGTAGGCTAAATGCCTCGTGGGTTCGAATCCCACCCTCTCCGCCATTTAAAACATGAAAAACAAAGTTAAGAATATTAAGAGAAAGCTTAAAATTTTATACCTCTTTTATAAAGATCCTACTGTCCCTCTTATAAAGAAATTTCCTGCCATAATACTCCTTGGTTATACCTTAAGTCCAATTGATCTTATCCCTGATTTTATTCCCATACTTGGATATTTAGACGATTACATAATACTTCCCATAGGCATATATCTTTGTTATAAATTAATTCCCCAAGATAAATTGAAAAAATATGAGGAAATTATTGAAAAGCAAGATCCATCTTTGAAAAAGAATTGGATTTCAGGAGTAATTATCCTTCTAATTTGGATAATCATACTAGGAATCCTATTGAAACGATTGCCTAAAAGTTAATGTTATTGTAAAATGTTATAAAAATAAAAAACGGGAGGGTTAAAAATATGCCTTTTGTGGATCACCGTAATCAAAAAATTAGAAGATCAAAAGAAGAACTTCTCAAACACATGCAAACCTTTAAGTTAGACTTGAAATTTTCCGTAGGAATTTGGTACTTTACCCCTGGTGGTGGTAGGTTCCATGAACCCTATGTAGAACAAAAAGGTATCCCAGAAAGAATAGAAATGGCTGCTGAGATGGCAAAATATGGAGTAAAAGGAATTGAAGCCCACTATCCAGCAGAGGTAAATGAAGAAAACCTTCATCTTTATAAACAGTTAGAAAAAGAGACAGGAATAAGACTTGTTGCGGTTCCACTGAGCCTATTCTATGATAAGATCTTTGAATTTGGCTCTCTTTCTAATCCCTATGAAAAGTATAGAAAAATAGCCTATGAAAGGTTAGTAAATGGATTAAAATTAGTGAAAGAGGCTAATGCAGATATTTGTATTATTTGGCCTGGAATTGACGGATATACTTATTCCTATGGGCATCTATACTATCATATGTGGGATACCTTTGAAGAACTTGTAGCACAAGCCATGGATGAGGTACCTGGAGTACAAGTAGCTATAGAACCAAAACCATATGAGCCTGCTCCTAATAACATATATAGAACTACTGCTGATGGAATTTTAGCTGCAAGAGACATAGAGGCAAGATTAAAGAATCCTGAAAATTTAAAACTTTTACAAGAAGGTCATGCTCTTGTAGGACTTAATCCTGAAGTAGGTCATGTAAGAATGGGATTTGAAGATCTTCCTTATGCCTACGCAAGAGTAGCGAGAGAAGGAAGGTTATTCCATACCCATTGGAATAGCCAACCCTTAGGAAATTATGACCAAGATCTAAATATAGGAGTAGTTGACTGGGATTCCACCGAGGCTCTTCTTTACACCCTAAAAATGGTAGGGTATCAAGGATACTTTGGAATAGATATAAATCCAGAGAGAATTCCTGTGGTTAAGGCTATTGAGATCAATACGAAAGTTCTTCAAATTATGAATGAAAGAATTGAAAGATTACCTCATGATAGAATCATTGAATGCTACTTTGATCCAGAAAACCATAGAGGCGAACTTGAATTAATTCTTGCTGAAAATCACAGATAAGCCCTTTAAAGATGGGGGAGGACTTTCTCCCCCATTATTTTTAACCTCACTTTAACCTATAGTCAAAAAAACCTAAAAATACAAATAAATAAAAGAATTTAGGTAAAAAAATACTAATTTCTTTGATTTTTCCATCTTGCTCTATATGTTGGGTTGTGGTATATATATAACCACAATATTTAGTGGGGAGGGTAAAAATTGAGATGCCCATTCTGTGGATATGAGGATACTTTTGTCATAGATACTAGAGAAATTGAGGATCAGAAGGTAATAAGAAGGAGAAGAGAATGTCCTAACTGTAAAAACAGATTTACTACCTATGAAAGGATAGAAGAAAAACCTATCATGGTTATTAAAAAAGATGGAAGAAGAGAACCTTTTGACAGAAATAAGCTTCTTGCTGGACTTCAAAGAGCAGTAGTAAAAAGAAATATAGATAACGAAAAATTGGAGGCTATAATTGACGAGATCATCACAAATATAAGAAAACAAGGAGTAAGCGAAATAACTTCAAAAGAAATTGGAAAAATGGTGTTAGAGAAACTAAAGGATCTAGATGCGGTCGCTTATGTGAGATTTGCTTCTGTTTATCAAGAATTTAGCTCTTTAGAAGAATTTGCAAAGCTTTTATCTCAAATGAAAGAAGAATAATCTTAACTTAAGGGGGATTAGCCATGATTAGCAATCTGAATGACTTAATAAAAGAATATTTAACAAGGGAAGATTGGAGAGTTAATGAAAACTCCAATATGGGATATTCTCTACAAGGACTAAACTACTATTTATATTCTTCTTTAATCGCAAAATACTGGCTTGAAGAAATCTACCCACCAGAGATATCAAAAGCCCATCAAAGTGGTGACTTCCACATACATGATTTGGGCTCTCTATCGGTATATTGTGTAGGATGGGATCTTGAAGACCTACTTCTCAAAGGCTTTGGAGGAGTAGAAGGTAAAGTAGCAAGCAAGCCTGCTAAACACTTTAGAACAGCCTTAGGACAAATAGTAAACTTTATGTTCACTTTACAAGGAGAAGCAGCAGGAGCTATAGCCTTTTCTAACTTTGACACTTTTCTTGCTCCTTTTATAGCCTATGATGGTCTCACTTACAAAGAAGTAAAACAAGCCATGCAAGAGTTTATTTTCAACTTAAACATACCTACAAGAACAGGTTTTCAAACCCCATTTACAAATCTAAGCTTTGACCTTGTAGTACCAGAAGATTTAAAAAACAAAAAAGTAATAATAGGTGGAGAAAGAAAAGAAGCGACCTATGGGGAATTCCAAAGAGAGATGGATCTTTTGAATGAAGCTTTTGCTGAAGTAATGATAGAAGGTGATGCCAATGGAAGAATATTTACCTTTCCAATTCCTACTTATAGCATAACTAAAGACTTTCCATGGGAAAAATCAAACCTTACGAAAATCTGGGAAATGACAGCAAAATATGGTACACCCTATTTCTCCAACTTTGTAAATTCGGATATGGATCCTTCAGATGTAAGATCCATGTGTTGTAGATTAAGGCTTGACAATTCCTTGGTAAGACAAAGAGCCTTAAGTTTCACTTTGAATAACAATACCAAAAATGTAGATGAACTAAAACATAGGGGAGGAGGACTCTTTGGTGCCAATCCATTAACAGGGAGTGTAGGCGTAGTAACCATCAATATGCCAAGACTTGGATATCTTTCTAAGAGCGAAGAGGAATTTTTTGAAAGATTATTTTACCTTATGGAGCTTGCAAAAGAGAGTTTAGAGATTAAAAGACAAGTAATTGAAGACCTAACTCATAAGAACTTGTATCCTTATTCTAAATATTATCTCTCTGGAATTTATGAACTAACAGGACAATATTGGGGAAATCATTTTGCCACTATTGGACTTATTGGAATGCATGAGGCTTGTGTAAACTTCCTTGGAGAAGGTATAGAAACTCTTGCAGGAAGGGAATTTACCATAAAAGTTTTAAAATTCATGAGGGAGAAATTGATAGAATTTCAAAAAGAAACAAATAATTTGTACAATCTAGAAGCAACCCCTGGAGAAGGCACTTCTTATAGACTTGCAAGAATAGACAAGAACAAATATCCTGAAATCTATACATCGGGAACTGATGAACCTTTCTATACCAATTCTACGCAACTTCCTGTAGATTACTCCGCTGATCCTTTTGAAGTCTTAGAGCATCAAGACGAGATTCAAAGTTTATATACAGGTGGAACAGTACTCCATATATTCTTAGGAGAAGCCTTAGAAGATATAGAGATGGTTAAAGAAGCAGTAAAACTAATTACTTCAAACTACAGACTCCCATACTTTACCCTTACACCTACCTTTAGCATATGCCCAGAACACGGTTACCAAAGAGGAAGTCATGAAAAATGTCCAATTTGTGGAAGAGAGACAGAAATATACTCTCGAGTTGTAGGATACTATAGACCCGTAAAGAGCTGGAATAAAGGAAAACAGGAAGAATTTAAGTTGAGAAAGACCTTTATCTTGACATTAAAGGAGAGGAGAAGAATTGAAAATCTCAGGTTACCTGGGATTTAGTCTAATAGACTATCCTGGAATACCAAGTTTTGTGATATTTACACAAGGATGCAATTTTAGATGTCCCTTCTGCCATAATCCTGAGTTAATATCGCAAAGAAAGAAGGGACAATATTCAGAAGAATTTATACTGGAAGAAATAGATCGAAGAAGAAAATTAATTAAAGGAGTTGTTATCACAGGAGGGGAGCCTACACTTCAAGAAGATCTCCCCTCCTTCCTTTTTAAGCTTAAGAAAAGAAGACTTTTAGTAAAGCTTGATACTAATGGCTCTAATCCAAAAATGCTTGTGGAAATCATAAAAAGCAAGCTTTTAGATTATGTAGCTATGGACTTTAAAACCTCTATTCCCAAATATCATAAAGCCATTGGACTTTCCGAAAGGGAAACAAGTAAATATCTTAAAAATATTTTTGAATCCTTAAGGATTTTAAAAGAAAATAACGTAAGATTTGAGATAAGAACCACAGTGGTACCTGAAATTGTAGAGGAAGAAGATCTCATTGAGATAAGAAAGACAATTGGCGAAGATGTGCCTTATGTTCTTCAGCCTTTTAAAAATGATAAAACCTTAAGTTATGAATTTAAGAACAAAAATCCCTATCCTAATGAGCTTTTAGAAAAATATGCATTTACTGTAAAAGGTAAGTTAAGATGATTTTTTATTGTTCGTAACATTCCTTAGTACTAACAGTCCTAAAATAGTAGCAATTAAGCCCTGTAAAAAATTAGCCCTATAACCTAAAATATCAATCATAACTCCTGATGTTAAATAAGCAATAACTTGAGAAACCGAAACCACTAATGCGTTAATCCCTACAATACTTCCTTCTTTATCTTTCGGAATATAGCTCAATATCAAACTATAAGGAATAACTGTGAGAAAACCAAGACTTATCCCATAAAAAACCGAGGAGATAAAAGCCATATTAATTCTTTGAGTTTGGGAAAACAAAAAACTGCTTATTCCAAATAATGCAAGAGACATAGCAGAAAGTTTTTCCTTTGCAAACTTATCAGCAACAAAACCTGAGAAAAAAGTAGACAAAGCTGTCAACACTCCAAAAATAACAAGTATAATCATATAGTCACTTAAAGAGGCAGAAAGGACATCTTGAAAAAAAAGTAGTATAAAGGAACTTACAGAAGAAATTCCATACCACACAAAAAACTGTAAAAGAAAGAGATTAAACCAAAATTTTCTCCTTAAGAATTTCATATCCATAGAGAAATTTTGTGAAATTCTTTTATTTTCTTTTTCAGGTATAAAGAAGAAAAGAAATGAGGATAAAAAAATGCTCCATTTTAGTAAAGTAAAAGTCAAATTAGAAGCATGAGATATGACTATAATAAAAATATAAATTCCTTGAAAAAATTGTGAAGCAAAATTTAAAACCCCTGTTGCCCTTGCAAAAAAATCCTTACTAAAAAGATCAGGAACAAGGGCTTGATACAAAGAAATAGCAGAATAAAAGAATATATAAGTCAAAGTCAAATAAAGATATAATTCTGAAAGATTTTTGGTCTTCTCTAAAAAGTATATAGATAAAGAAAGAAAAAACAGAGAGACAATTATTAGATACTTTCTTCCTTTTATTAACTTTTTTAGTTTATCTGATAGAAATCCAACTAAAGGTGGTACAAAAATACCCACTAAACTTCCTAAGGAAAGTAGAACCCCTATTTGAGATTTTGAATTAACAAACTTGTTTATAAAAAATATCAAAGAAAACCCACGAAAAGCCTGAAAAAAAGAGAGCCCAACTCCCCCAACACTCAAGAGCACTAAAATTTTTGTTAAAAAATTTACCCTATTACTCTTCACAATAGAGTAATTTTATCACCAATAGAGAAAATATTGAACCATCAATTAGCTTACATAGACCTCAGAAAGTATCCTTTGGGCTGCCTCAATTAGTTTGTCCGATGCATAAGTCTTAGCATGATCCATAATCTTGTTAATTAAGTTATCAACTTCCTCTTTGGGCAAAGTCTTAGAGGCAAAATCTATGATTAACTTAAGGGCTTCTTTCAAGAATGCTCTCAATTCTTCTTCTTGAGAATTGGCAATATTTCTGTAAAAATATGGGAAATTCTGTTTTGATTCTGATGGGAGATAAGAGAATAAATGCTTGACATCAGATAAGCTCTCGGAGATAAATCTGTCCCACTCCTTCACAAACTCTTCTCTCTTGCCTATTTTTTCAAATTTTGCTAGCATCTCCTGCCAAGCCATAAAGAAATAGTTCAGAAGATCAAGTTTTATGTTATACCCCAAGGGCAATACTAACTTCTTGTCAAGGACCGACTTTATCAACTGAAGTCTCCTAAGATCTCCAAAGGGTAAAATATTCTCTACATCTTTAAAGGTCCTTTTTCCATCAAGAGACCACAATACAATATTTTCTTCAATTACTTCACTATATTTTATAGGGACGTAGATTTTAGACATGAAAGGATCCAATTCCTGAGATAAGAATAAAATCTTTCCAGTATCAATCACATTATTGATCTCAAGTTTTCTATAATTTTCTATGAAAAAAAATACATTTTTTATTACGTTAAAATATTCATTAGAAGGAGCATCTTTAATTAAAGGATAGACATTATACCATTCTACTTTTCTATCCTTCGTAAGTATCTCAAAAGCAAGTTTATAAGTAGTCAATTTATTCAATTGATCGGACCATTTCTTCCTAAAATCTCTTTCATTTTCTCTTTCAAGGGTAAATATGAAGTATCTCCAAAAAGTATAGGTCCAGAATAAATTAATATTATCATCAATTCTTAAAAGATTCTTATTTCTTCTTAATTTCTCAATTATTCTAAGGGTTCTATATTCACCATAAGGGGAATTTAAAATTATATCTTTTGTTGTTCTAATCCCATCAAAAAGATTTCCTACTTGTCTTTCCTCGTCAGATAAATTAGCAACATTAACAAAGAGAAACACTAAATCCCCAAGATATTCTATTAAATCAATATCCTTTGATACATCTACCAAAATATGGAGAGGATCAAGATTTAAATTAGCTTTAGGAGCCTTTTCATCAGGATAAAAAGCAAAATTTCCTTCTTTCCAAAGAGCAAGATGCAAAATAGCATCTTCATCCTCACAGGTGTCTGCCTTTATATGCTTTATTTTTCCGTCCTCAAAGTAAACATCAGTCTTTTTTTTATCCTTTGTAAGTTGTAGTCTACCAGTTTTCCTACTAAAAGATAGTATCTCTAAAACCTCCCACAAGGAGACACTTTTCAGATCCCCATTAAGGCTCATTAGTTATTCTCCTTTCTTAATAATATTTTTATAAAGAAGGGGAAGAACTCCATCTTGGAGCCTTCCCCTTGCTTAAATTATATCACAATTTATACATTAATTTAAATAGTCTTTAAAATAGCTTGCAAACAAATTAAAAAGTTCTGGAGTAATTCTAAAACTCTGTTTCCCTTCCACAATTACCAGATCGTCAATATATAAATCAAGGGTAGAATTACTAGGTACTTCTACATATAAAGCTAAATCAAGGATATTTACTCCTGCAGGTATTTGATATGTTCCAGAAAGCTCTATCCATTTACCACCTGGGGTCTCTTGATTGTGGCTTATCCAATCATATTGAGTACTACTATCACTATCATACCTTCTTCTCATAGTGATACCAATATGCTGAGGTAATTCAGAATTGTGCTTAACCCATAAAGATATACTGTAAGTCTTTCCTGGTTTTAAAAGATCCTTTAGTTGAATTTGAGCTCCATTCCAACCTACTTTTCTTCCCGTAATATATAAGCTATATTTTCCTGTATGCGTATCTTTATCAACCACAGCTATGGATACACCTTCTCCATTAGGAGTCCATCCCTCTTCTTTTCCAGATTCAAAAGTAGTAATAAGAACAGCATTAGGTATATTTGGAACTTCCTTAGTTACTTCTTTCACAGCTTCTTGAGAAACAGCAATAGGCATCCCTGTCTCCTTAGGGGCACAACCGGAAACTACAAAGATCAAAAATAACACCAAAAGCAAATAGGATAGCTTCTTATACAATTTAAACACCTCCTTTTGGTTTTAAGAGGAGGGGAATATATTCCCCTCCTCTTTTTCTACTGCTTAAAGAAGAACTGCTCTGGGAAGGAATTTAACTCAGATCTATATGGATCATCCCATAGTATCCCATCGGGCACATTTCTTAACTTATTGTTTACGATCACAAGTTGAGGAATTCCTCCTACCGTTCCAATAATCCAAATATTCTTTCTATGTAAAGCTATAATTTGCCTTATAATTGTATCTCTTTTTCTTGCATCAACAGTTCTATTGAATTCGTCCCACAAGTCATAGATCTTCTTTATATCTCCCGTTGGCTCTTCCCCCTCTTGCCCTTTTGTCCAATACCATCTTGCATAGAGTGGTGCCCATGGTCCATCGGTCCATGTACCAAGAAGTCTTCCTGCAGAAATTGCCACATTACTCATTCTATCCATGACCCAAACACCTATTTCTATATCACCTGAATTACATTGCGTAGTATACAAGCTTCTATCTACCTGCTTGATTATAGTTTTTATTCCTATCTTTTCCCAATAACTCTTAATAAGCTCCATGGTACTCATGTTAGCACTACCGGGATATGTAGTGAAACTTACTATAAGCTCAATTGGCTTTCCATCAGGTCCAATTCTAAATCCATCTTTTCCAACCTTAAGCCCAATAGAATCAAGTAATATCTTCGCTCTTCCTGGATCATACTGAGCATAAGCTTGTGCCCATGCCTTATCATAATAGGCTGATCCAGGTGGAATAGCTGCTTGCATTGGAACTCCAAGACCAAAGAATAAAATCTTATTAATCTCTTCCCTATTTATTGCAAGGGATAAGGCTTGTCTAAACCTTGCATCTTGGAAGAGTTTCCTCTTCACTGGATCCTTTACATTCTGGTTCAAATATATGGCAGGATCTGCACCTGTTCCTGTTCTCCAAATAAGAATTCTGTAATTACCTTTATCTTTATTTTGCATAAATAGGGTGTAGTTAGGTAATCTCATATGGCGAGCTTGGAAGTCTATTTCTCCTGCTACAGCCTTCATGTTGATCATTTCTGCATCACTTACTAAGTAATGAACTACCCTATCAATATACGGCAATTGATTACCTTCTGTGTCCACCACAGGATAATATGGATTTCTCTCCATTACAAATACAGGCTCATTGGGGCTCTTGCTCACGATCTTCCATGGAGACATGGTAGGTAGATCAGGGTTTTGAATGTAATCTATCATAAACTGAAACAATTCATACCACTTATTAAAGCCTTTTTGTTTTGCAAGAGCCTCTAATTTATCCTTAGGAGTATATTTAGGATGAAATTGCATTAAGTAATGTTTTGGTGCATAGAAAGCAAAAGAACCTTTGGAATTATCAATAAACCACCCCTGAGTTGGGAAGGTATAAATAAACATTGGATTGGGATTCTTAAACTCAATCCTAAAAGTATAATCATCTACTTTTATAAATTTAGCTCTAACTCCATCTTGAACAAAACCAGAAGGAAATGTAGGGGTTAATTCCTCATTTCCTATTACATCCTCATACCAGAAGATTACATCATCAGTAGTCATAGGATGTCCATCAGACCACTTCAATCCTTCTCTCAATTTAAAAGTAAACACTCTACCATCCTTTGAGACTGTATATTTTTCTACCAGCCATGGAAGAATGGTTTTACTGTCCGATGCCCATCTCATTAGATTATTTGCATCATAACAAATCTTTGCTATTCCCCACCTATCTCCAGGTCCCATCCAAGCTCTTCTGAGAGTTCCACCATAAACTCCAACCTCTTCTAAAGGTTTTACCACAATGGGATTTTTAGGAAGTCTTTGTTCTACTGGTGGAAGTTTCCCTTCCCTTACAAGTGCTGCAGTCATAGGAGACTCATTATACTTTTTCTGTCCTACAATGGTGTTCCCGAATATTAGTATGAAAATCAAAAGAATACTCAAAAACTTAACATATTTCATAACTTAATCCCCCCTAAGTTATTGGAATACCCTTTAAATTTAATTCCTTAGCAAAATGGCACGCCACATAATGTTCATTCCCAATATCTATTAACTCAGGTCTCACCTCCTTACAAATATCCTTTGCATAGCTACACCTTGGATGGAAATAGCATCCAGAAGGAGGATTAGAGGCATCAGGAACCTCGCCTTTAAGAAGAATTCTATGAGTCTTCATCTTAGGGTCGGGCTTAGGTACAGCAGAAAGTAAAGCTTCAGTATATGGATGCTTAGGATTTTCAAATATCTCCTCTGTCTTTGCAAGTTCTACAATTTTCCCCACATACATTACTGCCACCCTATCACATATATGCTCTACCACGGAAAGATCATGAGATATGAAAAGATAAGTTAATTTAAACTCTTGTTGAAGATCTATAAGCAAGTTTAGAACTTGAGCTTGAATAGAAACATCAAGAGCAGATACAGGTTCATCACATATTACAAGCTTAGGATTCAAAGCAAGTGCCCTTGCAATACTTATCCTCTGTCTTTGCCCTCCAGAAAAAGCGTGAGGATATCTTTTCATGTATTCTGGTCTTAAACCTACTTTCCTCATAAGATCTGCTATCCTCTCATCTAACTCTTTGCCCTTTGCCACATTATTTACAATTAAAGGTTCTCCTATGATATCCCTTACTGTCATTCTGGGATTTAAAGATCTAAAGGGATCCTGAAATATCATCTGCATATATCTTCTCACACTTTTTAGTTCCTTTTGAGAAAGTTTTGCTACATTTATTTCTGTTCCATCTACATGCAATATTACATCTCCATCAGTAGGATCATAGGCACGAAGTATCACTTTTCCTGTGGTAGTCTTTCCACAACCCGACTCTCCCACAAGCCCAAGAGTTTCTCCTTCTCTTACAAAGAAACTTATATCATCTACCGCTCTAACTGTTGCTACTCTTTTCCTTAAAAAGCCTTTAGTTATGGGAAAATACTTTTTTAGATTTTTCACCTCTAACAACAAATTATTCATGACTCTTCACCTCTCCATAAAGTAGACAACTTACTTTATGTCCTGGTTTTACCTCTATGAGTTCTGGAACCCTTACATCGCACAGTCCTTTTACAAATTCAGGACATCTGGGATGAAAAGTGCAGCCTGTAGGAAGATTGTAAGGATCTGGAACTATCCCTTTAATGGCTTTTAATCTCTTCCCTTTAACTTTTTTACCAATTTTGGGAATAGATTCTAATAGCGCCTTTGTATAAGGATGCATTGGATTGTAAAAAATCTCTTCTACAGGAGCACTTTCTACAATTTTACCTAAATACATTACAATAACTTCCTCAGCCATCTCAGCTATTACCCCTAAGTTATGGGTTATCATCATAACTGCCATACCAAATTGCTTTTGTAACTCTTTGAGAAGCTCAAGAATTTGAGCCTGTATCGTAACATCTAAGTTTGTAGTTGGCTCGTCTGCTATAAGTAGCCTTGGTCTACAAGAGAGTGCCATAGCAATCATTGCTCTTTGGAGCATTCCACCGCTGAACTGATGAGGATACTCATCGACTCTTAACTCAGGCCTTGGAATTCCAGCAATTCTCATGAGTTCAATAGCTGCATCTCTTGCAGACTTCTTATCCAATTTTTGATGGAGCATTATAGCTTCTATTATCTGCTCTCCCACGGTATGCACAGGAGAAAATGAGGCTCCTGGCTCTTGGAATATCATAGCTATTTCTTTTCCTCTAATACTCCTTATTTCATCCCCCTTAGGGTCTAATTTAGCTAAATCTATAATTTGTCCATCTCTATATAACAAAATCTCTCCTTGAATTTTACTTCTTGGTCCTGTAAGTTTTAAGATAGATAGTGCCGTTACACTCTTTCCACAACCTGATTCTCCTACTACCCCGAGAGTTTTTCCAGGTTTTACATCAAAACTTATTCCATCTACAGCCCTTACTGTACCCTCATCCAATATAAAATAGGTCTTTAAATCCTTTACCTCTAAAAGCTTATCCATTTTTACTCCTCCCTACCTTGCATAAGGATCTGCAGCATCTCTCAATCCATCACCCACAAAGTTAAAAGAAAGCACCACAAGAATAACAAAAACCACAGGAAGCAGTAACCAAGGTGCTAAAGCTACAGTTCTAAAATTTTGAGCATCCTGTATTAAAACACCCCAACTTATGGCAGGAGGTCTTATCCCCAGTCCAAGGAAACTTAAAGAAGTCTCACCTATGATCATACCAGGTATAGATAAAGTCAAGGAAGCTATAATATGACTCAAGAAAGAGGGAAGAAGGTGTCTAAAGATTATTCTACCTTCGCTTGCTCCTGCAAGCTTTGCGGCAGTTACAAAATCTTCTTCACGCAGAGACAAAAATTTGCTTCTTACCTCCCTTGCAAGTCCTGTCCAACCAATAAAGGAAAGAATTATAGAGATAGCAAAATATACCTTTACAGGAGACCAGTTGGCAGGAACAGCGGCAGATAAAGCCATCCAAAGGGGTAAGGTAGGAATACTTCTTAATATCTCTATTATTCTTTGAATAATAATATCAAAAGGTCCACCATAATATCCCGAAATTCCTCCTATAATAATTCCAAAAAGAAAACTTAAAAATATACCCACAAGCCCTACTGTAGTAGAAATACGGGTACCATATATAACCCTTGAAAACACATCTCTTCCTAAACTATCAGTTCCAAAGAGAAATATATGCCCATCTCCTTCTACACCAAAAAGATGTATATCTGTCTTAAATAGACCTAAAAGTTTATACTCATGCCCTCTTACAAAAAACTTAATAGGATATTTTCGGGTTTTATCTTCACTGTATATCCTTCTTAATGTATTTGGATCTATATCCATTTTATACGCATATACAAAGGGTCTCAAATGAAATCCATGCTCATCCACAAAATGAATTCTTTGGGGAGGAGCAAGAACATATCTTACATCATATTTGTAAGGATCATAAGGGGCAAAAAACTCACAAAAAGCTGCAATAATATAAAAGATTACAAGAACCACCAAACCAGCAATTGCAAGTTTGTTCCTTCTAAATCTCCACCACATTAACTTCCACTGGGAAGCAACATATATCTTCTCTTCTTTTTCTGGAACCTCTTCTATAAATTCTTCTCTTTTCTCAACTTCTGCCATATGATACCCTCCTCTTACTCATACCTTACGCGAGGATCTACCCATGCAAGAAGAAGATCCGATATTAAAGTCCCTAACATAGTTAGAAAACTTAACATAAGTAAAAAGGCACCTGCCAAGTACATATCTTGGTTTCTGAGAGCCTCAAGAAGTAAAGGGCCAGATGTGGGAAGATTCAAAACTATAGCGGTAATTTCAGCACCAGAAACCAGAAAGGGAAGAGACCAACCTACAGTACTTATAAAGGGAATCATAGCAACCCTTAAGGGATATTTAAATACCACTTTCCATTCCTTTAAACCCTTTGCCCTTGCAGTTAAGACATAAGGCTTATTTAATTCATCAAGAAGATTTGCCCTCAAAGTTCTAATCATTCCAGCAGTATTTGCTAAACCAATAATAACCACAGGCACCCATATATGTTTCAGCATATCTACAAACTTAGCAAAACTCCATTTTGCTTCTAAATATTCTGGTGAAAAAAGTCCTGTCAAATTCTGCCCAAAATAAGCATAAGCCACCCAAAGAAGAATCAAAGCCACCATAAAAGCAGGAACCGAAAGTCCAATATATCCTAAAAAGGTAAAAAAGTAATCTCCAAAGGAATATTGATGAGTAGCAGAATAAGTTCCTATTAAGAAACCAACTACCCAAATGAAGACAAGGGTAAACAAAGATATGACAAAAGTTATAGCAAGTCTTTCCCCTATAAGCTCACTGACAGGTCTATTGTAAAGTAAAGACCTCCCAAAATCTCCATGTAAAACATTCCAAATCCAAAGAAGATATTGTTCCCATATAGGTTTATCAAGTCCATATTGTTTCTTTAAAGCCTCTATGGTCTCTAAATTCACCGATTCACCGCTAGTGGCAAGCTGAGCTATATAGGAGGTCAAAAAATCACCAGGAGGAAGTTGAATTACTACAAAAACAATTATGGAGACAAAGAATAAGGTTAACAACATATAAAGGATTCTTCTTAATAGATACTCTTTCACCTGAGTTTAGCCTCCTCTCATTAGAAACATAGAAATTATGGAATTTTTTTGCCCCCTAAAAAATATTTTATACAATAAAAACGTTTGCTAATCGTTTTTATTTAAATATACATTATATTTTTTTCAAAGTCAATATCTTTTATAAATAAGAAAAATCTTGAAATATGCAAAAAAAATTCATAGAATAAAAAAAATTAGACAATTATATCTTGTGGTGTTAAAGTTTAAAAACATGAAAAGGAGAGTTGAAACATGAGGAGAAAAGAAAATAAATCACCTACAATGAAGGACGTAGCTAAACTTGCAGGCGTTTCTATAAGTACTGTATCCCATGTGATAAACAAGACCAGGTATGTAGAGCCTGAAACAAGAGAAAAGGTTTATCGAGCTATAAAAACCTTAGGATATAGGCCAAATATTCTCGCAAGCAGTCTGAGAAAAAAAGTAACTAACACCATAGGGCTTATTATCTCTAACATTACAAACCTTTTTTATCCTGAAGTAGTAAGAGGAGTTGAAGACTACTTAGCAAAATACAATTATAATCTTATTCTATGCAACTCTGATGAAAACGTAGAAAAGGAGAAAAATTACATAGAGGTTCTTTTTAGTAGAAGAGTTGATGGACTTATCATTACTCCAAGTAAAAGTAGCGAAACAAGAGAAAACCTGGATCTTTTTCGAGAGAAAAACATTCCTGTAGTTCTTGTAGATAGAAAAATTGAAGGATTAGAAGAAGATGTGGTACTCGCAGACAATGTGGGAGGAACATACGAAGCAATAAATTACCTGATAAGCTTAGGTCATAAAAGGATAGGAATAATAACAGGTCCTTTAGATACAACTACAGGTTATGAGAGACTTGAAGGATATTTTAAAGCCTTAGAGGAGTCAGGAATTAATAAGGATGACAACCTTATATATGAAGGAAACTTTAAGGAGGATGGCGGTTATAAAGGGATAGAAGTCCTACTTAACATTAGCAATCCACCTACCGCTGTTTTTACCAGTAATAATCTTATGGCCCTTGGAGCTCTTAAAAAAATAACTGAGCTTGGATTAAAAATTCCTAAGGACCTTTCCTTAATATCTTTTGATGATATGGATTGGTTTCCATATTTTTCTCCTCCCCTAACAGCAGTCTATCAACCAGCATATGAATTAGGAGAGACTGCAGTAAAACTACTCTTTGAGAGATTAAAAAGGGGAAGAAAAAAGAGAAAAGAGGTAATATTACCCACAAAATTGATTATAAGAGAATCCTGCGCTCCTCTTAAATAAGTTAAATTAAGATGAAAAAGTATGAAGCTTACTTAGATATAGAGACTACAGGATTAAGTCCTATATATTCAGATATTACTGTAATTGGAATATATCTTGAAAATAAAGAAGAATCAATCCTTATTCAACTTATTGGGAAAGAAATAACTTCTTATAATCTCTTGTACATCATAGAAAAAGTACACACTATATATACCTATAATGGGTCAAGATTTGACTTGCCTTTTATTCATTCAAAACTTGGAATAGACTTAGAAAAGCATGTTCTCCATGAAGATCTCATGTATCGTTGTTGGGAGAGAGGATTGTATGGTGGATTAAAAAAAGTCGAAGAAAAATTAGGAATTGAAAGAAAACTGAAAGAAGTTAATGGAAGGATAGCAGTAATACTTTGGTATAGATATACAAAACATAATGACTACAATGCCTTAAATTTACTATTAGAATATAACAGGGAAGATGTTATGAATTTGAAGACTTTAAGAGAAAAATTATATGGATTCTAGTTAAAGCCAGCATTGATAATCTTCAGCAAAACTATCAGAAAATAGAGAAAAAGAGAGGGCTCTACATCCTATACAATCCTCCATGGCACATAGAAAACATTTTCCTTTCAATTTATCCTTAGTAAAATTAGCCCTAAAATCTAAAATTTTTGGGTATATTTTAGAAAAACTTTCCTGACTTAAATTACCCAAAACTAAAGGAAACCTCCTACAAGGATAAACGTCTCCATTAGGCATAACTGCACAAGATTCACCTAAATTGCAAAGAGCTCCTAAGATTCTATTCTCTTCAAAATCAATATAAAAAGCCTTATAAGGAAGCAGATCTTCTACAGTAAGATCAGCCCAAGTAGCTACCCTATCCACTACCTGGTACCAATCCTTTGAATTTAATACCATATCTTTGATTTTTGACCCTTCTCCAAGAGGTATAAACCTCTCCAAGATAAATCCCTTTGCACCTAAATTCTGAGATAATCTATACATATCATCTAACTCTCTATAATTGTATTTTGCAAGAGTAAACATTAAAAGAAAATTATAATTAGTATTTTTAAGATTACCAATAACCCTTTTAAAAATCCCCCTACCCCTTATCAAATCATTAGTCTCTTCCCTTGCTCCTTCCAGAGAAACCTTTAAGTATTTTAATCTTTCATAACGCCCTTTGAGCACAATATCGGGCATTATTATGCCATTAGTTATAATATTTATCTCGTCTATAATATCTATTTCGTCTAATGCTTTTAAAATAGGATTAATATAGGGATAAATTAGAGGCTCACCTCCAGTAATATTTATGGAAAGTCTTTCAAACCCTTGCTCTTTTAAAAACCCTGATATATCTTGAATAATATGGATTAACCTATCATAAGTAAGCTCTCTACTTCTATCAAAAATATCTTGATAGCAGTGCTTGCATCTCAGATTACAAAAGTCCGTTATATGCCATTGAAAGGAAAACTCTTTTCCCATAAACCCTCAAACCTTTGATATAATAACCAAAGATGGGAGGTGAAAAGATGGCAGAGTGTAGAGTAGAAAAGAACCTAAAAAATTGCAATTGTACCTATGAACCTTGTCCAAGAAAGGGCATATGCTGTGAATGCTTAGCTTATCATAGAAGTCATGGAGAACTTCCTGCATGTTACTTTCCTCCTGAAGTAGAAAGAACTTATGACAGATCTATCGGAAAATTTGTCTCTCTTTACAAATAGGGAGGACAATTAATCCTCCCTTTCTCCTTTTGGATCTATATGTACCGTAACTTGTGAGTTTTCAATCTTTGACTTAATCTCATCTTGTACTTTTAGAGCTAAATCATGAGCTTCTTTCACAGTTAAATTATTGTCTACCTCTATATGAAGAGTAATATACTTCTCGTTCTGATAATCATGTACTGATAAGTCATGATAATTTAAAACCCCAGGGGTATTCACTATGATATCATCAATCTTTTTTACAAGGTCGCCACTCGGCGCCTCACCAATCAAAAAACTAGTAGCACTTTTTAAAAGATCAACTCCTACCCAGGCAATTAATAAGGATACAAGAACTCCTAAAATACTATCAAGCCTATAAAAACCTAATTTACTTCCCAAAAGTCCTATTGTCACAAGAAGGGTTGCAATAGCATCACTTCTATGATGCCATGCATCAGCAATTAAAGGACTAGCATCAAATCTCTTTCCTAAATAGATAGAAAACCTTGCCATCCATTCTTTAAAAATAGCAGAAATTATCAATAAAACAAAAACTCCTAAGTTAAATTCAACCTTGTGAGGATTCATCAATCTTTCAAAGGAAGATCTAACGAGATCATAAGCAACAATTAATAATAAAAGTGCAATTATAAGAGTAGCTATCTGTTCTATCCTACCATGCCCATAGGGATGTTCTTTATCGGCTGGTTTACTTCCTAATTTAAAACCAAGAATTACAACTACTGAGGTAAATACGTCCGACAGAGAGTGAAAAGCATCAGCAATTAGAGAAATGCTTCCTAAGGAAAGACCAGCAAAGTATTTAAATAAAAATAAAGTAAGATTTCCTACTATACTTACCCAACCTTCCAAATATCCAGCATATTTTTTACTATATTCTTTTTTAGTCAAAATTTTATTTGACAACCACTCACTAAAATTCATGGCTCACCTTTTATCAAACAAAAGCTTCCCGTTAAAAAAAAACAGGAAGCTTTCTTATCTTTATATACGAGGCATATTATATTACTTTAATTAAATTATGTCAAAGGCTCTAAAATTTAAAACTTCTTGATGTGTCAATCATAGCTCTTATATTTTCGCCAGGGGTTCCAGGAGATACACCACCCCCAGCAGAAAGAAGTAATCCCTTCTTCATTCCATAATCCATTAGTATCTTTTCTACAACTCTTTTCACATCCTCTTTGCTCCCATTAACAAGAACATCCAAGGGAGGTACATTTCCCATTAAGCACATCTTTCCTTGGGTTAAATTATAAACATCTTTTATATTTTGGAGATGAGTAAAGTTAAATATGTTGATACCAAGTTCTGGTAAATATTTGTAATAAACATTGTTATTAGTATCATTATGATAAATCTTTACTGGATAATCAAAGCTTGAAAATATCTTTTTAAGATAAGGATGTGCAAACTCAAGATAATCTTCCTCCGAGAAAAAGCCTACAATATCATCAAGTACAAGGATACCTTCCACATCATGGAGGACTTCTATTTGAGCAGTAAGAAAATCAATTACCAAATTTGTTGCAATTTCAATAAGTCTCTTTGCTTCCTCAGGATATAACTTCACCGAGACTAAGAACTCGGTAACTCCCATTAAATGAGAGGAAATAGCAAGAGGACCTCTTGCAGCAACGATTTTTATCTTTTCTCCCATCCCTTTTACTTTAGGCTCAATATATTTATAGTACTCAAGAACAATAGGCATAAATCCATCAGTCTTAGGATTTGGAGTTTTTAACCTAGCAATAAAAGTAGGAAGATCGTCAGCAGAACTTAATATAGGTTCTATATTAGGAGTAGCATTAGGCTTAAAGACAATTTTAGCTCCAAAAGCAGAAGGTTCTTGAGCCATTCCAAACTCGACCCAGAAATCGGGAATAAAAATAACTTCAGGAAATCTCCTTTTGATCTCTTTGTAGGCTTCAAGCCATACATCAGGAATAAAATAAAATTGCATGTGAGGAATTCCTAAATATCCAGGAATCCAAGGACTATCCACAATAAGAGCAATAGGAATCTCCTCAGGTTCTTTCATATTTACACAATCCAACAAAATCTGCCACTCTTTATCTTTCATGTTTTTTCCTCCTCCTTTTAAGGATATATTTTTCTACCTTTTTCATCTGGTATTCCCGTTCTCCTAAAGAAATACGTATTTATAACATCTCTCCATTCTTTCGCATGCTCTATCTGTATATCCAACCTATTTAAAACCCTTTCATATATCTTATCCTCAATCTCGCCCTTTAACTCAATCCATTTTTTTCTAATCTCCTCTGCCTCCTCTACCCCTTCAAAATGCAAATCGTAATAAGTCTGAATTAGAGTTTTTCCCGACTTTAATTTGTAATTGTAAGGTACCCTATGAAAGAACAATAACAATTCTTCAGGACACGTCTCTATATTATCGTAAATTTCTCTCCAAGGAGAGTGATACTGAAGAGTATAGCCTGTACCTCTTGAAGATCTATCCACTCCTATCGCCTCGTAATTTGCTCTATGATAAGTACCCCATTTAGAATATTCGTACCCTTCTGGGTTAGGTCCATAATGATGACCTGGATTTACCATCCATCCCAATCCTAAAGGAGTAGTATATTTCTCATAAGCCTTATGAGAGCTTAATAACATATAAGAAATATTTTTAATTACCTTCTCATTATCTCCGAAAGTCAATTCTATCCATCTTTTTACAACTTCTTCTATCCTCTCATCAGGATTCCAGCTAAGAGCTCCAAAGGTATATAAATTAGCCTGAGCCAAATCATGTCCTGTCCAATTGATATCATCCCCCACATTAGATACCCCCGCCATACCGTTATTTTTCAAATCAAAAACATTTCCCTTTAATATCTCCTTTACCTTAGATCCCTCCCCTTTTGCATAAGTATCAAAATCAAGAACTTCTTTCCACAAAGTACCCAAATAACATAAATGTATTTGCTGTCCTGTATACTCTTGAGTTATTTGTAGCTCCAATATCTGATTTGTATGTTCTAATCCTCCGAAGAGAGGATTAACAGGCTCCCTAACCTGAAAGTCCATAGGACCATATTTTATCTGCACTATAACATTTTCACTAAATTTACCATCAAGAGGCTTAAAGTTCTCATAAGCAGCCTTTGCCCTATCCGTATTAGTATCTCTCCAATCTTGTAAACAATTGTAAACAAAAGCTCTCCATATTACAAATCCTCCATAAGACTCTAAGGCTTCTCCCAACATATTAGCCCCATCAGCATGAGTCCTGCCATACATATGAGGTCCTGGATTAAACTCAGAATCTGCTTTTACCAAAAAGCCTCCAAAATCTGGAACATACTCATATATTTCGTCTACTTTTGCCTTCCACCAAACTGCTACCCTTTTATCAAGAGGATCAGCAGTATTTAAACCACCAAGATATATGGGAGAGGCAAAGTTTATAGAGAGGTAAATTTTAATCCCATAAGCTGAAAAAATTTTAGAAAGCTCTCCTATTTTTTTTAAATAAGAAGGTGTTATAAGCTCTACTTCCTTTTTCTTTACATTTACATTATTAATCACTACCCCATTAACTCCTATAGAGGATAGCAATCTTGCATAATCCTTAGTTCTTTCATTAATAAGTATCTTATTCTCCCTAAAAAATATAGATTTCCCTGCATATCCTCTTTCTATACTCCCATCTAAATTATCCCAATGATTTAACATTCTAAACCTTAGAGAGGGATTGCTTACAATGTCTATATTTTCTATATCTTCTCCCCGTTTTAACCTTTCAATCAAATTAAATATCCCATAAACAATACCATTATAGCTTTTTGCTGTAATTATCAAAACCTTGTTTCCATCAATGTCTATTCTCTTTATTATAAAACCCTCATCATTTAACAATTTTTCAAATCTTTCACTCTCTTTGAAAATTTTCTTAATTTCTATTAACCTCCCAATTAACACATAATTTCGGCCTTTTACAAGAGTATTTTTAAAAATTTTAGGTTTAATATTTAAAGAGAAGGTGAGAAAATTTTTTAATTCTTTCAAGGGTAAATTTAATTCATTGCCTCCTAAGACTACAACATTTTCAAACACTTTAATATACTTGTTTTTATACTTACTAAGATCTGTATACTCTAACCAACACATATTATAAGGTTTAACTTCAGCCATATATTTAAGATCCTCCTTTACGCCAAAAATGTGAAAACCCCTGGGATATTTTTCCCAGGGGTTTTTCTTACTGTATCAATTCAAGATTTCCAAACCTTCTTGTATCTCTCCAATTATCTCCCACTGGATCATTCCATGTGTAGATTCCTATCCTCATCCCCTTTGAAGCATTGTTCACCTGTATATCAAATCCTATTACTTCTCCCACCTTAAGTCTTTTTGTTTTCATCTTTATTGCTACTTCTACAGCATAGCCTATAACTTTTTCTCCATCCCTTAGTAACCTTGTAGCAGAGTTTATATACTCAGCATTGGCTCCAGTACCAAAAGTTTGTACATTCTTAAAATTAACTCTATATTGGGCATCATCTGCCTGATAACTTGCAGTCTTTGCATTATTCTCATCTATAAAGATCTCAAAAGAATCCTGTTCCCACGGATTTGTTGCTGTATCATCAAGATCATCATCGCTTACTTCTGCGTATAAATATATATGATCCTCATCCCACAATATCCAAGCTTTGCCCTTTACTTTCTCTATTTTACCCATTACTGCAGTTTCTGTTTCTATGGGATCAACACTCTTATAGAGGTCATCCATAAGGGCATCAACTACAGGGCTTCCTTTCTTAGCTTGGGCCAACTTAACTGCTTCTTCAAGTTCTAAGGTACCATACCTTATAGTGCTTAACAACTGCTGATTAGAGTGATCACTCCAACTTACAACCTTTTCTCCATCTATCATTGAAAAGTCCATTCCTATTTTACTCCCTTTTCCTATTGGAATAGCATATATCTGGATTTCGCATTCAATTGTATATCCTGTTTCTTTTTCTCTTATCGTATAATTCTTTAACATGGGAGCAAAATTACTTTCTATTTTTCCATTTCTATAGAACTTAAAATATACATCATCACTTTGAAGATATGGGGATTTTGCATTGTTTTGGTCCACAAACACAGTTAAACAATCTGTATCATCTTTTCTTCCATCAAATACCTCTGCAAAAACAAATATCTTACTCATATACCATATAGGTTTAACCACAGCTACATCTCTTTCTCCATCATTTATAATTACTGGTATAGCAGATTTATAGCTTTTATCTTCTATCCCATCCACCACAGCCTGTCCACTTGCCATCTTAGCACTTTGAATAAGAGGAGGCAAAACATTAGGAGACACCAAAGCCCAATAAGCCAATTTTGCCTGATAATCTTTATCAAACAATAGAGGATAATTGAATCTTCCCCTCTGATTTAACCAAGAATAATCGTCTTTTAATCCCCAAAAGGTTACATTAGTCACTACGTTTTTATATTTTTTAAGCATATCGAATAACTTTCTATACCTATACCCTTGTCTTACAGCCACATCTCTTGGCAGAGTTTTATACTCTTCTCCAGCCTGGGTATAGACACTCATATCAAGCTCTGTAATATGAATTTCTATTCCTGGAATAGTACTAAACAGTTTTATGGTATTTTCTATCTCCTCAATCTCTGGCCAAGAGATATTTATGTGACATTGTAATCCAACCCCATGAATCGGAACACCTTTTTCTTTAAGAGATTTCACGAGTTTATATATAAATTCCCTCTTAGCAGGAATCTCAGTATTATAATCATTATAGAAAAGCTTTGCATTTGGATCTGCTTCATGAGCCCATATGAAGGCTTTCTCTATATATTCGGGACCTAATATTTCAAACCACTTACTTCTTCTAAAACCATCAGGTTGAGCTTCATCTATAGCTTCATTTACCACATCCCAAGCATAAACCCTTCCCTTGTATCTTCCCACCACTGTTTTAATATGATTTTCCAATCTCTTTAAGAGTAATTCCTTAGAAGCAGGTTTTCCGTCTTTATCTACGAAGAACCAATTAGGAGTCTGACTATGCCATACAAGAGTGTGTCCTCTCACTACCAAACCATTTTCTTCGGCAAACTTTACATAAGCATCTGCTTTACTAAAATCAAACTCTCCTTCCCTTGGTTGAAGAGATTCTGGCTTCATTTCGTTTTCCGAAGTAATGCTATTAAAATGTTTAACCACCATTTTAGCCTCAACAGGATTTATCAAAACTTTAAAAGGAATAGCAACTCCAATTTTAAAATACCCTTTGAACATCTCAGCTAAGGATGGGATTTCCCATTCTGGTTGACCCAAAACTAAGGTCCTATCGGTTACCTTAACATCATCCACATAGAATTCTAAATTGGTATTAGGAGATTCCACATAAAGTATTAACTCTTCAATCTTTACATTGAGTGGAACATTGTAGGATCCTGAAAGCTCAACCCAAGTCTTATCTGGAATACTCTTTTGCCAGACTATGGTTTCATATCTTGTTTTCTCATCTATGTCAAATTTCCTCTGCATTGTAAGAGTTATTTTTTGAGTTTCACCAGAACTTTGATACACCCAAACTGATATATCATAGCTCTTTCCCGTTTCTAAAATTTTTGAAAGATTTATTTGAGCACCATGCCAACTTCTTGTTCTTCCCGTTACAAAAAGAGAGTACTTTCCAGTTTTGGCTACATTATCCCTAACTAAGATTTTTACCCCATCTCCTCTTGCTTCCCAATTTTCCACAGTACCACTTTCAAAAGTTGAGTTAACCACAGATCCTGGGGAAGAAACTTTATTAGGACCCAATACTTGTATCTTATCCACATAAAAATCAAATCCAGATTCATTAGGAGATACAATCATTAAATCTAATGCCTCTAAATAAACAGAATAATTAAACTTAAAATTTCCTTTTATCTCCTTCCATACCTTAGGCATTGCTATGGTTTCCCCAATAAGTTCAAATCTTTCACCTACAATATCTTTAATACGAGCAACAATTTGAAAAGGCTGAGGTTTATCAGAAGTATGGTATACAAAAGCACTTACTAAATAATTCATCTCAGGTAATAAATTATAAGTCAAGCTTACCCTACATCCGTCCCAAGAAGAGAGTCTATTATGTACCTTTAATGCATATTTCCCATCTAAGACTACATCTTCTACAATACTTAGTTTTACCCTCTCACTGGTCCCCAGGAATCCCTCTTCTGAACCATTTTCAAAACTAAAATATAAAGTAAGATCTTCAGAACCAATGGTTATAGAGAGGATTAGTAGGAATGTAATCAAAAATAGAAGAGAGAATCTCTTTTTAAGCATTATTATCCCCCCATCTCTCAAAGTATTCGTTAAATATTATAAAGGATAAAAATCGTTTATACAAATGTTTTTGAAAGAAATTATCTTAAAGCCTTAATATGTTAGTTAGAAAAACAAAAAAAATAATTCTATACACTTTATTAAAAAAGTAGTAAAATAATAACAAAAAAGATGTAGAGGTGATAAAAATATGCCTTTGAAAGTGACAAAAATAGATGAATATATAACAGCAATTCAAACTCCTGACTATCCTTTTACCTCAAATAGTTATCTTATTACTTTAAAAAACAAAGAAGAAAAGATAAACATTTTAGTAGATCCCATCCCTCAGGAATTTTTTAAAGATTTAGTCCTAAGTTTAAAAGACCTTATAGGAGGGGTAGAAAATATAGATATCATATTTCTGAATCACCAGGATCCTGATGTGTCATCCTCGGTGGCACCCCTTATGGATATGAGCAAAAATACTATCCTCATCACTTCTGAAGATACATGGCGACTTGTAAGATTTTATGGATTAAACAGAGAAAGATTTCAACCTATAGAGTATTTCCCCAATAGAAGAGTGATTTTAAAAACCGATGATACGTTAGAATTTATACATACACCTTTTTGCCACTTTAGAGGAGCATGGATGCTATATATTCCCGAGAGAAAAGCGCTTTTCTCAGGAGACTTATTAGGAGGTTTATCAAGTAGAGAAGTAAATGGAATATATGCTAACGAAGATTCATGGGAAGGCATAAAATTATTCCACGAGATATATATGCCCTCTAAGGAAGCTTTAAAACTTGCCATTGATAAGATAGGTAGGTTAACTCCCCTTCCTGAACTTATTCTTCCTCAACATGGAGATATAATAAGAAAAAATCTGATACTTGATTTTCTATCAAGGCTCAATGATCTCGACGTAGGCTTGGACTATATCAAAAAATACGAATCACAACACCAGATATACTTATTCGCTTTCAATGAAATCTTACAAAATCTCAAAAACAGTTATCAAAATAGAGATAAATTAATGCAAAAATTAAAAGAACTAAACTCTTCTCCTTTCTTCCCAGAACTTATCCATTTTGAAAATGGAGTTGCAACAGAATTTAGAATACAACCAGAATCAGCCCTTGAACTTCTTTTTGAAAAATTTAAAGAAGATGCTACCCTTGAAGAGAAAGAGAACTTAAGGATTGATATAATAAAGACCTTAAGGAAGTATAATCTTGATATTCCTGAAGGAATTCTTACAGAAAAACAAAAGACTACAGAAAACCCATTAAGAAGATTATTCAAAATCTTTCAGAGGTGAAACACCATGCCTATCTATGAATATAGGTGTGAAAACTGTGGAGAGAAATTTGAAAAATTAGTAATGGGAGAAGAAGAAATCACATGTCCCAAATGTGGCAGTAAGAAGATTATAAAATTGTTATCCCTATTTGCAACTCAAGGACTTTCTTCAGGACCATCGTGTTCCTCTTGTTCTGGAGGAAGTTGCAGTTCCTGTAGGTAATTTTTAAAAAGGGAGAGCTCAAAAGCTCTCCCTTAGAACTTAATAAGTTCATACTCCTTTGTTCCGAGTCCTATTTCTTCGGCATATTTTATTTGCCAACTCCAGTCTATATCAGGATGCACCGCCCTTAATTTGTCCTCTCCAGGATTAAATCCAGATTTTAAAGCAGTGTCTCTCAACCCGATTTGCTTATTTATAAGATCAGAAGAGGCCTGATCTATAGCCACAATATCCCAGCCACCTAAAATTCCCACATCAGGTACTAAATTTGCATCATGCCACCCTGCACAATCGCAATCAGGAGAAACATCCATGACAAAATTGATAAAAGCATATTTAGGTTCCTTTTGTTTCAATATGCCGTAAGTAAACTCAACCATCTTTTCTTGCAGACCAATAGCAGATTCGTTCCATAAAATCTTTATTGCAGAAGTAGGACACACCACTGCACATTCTCCACAACCTATACAAAGCTCAGGCCTTGTTAACTTCGATTTTTTATCCACCATCTCTAAAGCTCCCGTAGGACAATGATCAACACACCTTCTACAACCTATACATAGATTGGGATTAGGGTTTGGCTTAAATTGAGCATGTTGCATTTGCTTTCCAGATCTGGGAGCACATCCCATTCCCACATTCTTAATAGCTCCCCCTAATCCTGCTGACATATGTCCCTTAACATGGGTTAACACTAAAAGAAAATCAGCATCATATATAGCTCCTGCTACTTTAATTTTTTTAAAATGTTTCAAATTAACTTCAACTTCTTTATAATAATCTCCATTTATACCATCAGCTATGATCAATGGGGCACCAACTGATGAATATCCAAAACCATTATAGATAGCAGACTCCAAATGATCCACAGCATTTGCACGTCCACCTTTATATAAAGTATTAGCATCAGTTAAAAAGGGTTTACCTCCAAGTTCTCTCACTGCTTCTACAGCTTGTCGTACAAAGACAGGTCTTATAAAGGCATGATTGCCGGGCTCTCCAAAAGTAAGTTTAATTGCTACAAGAGCTCCCTTTTCTATTCTTCCCTCAAGCAACTTTTTTGTAAGTCTTTTTATCTTGCGTACTAAAGACTCATTTTCATTTGTAGCTCTCATGGATATAAAGTATAAGGGTGCCTTCATTACTCTAAACCTCCTAATTTACACAGATTTTAAAGCTTCTGCAAATAGTGAGGGGATATCGTCTCCTATTCCAATAAAGTGTATTTCTTTAAAGACTCCAGGATTTTCTTTAACAAATTCCACTACCTTATTAACAATTACTCTGGTCCCAAGCTCAGGAGGGAATCCAAAAATCCCACAACTTACTGCAGGAATACTCAGAGATTTAATATTTTTCTCTTTAGCAAGGTTAAGAACACTTTCAATAGCCCTTTCCAATTTTTTTTCTTCATCACCCTCTCCCCATTGAGGTCCTACAGTATGAATCACATATTTAGCTTTTAATTTCCCAGCAGAAGTTATGGTAGCACTACCTACAGGTAATGGTCCATATCTCTTAACATACTCATCACTTTCTTTCTGGATTATTTCTCCTCCTGCTCTTACAATAGCTCCTGCCACTCCTCCTCCATGCTTTAAATAGGAATTTGCTGCATTCACAATAGCTTCAACCTCTTCTTGAGTAATATCTCCCTTAACAACCTTCAATTTAACACCGCTAATCTCTTTTTCGAATAAAAAGTCCATGCCCTTTCACCTCCTTAAAATTCCTTTAAGTAAATTATATCAACAAAAAAAGGGCATGGACCTAGGAATCAACTAAGTATAAAGATAACACTTTACTAATCTATCATCTACTTCCACATCGGGCACTGGATTTTTGCATTTTTCCATCCTATATGGACATCTACTTATAAATTTACAGCCTTTCATCTGGTACTCTTCCTCTTCCAAAGTAAGGATCTTTATATCTTTCGTCCACTTCTTCTTGGGATCTGGCTCTGGAATAGACTCTTTAAGAAGCATTGTATATGGATGTTTTGGATCCATCAATACTTTTTCTACAGAACCTATTTCTACGATCTCTCCTCTGAACATTATAGCTATTCTATCACTTACGTAATAAGCGGTAGCAAGATCATGAGTTATATATAGTACACTTACTCCTCTCTTTTCTTTTAAATCTTTGAATAAATTTACTATAGACATTCTAAGCGATGCGTCTACCATGGATACAGGCTCGTCAGCAACAAGTAAAGTTGGATTTGTAAGCAAAGATCTTGCTATGGAGATCCTCTGTAGTTGTCCTCCTGAAAATTCACTGGGGTACTTATCTTTTACCTCATTCCACGTTAATCCCACAAGATTCAATGCAGATTCTATAACTTCTTCAGGCCTTTCGCTTATACCAAAATTTTTAACTGTTTCCATTAAATAATTACTGACTCTTCGCAAAGGATTGAAGGTTTCAAAAGGGTTTTGGAATACCGCTTGCACTTCTTTTCTTAAAAGATCTTTTGCCCTATCTTTTTGTAATTCTGAGATATCTTTACCTTTGTATAATATCTTCCCACTGGTAGGTTCTAAAAATCCAAGTATTATCTTTGCTACAGTTGTTTTTCCGCTTCCACTTTCACCAGCTAATGTGAATATCTCGGAATTTCCTATCTCAAAATTTACATTGTTTACAGCTCTAATTCTTACCCTTGAAAAAATACTTCCAATAGTGAACACCTTATTTAAATTCTCAACCCTCAAAAGTATTTCTTGTTTCATAACTATTCCCTCTCCTTTGAATATAAGAAGCAAGCAACTCTATGATTTGTATCTATATCAACAAGCCTAGGAACAAACTCTCTACACTCTTCCGTAGCATAACTACACCTTGGATGAAATCTACATCCTTTAGGTGGATTTAAGAGGGAGGGCGGGGCACCTGGCGCACTAATTTTATAGGACTTGTCACCTATTTTGGGCAAGGCTCCTATGAGATATTTTGTATATGGATGTTTAGGACTCTCAAATATAACCTCTGTTGGTGCTTCCTCTACGATTTTCCCCGCATACATAATGGCTATTCTATCAGATATACTTGCATGCACACCCATGTCATGAGTAACAAGTATTATGGTATTTTTTAAGTTTTTCTGTATATCCTTTAATAACTGAATCACAGCTCTTTGAGCAACCACATCAAGAGCTGTAGAGGGTTCATCCGCAACTATTATCTTAGGTGTTAATACTGTAGCAAGAGCTATTGTCACTCTTTGCCTCATACCTCCAGAAAGTTGATGAGGATAAGCATCCAATATCTTTGTGGGCAAACCCAAAAGGGTGAGATAATCTTCTATATGTTTTTTCCATCTAACCCTATCTGAAATGTCCTCATGAGATCCTATAAAATCCCAGAAAGAATCAATTATTCTTGCGACTGGATTTAATACACTCATAGATCCTTGAGGTATATAAGAGATATATTTCCATCTTATCTTACCAAGTTCTCCATTAAGGGAGAATATATCCTTTAACTCTCCATTTATTTTATAATATACTCTTCCCTCTATAACATTTAATGGTGGTTCAACCATCCCATACAAGGTTTTTATCAAGGTACTCTTCCCACAGCCTGATTCTCCTGCAATCCCATATATTTCATTTTCCTTTATAGTAATATCTACGCCATCCACTGCTCTTACAGATTTTAACTCTCCACCTATATCCAATAAATAATACGCTCTTAAGTTTTCTGCTTTTAGAATTTCCATTTCATCACTCCTTTATGACTCTTATTCTTTGTATTCTTGTACGAGGATCAAGATACTCACTTATACTAACTGAAAGTAAATATAAACTTACAAAAAGAAATACTGACGTTACAACAGGAGTAAACAGCCACCACCAAAGTCCCAAAAGTAGTGCTTGATAACTCAATGCCCATTGAAGCATAGTACCTAAGGTAGGTATCTCCAAGTTAGTCAAACCAAGAATAGCAAGAGTCATCTCCATGCCAATAGCCCAAGACATATTGTTTATTAAAGTTGAGAAAACAATAGGTATGACAAAAGGAAAATATTCTTTAAAAACAAGACTTAATGTTTTAGATCCGGAAAGAAGAGCAGTATAACTAAAGTCTCTTTCCCTCAGACTTAATATTTGTGATCTTATAACTCTTGCATCCCAACTCCAACCAAAGAAGCTTAAAATTAATCCTAACCCTATAAAACTTAATCTTCCTTTTATTAAAGAGGAAATCAATATTAAGATAGGAAGCAAGGGAAGAACAAGAAAACTATCGTTTATTCCCATAAGAAACCTATCTATACCACCGCCTCTATATCCAGCTACAAGTCCCACAATTATAGCTATGATTCTTGAGAAAAATGCTGCTACTATAGCTATAGTCAAGGAATTTCTTACCGCAAAAGTTAGTTGCCAAAAAACATCTTGTCCCTGGGAATTAGTTCCTAAAATATGTTGGAGAGAAGGAGGTAAATCCCTTGGAACTAAATTCCACCTTGTGGGATCATAAGGAGAAAAGAAAGAAAGTATAGCCAAGAAAAGGATAATACATATAATTATAAAACCTAATCTAAATTTACCATCTCGCAATAAATCTCTCAATACTCCCATAGCTCTTACCTCTTTTTCATTAGTTTTTATCTATACCTTACCCTTGGATCAAATAGTGGATATAATAAGTCAATAATAAGGATAAAAGAAGAAATGCCTACAATAGATATGGTAGCAATTCCCATTATCAAATTGAAATCTCCTGTGGCGATAGCATTGTAAAGAAGAGTTCCCATACCAGGATAAGAGAATACAATCTCCGTAATCAAAGCACCGCTAAAAATCTGCCCCATAGAAAGAGCCAAATTAGTAACCTGAGGAAGCATAGCATTTCTTATTACATATTTAAAGGTAATTATTCTCTTTTTAACTCCGCCAGCTCTTGCATATGTTACGAAATCTTCTTTTACAACATTAGAAACAATAAGCCTCATAGTCTGCAAAGTAACTGCAATTCCTAAAATCATCATAGAAATTAAAGGTAAAAAGGCATATCTAAAAAGTTCCAATATAAATTGTAGACTAAAACTGGGCCTTACCCCGATTGGCATTCCTCCACCAAGAGGAAACCATTTTAGTATATAGGCAAAAATCACAAGAATTATAAGGGCAAAAACATAATATGGGATAGGACGAATAAACATAGCTATACCTTCAAGAATTCTTGCCCATCTTTTATCATAATAAAAACCTACAATTCCCCCCAAAATATTGCCAATTATCCAAGATAAAAGGGTGCTTACACTCAAAAGACCAACAGTCCAGGGTAAAGAATCTCCTATAAGTTTTATCACTGGAATTGGAAATCTAAAAAGAGATGGTCCAAAATCTCCTCTAAAGAGCCTCAACCAGAAATTAATATACTGTTCAAACAAACTCCCCTTTAAACCATAAAGCTCCTTTAGAGATTCAGTCATCTGTTCTACAGCTTTGGGATCAAGATATGTACCCATCTTCATTATTGTACTAATCATTTGCTGAACAGGATCCACAGGAGTGAAACGTGGTACAAAAAATACTATGGTGACTCCCACAAAAATCACAAGCAGATACTGCAAAAACCGTGGTATTAGATATCTCTTAAGCAATTTACCACCTCCATAAATTTATTTTACTATGAAAAATCCCTTCAATCTTATATCCTCCGATGAACTTCCAATAAAAACCTCAAATCTTCCTGGCTCTACTATAGGTTCCATATCTATATTTAAAAATTCTAAATCTCGCCTATCAAGTTTAAAAGAGACAGTTTTCTTTTCTCCTACAGCAAGAGTTATCCGCTTAAACCTCTTGAGCTCTTTAACTGGTCTTACCACACTGGCAAATTCATCATGTAAATAAAGCTGTACTACCTCATCTCCTTTATATTTACCTATATTTTCCACCTCAAAGGTAATGGTAATCTCTCCATCCATAGGAATTTCTTCAGGGGTTATACGTAAATTACTGTATCTAAATTCAGTATAGGAAAGCCCATACCCGAAAGGAAAGAGATATTGAGGACTTCTTAAATCCACATAATCATCCACTCTACCAGAGGGCTTATGATTATAATAAAGAGGTAATTGACTTGAGTACTTGGGAAATGTTATGGGCAATTTTCCTCCTGGATTATAATCTCCAAAAAGCACATCAGCTATAGCATTTCCTCCCTCTTCTCCAGGATACCATGCCTCAATTACCGCCTGGACCTTATCAATCCAGTTCATCATGGTTATAGCACTTCCATTTATAAGAACTACTATTACAGGAGTATTTGTATTACATATTTCCTTTATAAGTTCTTCCTGAACCCCTGGCAGGTTAAGATTGTGCCTATCTCTTTGTTCTCCCTCTGTTTCAGGCACAGAATTTCCTACAAACAAAATTGCTACGTCACTCTTTTGAGCTATCTTTATGGCTTCGTCAAATCCAGACTTAGATGTATCATTTAACCCGCAACCCTCAGCAAAATAGATTTTAGCTTTATTTTCCATTTTGTTCTTGATCCCCTCAAGTGGAGTGACAATTTTTACTCCATAACCACTATATCCTCCCAATCTTGGCACAGCTGCGTTTGGACCAATAACCGCTATAGAGCCTATATCTTTGCTTAGTGGTAAAATCCCTTCATTTTTAAGAAGTACTATTGACTCCCTTGCCACTCTCAATGCTAACTCTCTATGTTCTGCACAATCATTTACTCTCTCCGCATAATCAGGATCCACAAAAGGATTATCAAAAAGCCCAGCCCAAAATTTAACTCCAAGAATTCTTCTTACGGCTTCATTTATTGTTTCCTCTGACAACTTACCACCTTTAACAAGATTAATCATCTCTTCAAAACAATCACTGTCTGGAAGTTCCATATCAAGGCCTGCTTCTAAGGCAAGCCTTGCTGCTTCAGCCTTTGACTCAGCCACTTTATGTTTCGTCATTAAATGAAGTACTGAAAAATAATCTGAAACAACATAGCCCTTAAATCCCCATTCTTTTCTCAAAACATCGGTCAATAACCATTTATTTGAAGAACAAGGAATTCCATCAAGGGAGTTATAAGCAGCCATTAAAGATAAAGCCCCCGCTTCCTTTATACTTGCCTTAAAGGCTGGAAAATATACTTCCCTTAAAAGCCTTTCTGAAAAATGTATAGGATAACTATCTCTTCCACCGTCTCCTACAAAATTTGCTGCAAAATGCTTTGGAGTCGCAATAACACCTTGCTCCTGAACTCCTTTTATATATGCCACCGCCATTCTTGAGGCAAGATAAGGATCTTCTCCATAAGTTTCCTCAGTCCTCCCACATCTTGGATCCCTTGCAATATTTATAGTTGGAGATAAAACTTGATGTATTCCCCTTGACCTAGTCTCTTTCCCTATAGCAGTAGCAACTTGATAAATAAGCTCTGGATTCCAAGTACTTGCCATTCCAATCGCTTGAGGAAAAATAGTAGACCCCTTAGCCATACATCCATGCAGAGCCTCATCATGTATTAATACTGGAATCTTGATCTCGCTATTTTCCAAAACATATTTTTGAATTTCATTAGCAAATTCAGCACTCTCCCGTGGAGACATAGACCTTAAGGCACAACTGAGTTCCCCTATAGGATACTTTTTTTCTTCTCCTTCTAAAACTAATTTTTTCCACATCTTTTTCCATAAAGCCTTAGTCATTTCCTCAGCCAATTCCCTATCTCTATAAAAACCAAAAAGAAATCCCATGATTTTCTCTTTAAATTCGGGCGTAAGATCTGAAAAGACATCTTCTAAGAGTATTTTTCCAACAGTTTGCCAAATAGATACTGTTTTTGCTTTCAATTGAGCTATCTTTTCTTCTAAGGTCATACTTGAGATCAAATAATCTATTTTCTCCTCAATCTTTTCTTTCTCCATTCCCTTCCTACCTCTCCTTTTTTTAAACTCCAATTTTTTAGCCCCCCTTTCGGGGGGCTTTTTAATTTACTTTCTCCCAGTAGGCTTCAAGAAGGGCAACATATACTTGAAGTTAGGCCAATGATGATATGGTATGCAATATGGATTTTCTTGTGTTGGATAATTGGTCCAGTAGTATTCATTGTAGCATGCAATACCAGGATAAGAACAAGTTGGAATTCCTGCCATCTCTTCAAAGGCAATCTTTAATCCATCCATTCCTAACATTCTTACTTTTAGACTATTCCAATCGGTTTTTGCCAACTTTTCTATCACCTTATCCATACGAGGGTTACTCCATCTGCTTGGATGACCAAAGGTTCTGTCACCTATAGGTCTTACATATTCGGATCTCCATGCGTTAAAGGTTCTATACATATCTGGATGACCGCCCCATGGTTCAGTTGCTGGCCAATCAGAGCATGCGTCAAAATTACCATATTGCAGTAGGGTTGGTCTTTGTTCTGTGGTCACCACCTCTACGTCAATACCAAACTTCTTCCACTGTTGACTTGCTGCAAATCCATTTCTAAAATCTGGATGAGATGGGTTAGTATGAGCAAGTATAGTCATCTTCCATGGTTTACCATCTGGTAACAACCACTTACCGTCTTTATCTCTCTTGAAACCATTCTTTATGAGTAATTTTTCTGCCACATCTGGAGCATATTTAAACCATCCAATTCCAAAAATCTCTCTTATGACTTTTGGATCAGTAGGTACATTGTATCCTCTCTTTCTTGCATACTCTGCAAGTCTAATAGGCGCATCAGGATCAAATACTTTGAATTTTTGGCCATCTACTGTTATTGTGAAGTTCTTTAACCAACTCTCCAAGGGCTCATAGTACCACTTAGTATAGGCTGGAGTAGGTGGTACAAGAAGAGCACCCATAGTAGCAGCACCATCAAAAGCTGTAGCAAGAAAGTCTACGATATCAATAGAGAGAGCCAATGCCCATCTTACCTCTTTATTGTTGTATGGAGCCTTTGCTGTATTGAAATAAACTCCCGTAATACATGGGTCTACATTAACAATGTATGGAAAGTCCTTCATATATGCCCTCGCATATTTGTTGGTCTGAAGAACAGATCTCAGTCCTTCCATGGTAAGATCCGCCATGTCAAGTTGATTGTTGTTTAATGCAAGCACTTGCTTTTCTGTTGGTCCTGCATAGAAGAATAATACATATTTAGGCTGAGGCATTCCAAATAACTTTCCTGTGGGTGTTCTCTGCCAATCCTCTCTTCTCTTCCAAAGAATCCAATATCCACCTGGATCATAGCTCTCTACTACATATGGGCCAGAACTTACTGGTGGGTTAAAGGTAAAAGATGCAGGATCTTTAACTTTTTCAAATATATGTTTTGGAAGTGGTCTACAAGCTCCCCATCTATCAAGGAAGTAGGTGTGGAATCTTGCGTTTGGTTCTTTCAAATCTATTTTAACTGTGTATTTATCAATTTTAGTAAGTTTTGCTACTTCTTGGAATGAAGCATGATAAGCCATAGCTGGATTACTTTTTGCAAGCTCAATGTGATAAATCAAATCATCAACAGTAATCTCTACACCGTCACTCCAATAGCATCCAGATCTTAATTTAATGGTTAGAGACTTAAAGTCTTTGCTATACTGAGGTGCAGAAGCCGCTAAAGCGTTAATTACCTTACCTGTTGCAGGATCTACGATCCAAAGAGGCTCAAGCATTAACTGTTGGATTCCTCTATCGGGAGTTATCCAAGAAGAGGTCCAAGAGTTAAAATTATCAGGTGCTACAATCCTACCTGTCAAGATATTTGCAATCAATGTCTCATTTCTTGGTACATTAGGAGCAAGCTGAGAAAAACCTACCTGCGATAAGATTAAAAATATTAATAATAAAGAGAAAAATACAAACTTTCTCATAAAACAACCCCCTCTTCTATCAAGAATCTGAACCTTAAAAACTCACAAACTTAAAACTAGAAGATCTCCACCTCCTTTAGGGAAAACTATCATACAATCGTTTTAATAATATTATAACTAAATTTAAAAGTGTGTCAATTAAAATAAAAAGTTTAGCTATGAAATTAAATTAAATAGGTTTGACAATGAAAATAAGAAGGAAGTATAATTTATAAAATTTTTTGGTTATTTTGGATATTTAGGGGAGGTGAACTATATGAGTACCCAAAGTTTAAAGTTTAAGATGTATCTTGGAGACATGTTATTTGAGTCCCTATTTAAGTATGTAGCAAAGGACTACAAGAAAAGAATTCCTAAACTTTTGAATTTAGTAAAGAGATTTAGCCCTGACGAAGGAACAGATAAAATTATAAGCACCATAGAAGAATATTTACAGAAAGATCCTGCTGTCCAAAGGTTGATACACAGAGTTTTTACAGATTATGATCCTAATTATGCTTCAAGGATATTTGCTAATGTTATACTGAACGTAGGTTTCTTTTGGATATACTTCAATAATGAAAATCAAAAAAAAGATATACCAACTCCATATACCATTTTAATAAGCCCGACTATGAGATGTAATTTACAATGCATAGGATGTTACGCAGGAAACTATACCAAAAATGACGATCTTCCCCCAGAAACTGTAGAAAGAATAATAAAAGAAGGAGAAGAAATTGGCACTTATTTTTATACTGTTCTTGGAGGAGAACCCTTTGTATATCCTGGACTTTTGGATATAGTCAATAGACATCCAAGATCTGTATTTCAGATATTTACAAACGCCACCTTGCTGGATGAAAATAAGATAGAAAGATTTTGGAAGAGCAAGAATGTAGTACCTGTCTTATCTTTAGAAGGAGGAAAAGAAGAGACAGATTATAGAAGAGGATTAGGGGTGTATGAAAAAGTAGTAAATGCTATGGATCTCTTGAAAAAAGCCGGAATTCCTTTTGGGTATTCTATAACCCTTACAAGGAATAACTTTGAGGCTGTAACAAAGCCTGAATTTTATCAATGGCTCGCCAATAAGGGTGCCTTCTTTGGCTGGACATTTCTTTACATGCCTGTTGGAAAAGACGACGATCCATCATTAATGCCTACTCCAGAGCAAAGAGCAGAGTATGGAAAATTCATAAGAAAGATAAGAGGACATCTTCCCATATATCCTATGGATTTCTGGAATGATGCCCCATACGTAGGTGGATGTATAGCAGGTGGAAGAAGATACTTACATATTAACCATAAAGGAGAGGTTGAACCCTGTATATTTGCCCATTTTGCAGTAGATAATATAAAGGAAAAATCTCTTGTAGAAGTACTTAATTCGGAATTCTTTAAAGAAATAAGAAAAAGACAACCATTCCATGAAAATCTCCTTCTTCCTTGCATGATTATAGACTCTCCTTGGATCTTGAGAGAAATTGTTCAAAAAACTGGTGCTCACCCAACCCATCCTGGAGCTGATGATATAATTACAAAGTTTGCTCCTATAATTGACGAGTATGCAAAGGGAGTGAGAAAAGCTCTAAATCCCATATGGGTTGAAGAATTTCATGGAGATCTCCCCGAGGAAGAAAAAGAGAAAGTAGGAGTTGAGTAATTATGAGCCTTACTGAAAGAAGAAGACAATTTCTACAAGCATTAGAGAACTTATATAAAAAAAATAAAAGACCTATACATTATGCAGAAATTGCAAAAGAACTTTCAGTAAGTCCTGCAACAGCCTATGATATAATGCAAGCTCTTTACAAAAACGGATATGTAGAAGCGGTATACCTTGAAAATTCTGTGAATAACAAACGAGGAAGGGGAAAAATATTTTTTAAACCTAAAGAAGAGAAAGAAGATATAAATACCTCTATAACAAGTATTCAAGAATTAAATAAATATCCTATCTCAATTGCTATTATTCTTTCTCTTATATTAACCATATTAAAAGAGGCTAAGTTCTCTAAAGAATTAAAGTCCATAATTAGCCTAATTTTAGGCGTGTTCCAATCTAATTTAGAATTAGTGCTTATCTTACTTCCTGTTTTAATGGTAGGATATGCAGGCAAAAAAATCTACGAAATTATTCCTAAGAACAAAATAAAAGCATATTTCGAAGACTACATAAAATCTCTTAATCAATTGGCAGTGGAGGAAAGAAAATTACTACTTAATTTCATTTTGAATGTTCTTGATATTTAAATACCTTCTCTTTCTTGGGGAGGAATGGATATTTTTATGCCCTAAATTTTGGAAAAGCTTTCTCCATTCCTCCCTAAGAGGTTCTAATTTGAGAAAATCTCTCTTCATCCGTGGTGGTTTACTTAATATCTCCTTATAGACTTCTACCATCATATCTGCCACATTATCAGCACTATATTCTTTTGCAAGCCTTAAGGCTCGCTTTTGATATTCTTCTCTAAAGGATATGTCTTGATGAAGTTTTAAAATATAGTTTTTAAATTCTTCATCATTCTTTGCAGGTATGTACCAGTCCTTATAAGGCTCTCTATATTCAGGATTATCTCTGAGAAGAAGTGGAAGCCCGCAGGATGCAGCTTCTAAAACTGCCATTGGAAAATTTTCTTGATATGATGGGAAGAAAAAGATGTCTGCAGCATTTAAATAAATTGGCATTTCTTCATAAGGTACAAGACCTGTAAAGATAACATTAGGAGGTGCCTTCTTAATTTTCTCATTCATTTCTATATATCCCGCAGTAAGAACTGAGAAGGGTTGTCCTCCTACCCAAACAAATTTAATAAAAGGTAAAATTTTTGCAATTTCTAAGAAAGTATCAACTCCTTTTCTTGGTTGAATTTGTCCAGAGCAAATCACAACAAAATCTTTATTGGAAAGTCCAAGTTTTTTCCTACCCTCTATTCTTAGTTCCTGACTTTTATAAAATCTTTCCAAATTAACAGGATTTGGTATAAAAACTATAGGGGCTTTTACCCCTATCTCTTCCAATTCTTCCTTCACCTTGGGTGAAACTGCAATTACCATATCCGCTAAGTTATAATACCTTATTAAATATGAGGTAAAAAGAGGAAGCCATAAATTTGAAAGAATAAAACTTCCTAAAACGGACTCTGGAACCACATGAGCACTAATTACTAATCTCTTTCCTGTAAAAAGTCCTTTACTTATAGCATAGGGACCTGGTGTATGAAGATGAGCAATATCAAATAACCCATTGGCATTAAGATAAACTTCCACATCACTTCTCTTTTTCAGAGCTTCTGTTAGTACTAAAGTTGCGGTATAAACTCCTTGTCCTTTTACCTCCCATGCTTGAGCCTCAGAGACAATATTAACAGTTATCTTCTCCCTCATAGTATTACCCCTTTAATCTGGAGATCCTTATAAATCCAGAACAATTTAATATCTCAATTCCACTTTTTTCAAGATTATCTAAAAGAATATTCATACCAAGAGAATCAGAAGCCATGTGTCCTGCAATGACCACATTAATATGATGTTTCTCTGCCTCTTTACGATGCTCTTCACTCATATGCATTCCTACTATAGTACCAACTCCTATTTCTGCAAGCTTAGATATAGCTTCTACGGGTCCTTCCGTTCCACCAGTCATGTCTACAAATATTTTACCAGCCCTATTTTTAGGATTTCCCACAAGTATTTTAGGAGGATTATTCCTTTTGGTTGCTTCTTTATACTCTGGTATATCCTCTAGAAGTTCTAATATCTCCTGTAAATTATAAGGAGCTTTTGTGTCAAAAAGCTTTTGAAGATAAGTAGCAACACAATTGTCCGCTGGAGTATGACAACACATAAAGGGTATATTAAGAAGTCTTGCTGCATCGACACTCTTATTATGATTTGCAGGCATTACTTTTCTCTCAACTTCTAAAATTCTGGGGTATAAAACACCCTCAGCATAATTTATTGGAACTCCTAACTTTGCAAGTAGATCTTCCTGAAGATGCATCACATCATAGAAATTAGCATAAGCATAACCTGCAGGATGATGAGATATAACAAGGTCTATTTCTTTTCCATTTCTTCCTAACTCTTTTGCAAGCAAAATTTCAGAAGTATCAATATCTATCCCCACAAGTACCCTTTTTACCTCTTTATTAGGATCACCATTTAATATTCTTGTATCAGTATATGGATTTCTTAATTTCTCTAAATCAAATTTTTCCTTTTCTTTATCACTTAACTTCTCATAATCTTTCTTAGCTCTCTCCAAAATCTCTTGAACCTTATCCCAACCCCTCGGATCATTCTTCATCCCCAAATCAATAAACATTTCATATATCTCTTTCACATTCATAAAACTATCCTCCTCAAATCTCAAAGCATTGAACAACATATAATATTATACCAAATCAAAAAGGGAGCCATAATCAATAAAAACTAATGATCATGGCTCCCCAATAAAATTTATAAATTCACAAATTTACTCTATCTTCTTTCCCCAGATAGCAATACCCCTTGAATTCAAACCTGTGAAAACAAGAGTAGGCCTCCAATTTTCCCAATCCCAAGAAGCCAAAACCAGGAGATTTTCTTTTTCATTGGAATCTCTCCAAATAAGGCTTAAATTATTAGGAGAAGTAAATTCCCATGTACCTTTTCTATCTCCAAAAACAAACGTCCCATCCTTTTGTAATATAAGTCTCTTTGATTGAGATTGAACCTTGTCATAAGGGTCCAAAACAATTCTTTCCCAGGTTCCTATCACTAATTCTTGAGGTACTTCTTGAATAATTTCTCCCGTATACCTTTCTGGAGAAACCACAGGCCACCCATCATTTGTCCATAACATCCTTCTTATATGCAAATACATCCAATTTTTATTGAGAGCTGGCCTTGCATGATGTACTATATACCAGTTATCTCCATCATTTAAAACCGAATTATGTCCAGGGGCAATCCAGCCATTGTCATTTTCAAATTTATACCCTCCAAGAATTTTAGTTCCAACCTCCTCAGGAGGCAAAGTCAAATCTGTTAGAGGATTTCCATTATAATCCACATAGGGTCCTGTTATTTTATCAGCTCTTCCTACTCTTACGTTATAATCTGAAAACAAAGAATCATATGACACAAAGAGATAATATTTCTTAAACTTAGGATTATAAATTATATAAGATCCCTCAACAGCGCCAGCAACGGTTCCTTTTCTCCTTGCAATATTTACTCCAAACCCCTTTTCAGCTGGCTTTCCAGTTTTTTTATCAATCCTAATTATATAAATACCACTCCAAAAAGAGCCATAGGAAAGCCAAGGTTCCCCATTTTCGTCAAACACAAGACACGGATCAATAGCATTGACAGGATCTCCCTGTCTTGTCTTTATTACTTCACCCTCATCTTTCCAAGGACCTTCAGGATTATTAGCTGTAGCTAAACCAATATATGATTGGTTTTTTCCAAAAGTAGAAGCAGAATAGTAAAGATAATATTTATTGTTCATAAACTTAACATCAGGAGCCCAGAGAGTAGAAGCCTTACTCCACTCAAAAGCTTGCGGAGGTATACCCTTGAAGACATATTTATCGTCATTAAATACATAGCCCACAAATTGCCAATTAATCAGATCCTTAGACTTTCTTATTTGTATCCCTGGTCTTGGAATACCATAAGCCTTCACATCAGTAGAGTAGATATAATACCATCCATTACTTGCTTTAATTATAGATGGATCATGAACATTATTGATACTCCATTTACTTTCATCATTAACTATAGATGCATCCATAAGCTCAATTTTGGGGGGCTCCTTAGGATAAATAATGCCTTGAGAATAGCTTCCAACAAGGAGCATTAAAAATGATATAGCAACAATAAACAATCCTAAATTAATCACTCGCATATTTTACACCTCTTTATAAAACACTAAATCTTATTTCTCTCCAACACTTAAAGATATACCTTGCATCAAATATTTATGAAAGACCACAAAAATTATAAGAGTAGGCAAAACAGATATAAAAGCTCCCGCCATTAATGGGCCAATCCCTCTAAAAGGATCTCCCCACCCAGCACTAAATCTAACTAAGGCTATAGGTAAGGTTAATTTCTCTGGAGAATTCATAACCAACAATGGCCACAAAAAACTATTCCACGATCCTAAAAATGACATTAACGCTAAGGTAGTAAGAGCGGGCTTCACATATGGTATAACCACTGTTATTAAAAATCTTAAACGGGAACACCCATCAATCCAAGCAGCATCTTCTAATTCCCTTGGAATTCCCAACATGTATTGCCTAAGAAGAAATACTCCAAAGGTACTCCCTAATCCAGGTAAAATCAGAGCAAGAAAATTATCCATGAGCCCAAGTCTATGTATTATGAAATATTGAGGAACTAAAAACAAAACCCCTGGAAAAGCCAAAATTGCTACATAGCTCCAAAATATAGCATTCCTACCTTTAAAATTAAGACGAGACAAAGCATATGCTGCAGGGGTGGCTATTACTAATCCTAAAATAGTAGAGACAACAGCTACAATGATACTATTTATTATACCTCTCATAACACTTATACCACTTGCCGCTGAAAAAACAGTCTTATAATTTTCAAGAGTAGGTTCCTTAGGAATTAACCTTGGAGGATCTTCTGTAATCGCTATTTGAGTGGATTTTAGAGAAGTAGAAAGCATCCAAAAAATAGGAATATACCAAATAGCAGCTATAATCCACAAAAAAATTGATATTAGGACTCTCTGAAATTGTTTCCAATTCTTTATATATCGCATAATATCACTCCTCTGCACTCCTCACTGTCCTTGTTAATAAAATCAACTGAAGCAAAGCAAAAATTAAAACTATTGCAAAGATATACCATGATATAGCAGCAGCTTGGCCTAATTCCTGTCTTGTGAATCCCACTAAATATAAGTAATACACCATAGTTCTTGTGCTCCCTGCGGGTCCTCCACCTGTGAAGAAATATACTTGATCAAATAAACCAAAAGCAAGTAATACTTGTCTGACCACATCAAAAAAGAGTACATTTCTCATCCATGGAAGAGTAATATTCCAAAAAGTCTTCCAAGGACCAGCGCCATCCACTTTTGCAGCCTCATATTGTTCAGGAGGAATTCTCTGCAGGGCACCTAAATAAAGGAGAACGCTAAACCCAACAATCCACCAAACTGTAGTTATAATTATACAAGCCCAAGCCCTTGTAGGGGTTTCAAACCAAGAAATTGCCTCTTTTAAAAAACCAAGTTTCAATAAAGCATAATTTGCAAGACCTGTAGGATAGGATGCATATATCCACTTCCACGTAGTAAGTATTCCTACGGATCCAAAAAAGGTAGGTGAAACAAAAGCAACAAGAAGCCATAGTTTGCCATATACCTTTTGGTTAAGTATTAATGCGATAATCATAGCAACAGCCATGGTAAGAGGTATGCTAATTATGGCAAAAATTACTGTATTCTTTACCGCCAACCAGAATCTATCATCAGTCCATATTCTTATATAATTCTGCAGTCCCACATAAACCTTTTGTCCCAATAAATTCCAGTTGTGAAAACTTATCTGTATATTAGTAATTAAAGGTATTACAATAAAAAGTAAAAAAAAGAACAAATGGGGGAGGAGGAACCCCCAGTTCCCCAACTCCCACCATAATTTCTTTGAAAATAATTTTGACTTCATTCCTTCTCTCCCCTTCAAACTATCTTACTGTAGACCAATAATCATCAAGAATCCTTTGAACAGACTTTTCTGCTCTTTCCATAGCCTGCTCTGGAGTCAATTTCCTGGTTATCAATACATCCTCTAAATATACCGCTATTTCATCTAATACTTCAGAGATGTAAGGGAAGAATTGGAAAGTTTTCACATACGGCAATTGTTGAGCTACTGCATAAATATGAGGTAATTTTGTTTTTAACTCATTACTGGTAGCAATGCTTCTTCTGGAAGGAGTCTGTCCAGCCGCATACCAATCTAATGCATGATCCCACAAATATTTCACCCATTTCATAGCAGCATTATACACCTTAGGATCACTTACCATCACTTCAGGTAGTGCAATTATATGTGATCCACCAAATACTGCCTTTTTAGTGCCAACTTGCGGACATGGAGCATAACCAAAGTTATTTCCTAAAGCCTGCAACCATGGATTAATTGTCCATATTCCGGTAATTAAGACTGAGGTTTGACCAGACTGAAATGGTGGTCCAGGATCCACAGCAGCCTTAGGGAATAATCCTCTTTCTTGAAGATCCATTAGGAATTTCAAAGTTTGAATGGCAGCGTCTTTAAAGGCAGGCTTTTTAAAATCAGGAGTTAAGAGATCTCCTCCAAATTGCCATAAGAAATGTACAAAAATCCAAGCCCAAGTAGGATTCTCATAATAAGGAGTTAAACCTTTAGGAGTTACCTTTTTAAGAGCTTCGAGAGCTTTAATAAATTCATCTCTTGTTTTAGGAGGCCTTTCTGGGTCTAATCCTGCTTTTTTAAAATTGGCTTTATTATAGGCCATGTAAAAGATCCAAACATCCAAAGGAATTCCATAGTATTTATTGTCTTCTACAAGCCCCTCCAAAAGATTAGGATAAACATCCCTTATGTTTATTCCGTATTTTGCAAAATCCCCTGCTGTAAATCCTTTCATTTGATTAAGATACATAGGTAAGTCAAATTTACGAATAAGTAATACCTGTGGAGCCGATTTTGTAGCCAAGCCTGTAGACAATTTTTGTTTGTATTCTACAGAACTTCCTACTACCATGTGTACTACATTTACATCAGGATTTTCTTTGTTAAAATTTTGAATTATTTGATCCATATATGCTCCATCTGCTCCACTTAATGGTGTCATGAAAGTGATCTGAATCTTAGCCTGTGATGATGCAGTACTTAAAAGGAGCAAAAGAGTCACTAAGATAACAGTAATGGGTAGAATTTTTTTCAAGGGATTCACCTCCCCAACTTTAATAAAATTTTCAATAAAAATTTTATATCCTTAATTGTCTTTTGTCAATAATAAACATGAAAGAAATTTGTAAATAAAAGTTTTTAAATGTATTCGTTATTTTAGAGAATATAGATAGTGAAAAGGTTTCCAAAAAAGTTAGAAATAAAAGGGAGAGGATTTTTAAAGTCCTCTCCCTTCTCACAAAAATTAATTATGAAATAAAAGGATTTTCCTCTGGATATCTCTGATTCTCAGGCAAGTTATAGTATATCTCCTTTATTCCTAAAAGCTTTAGTACTTCATATACGTACTTACCTACATGCTTAAAGCCAACCGCTGTATGATGCGGGAATTTCTTTTCTAATAGTACATACCTATAAAATCTCCCCATTTCTTTTATTGCAAAAACACCAATTCCTCCAAAAGATTTAGGATCAATATCTAAAATCTCACCTTCTGCCAAATAAGATATCAATCTTGCATCAGGTGTTGCATGAATTCTAAAAATAAGAGTTTCACCAGGTCTTAGTCTTCCTTCCAAGGTTCCTCTTGTAATATCGGGCTCTTTTCCAGGTTCTAAAAGTCTATGCATAATCAATTGATATTTAATAGCTCCATTAATAAGGCAACAAGATGGCGTATTTCCACAATGGAAACCCATAAAAAGATCCGTTGGCTTATACCCCTTATCTCTTATTCGGTCCTTATTTTCCTCTATCAGATCATATGGCACAGTGTTATTAACATCAAGAAGAGTTGCTGGCAATTCACTTACATTGTAAATAATATATTCACTAAGTGCTCCATAAACATCTACCTCGCAAGCCACAGGAATCCCTCTACTTGCAAGTCTTGAATTCACATAACAAGGAACAAAGCCAAAATATTTTTCAAAGGCAGGCCAACATTTATTGGCAAATATACCAAATTGGGAAGCTCCAAGATTTTTTTCCATAAAGTCAATTAAAGCTACTTCATATTGTGCAAGCTTTCTTAAAAGTTCTGGATAAGTATTACCTGTTCCAAGCTCTTTTGCCATGTCTTCCATAACCTCTGATATCCGTGGATCATTTTCAGCTTGTTTGTATATATCGTAAAGATCTAATTCACTATTTTCCATTATGGAGATCCCAAGATCATATAGTGGTTTTATAGGAGTATGCATTGTAACAAAATCTTGAGGTCTTGGACCAAAGGAGAATATCTTCAAATTCTTCAATGCAAGAATTGTCCTTGCAATTGGCATAAATTCTTTTATCATATCCGCTATCTCTGAAGGTATTCCTACCGGATAATGGGGTATATATACTTGCTTATTCCGCAAACCTAAATTATAACTTAAGCTTAAAAATCCACAGTAAGCATCACCTCTACCCCCATAGAGATCTTTACCAGTCTCCTCTGCAGCAGCACTTACCATAACAGGACCATCAAACTTTTGGGCAAGTAATGAAGTTGGTCCTTCAGGTCCAAAATTGCCAAGATATATTACTAAAGCATTAACTCCTTTTTCTTTTATCTCTTTTAGAGCTTTTAGAACATCGCTTTCATTCTCAATTATGGTCTCTAAATTAATAATTGGAATATTTTTTTTAGTACATTCCTCTACAACTTTGTTTTTTCTATTTCTTGAAAGCTCAATAGGAAAACAATCTCTGCTGACCGCAATTATACCTAATTTAATATCAGGAACATTTTTCATCTTCACACCTCCTATTTATTTTTGTCCATATATCTCGTGAAATCTTGTATACCATTTTTCAATCTCAATATCAGGCAAGGGCTCAGGCTTTCCCAAGGAGAGAGCAAGATAACAAGTTTTTGCTATTTCTTCTATCATAACAGCATACTTTAAAGCCTCGGTAGGTGTTTTTCCAAAAGTAAATACTCCATGATTCTTCAAAAGAACCACAGGAACAAAAGGAGAATGTTTCTTTACCCAAGAGGGTCTATCATCCTTATTTATTACCTCAAGAAGAGCATTTCCTACATCTTCAAGAGGCAAAGGAGAAGCATATCTTCCTATAGGAATCTCCTCCCCAAAATAGTCAGCATGAGAGGTGAGATACACAGGTATAGGTTTTCCCAGAAGAGCAAAAGCAGTAGCATAAGGCGAATGGGTATGAACAATCCCCCCTATATCCTTTCTATTTCTATAAACTACTAAGTGAGATAAAGTATCTACAGAGGGTTTAAGATCTCCTTCAACTACATTACCTTCCAGATCCACAATTACCATTTTTTCTGGAGAAAGATCTTCATACTTTACCCCACTTGGTTTTATAACTACATAATTTGTATGAGGATCTTTACCGCTTACATTTCCACTGGTCATAACCACAAGATTATTTTTAGGAAGTTCCATATTCATTCTATATACTTCTTCCCTCAACTCTTTTAAAAGCATATTTAATTCACTCCTTGTTTTTTTAATCTGATTACATTCCAAGAAAACTTAGGAAGTACAACCTCTAATTTATTACCATCGATTTTTGCAGAATTTCTCTCTTTTCTCGGTACTACCCTATCGGGATTTTCAGGGGTATTTCCAGCAAAAGGATCTTCAGAATCATACACTATATGTTCTTCAACTTTAAAACCATTAAACCCGTGCAAATCGTATTCCACATAAAGACTATTCTCTACATCCCTGTTAACAGCAAAAACTGAGATTTCTTCTTTTTCGTCGTTATAAATCACTACCGTTTCTAAAAGAGGCACATCAGTATAAAGCTTAGAGTCGTACTTAGGAGACTCTACCTTAGGAAGAAGTACTAACCCATCTCCATAATTAGAAGCATGCATAAAAGGATAATAAATAGTTTGTCTATATGCTATTCCACCTTTAACAGTAGTGATAGGTGCAAGGACATTAACAAGCTGAGCAAGACAGGCTATTTTTATCCTGTCAGCATGTTTCAAGAGAGTTATCATCATATTACTTACCAAAAGCGCATCGGCAAAATTATAATCCTCTTCTAATAAAGGAGGAGCTATCTGCCATGGTTCCACATTTTTGTCCTTCTTAAAAGAGTGGTACCAGACATTCCATTCATCAAAGGATATATATACATCCTTTTTCGTACGCTTTACAGCTTTTACATAGTCAATAGTAGAGACTACAGCTTTTATAAAATCTTCCATCACAAGATTTTTAGCGATAAAACTTTTCAAATCAGGATTATCAGGCAAATCAATATGATCAGGTCCAGGCATATTAGCATAATAGTGTAAAGAGATATAATCCACTACATCATAGGTATGCTCTAAAACTATTCTTTCCCATTCAGGAAAAGTAGGCATGCCTGGCCCAGAACTTCCACAGACTACAAGCTCTATGTCAGGATCAACCATTCTCATTACCTTTGCTACTTCCCTTGCAAGTCTACCATACTCATGGGGTAGTTTATGCCCTATTTGCCATTCCCCATCCATTTCATTTCCAAGATTCCAAACCTTGATTTTATGAGGTTTTTCATAGCCATGTTTTCTTCTTAAATCACTATAATATGTTCCTCCAGGAAAATTGCAATACTCTACAAGATTTCTTGCCTCATCTATTCCTCTCGTTCCCAAGTTTATCGCCATCATCACCTCAGAATTTACCTTTTTAGTCCAATCTACAAACTCATTTACCCCAACCTCATTTGGTTCTATACTTCTCCATGCAAGCTCTAACTTTTTTGGTCTTAACTCCTTTGGACCTACCCCGTCTTCCCAGTTATAACCAGAAACAAAATTTCCCCCAGGATATCTTATTATGGGAACCTTTAAATCTCTAACGAGTCTTATAACATCTTTTCTAAATCCTTGTTCATCAGCCTCAGGATGAGCTGGTTCATAAATCCCTGTATAGATAGCCCTTCCTAAATGCTCAATAAAGGATCCATAAATTCTCCTATCAATTCGAGAAATAATAAAATCCTTCTCTACCTTAACCTTAGCTTTTTGCATACCAAAATATTACCTCCCTTTCCCATAATTTTTTATGTTGATTCCCTTATTACTAACTTGGGTTCAAAAATATAACGCACAGGCTCTTTATTATCTTCTAAAAGACCCAATAATATTCTTGCTGCTAAAACTCCCATATCAAACTTAGAAATATCAATGGTTGTTAAGGAAGGGTTAAGAAGCTCTGTATAATCCAAGTTATCACATCCCAAAATTGCAACGTCATCCGGAATTTTCAAGCCTTCTTCTTTTACAACCTTCATTACTTCAAGGGCTATAGAGTCACAAAAACAAAAAATTGCTGTAGGTCTACTTTTGCTCGAAAATATCTCACTTATTAATTTTTTAAGATCAGTGTCTGGCTTTATAGAATATATTAATTTGGGATTAATAAGAAATCCTGCTTCACGTAATGCAGATTTATAACCCTCAAGCCTAAATTTTGCACTGGAATTTTTCCAAGAATTGAGAAACAAAATCCTTCTGTGTCCCTTTTCTATCAAATGTTCTGTACCAATTTTCCCGACCTTAAAATCGTCAGCAATCACAAAACTTGTATCTTCTTCCAGGGTTCTCCTTGCCACCAAAACAAAAGGTATCTTACTATCTATCAGATATTTCACATTTTGAGATTCGTACTCAATAGGAGCAAAAATTATCCCATCAACTCTCTGCTGTCTTAAAATAAGCAAAGCTTCCCTCTCTTTACGGGGATCTTCATTAGAATTATACAGTATAAGCGTATATCCATTAGCAGTTAAGACCCTTTCTATACCACTAACAACAGCTGCGTAAAAAGGATTTAGGACAGTAGTAATAATTACCCCAACTTTTTTAGTCTTCCCATATACGAGACTCCTTGCAAGAGAATTTGGAACATACCCAAGCTTTTGTGCTGCTTCTAATACTTTCCTTCTTGTCTCAGGATGTACATCCCCTCTATTATTTAAAGCCCTTGATGCAGTAGCAATTCCCACACCAGCAAGTTTTGCTACGTCTTTTATTGTAATATGACTCTTCCTCTCAACTACCATCTTATGTCTCTCCTTTGTTTTTAGTAAAATTTATACTATAATTTTAACTTTTTTTTCAATACTTTTCAAATAAAAACGTTTTTATAAAATCAGAAAGAGGAGAGGGGAAAACAATTCCCCTCTCCTCCAACACTCTACTTACTTGCAAGAAACAACACTTCAGAATCTGTTAAAACCCCGCTGTAAATTCTTAAATCATCTATTAAACCCTTAAAAGGAGTATCCCAATAATTTACCCCTATGGTGAATATAGCGTCCTTGTTACTGAAAAGATCGGGGAATAATGCCTGTAAACTATTTTGTCCATTAATACGGGTGTCTAAAGCTTGTTTTTCTCCATTTATATATACGGACAATTCACCTTCATTTACCACAACTGCTATATGATACCACTTGCCTACTTCTAAATTGACATTTGTTAAACCATCAAACCATGTGCTTCCATTGTTATAATTTGACCAAATCTGAAATCTCCCTCCAAAAGCTGCAAGTCCTCCAGGAGGTATACTTAACCATTCATTTGTTTTATTCTTAACACACCCAAAAAATGCAGGAGTATAATTTGTTAGTTGATCTGCTTTTAACCAAAACGCTATAGAATACTTGTAAGAATGTATCAAATTATCTGGTAATTGTATCCCAGAGGCACCATCCAAGTATACTGCTTTTCCTACAACTCCATCAGTATATGTTACACTACCTCCAGTTTCTCCAATCTTTGTTCCAATTACAATTCCATCAGAAAAATCACCAGTGCTGTCAGACAAATTATCTTCAAATTCGTAGTGTGCAAGCAAAGTTGCAGACTCTGTTGTTACAGACTTCATACAACCACTAAGACAAATTGAAAATATTAATAACAAGAAAATAAAGAACATTTTTTTCGTCATAAAATACCCCCCCCTATTTAGCACTTGCCAATTCTTTAACTTCATCAGCTGTAAGAACTTTGTTATAGATTCTCAATTCATCTATCTTTCCTTTAAATGGAGGGTCCCACCAATTAACACCAAGAACAAATATTGCTTTTTCTCCTCTAAACAGATCCTGAACCCTCTTACCCTCAAATCTCTTTTCACCATTAATGTATACGCTTACTAATCCATTGTCCACTGTAACAGCAAAGTGATACCACTTGTTTGTCTCTAACTTCATATCTGTCCATCCATCAAACCAAGCACTACCAGACCAAAAACCAGCTCTTCCTTCAAATAAAGAATGCCCACCTGGTACTATACTTATCCAAGTATCCGTATTTATAGCAGCAAAGAAGGCAGGAGTATAATAAGTTAAAGCTTCTGGGTATATCCAAAGAGCAATGGAATACTCATATGTCTCTACAGGACCCTCATATAAAAGAACCCCAGAATTTCCATCAAGTACAAGAGCCTTTCCAACGACCCCATCAGCGAAACTTACATTTCCCCCCGGCTGGCCAATTTTAGGACCTATAACTTTTCCTTCTCCTAATAAACCATTAGCATCTTTGAGATCTCCTTCAAAAGGATAATAGGCTACTAATCCCTTTGGTAGTTCTAATTTTTGAGGAATCTGCTGTATTTGTTGTAAAGAAACCTCACCAGCCTTCTCACAACCTGCAACTAACAATATGAAAAGCAACCCAACAAAGAGTACAATTCCTTTTTTAAACATGATTTAACCCCCTTTTATAATCTATATTTTCTAAACCAACTAAAGTGCTCTTTAAAAAATTTTCTCCTTCTTTTTACCACCTCCCTATCCAATCTAATTACTGGAAACCTTTCCAGATATCGTAAAAAAAATTAAAATACCTTATTTTTTAAATCACTAAACTATATTTTATTAAAAATTTTAATTAAATTTTATCTTGCATATTCGATTTTGTCAACACTATTTCTAAAGGCAGGAGAGTCCTAAATAACTCTCCTGCCCCTAAGGTTATTTATCTTTTCTTTAGTCTTAACACCGTTAGTGAATACCTAGGAAAAACATACACAAAATTTTTGTCTACTCCAGATATATTTGTATATTGAGGAGAGATTTTGTTGGGAGCTATAAATGAGTTTTCATCCTTCAAACTATCTGAAGTTAAAGTTATAACTCTTGCCTCTTCTTCTAACCTAAGATTTTCCAACCCCTTAATCACAATACTAAATCTTTTGTTTTTATTAGAGATATTAACAACTTTGATAAGTATATCTCCATTTTCGTCTTCTGTAACATTACTATAAATGTCTTGCCTCACAACCCTATCCTCCACATCGTGAATTAAAACCCCGTCTAAGTAACAACGAATTCTATTACCATTTACTTCAATCTTAATGTCATACCATCTGTTTTCTTCTACCCTTACATTGGCAGAGTTTCCGATAATGCTTTTTATTCCTCCTACCGCTTTTTCAATAGCGGTATAAGAATTACCCCACCCTCCTATATTCCACCAATAAAAATTGTCTGAATTTTTAACTCCAAACATTATTAAAAAACCTTCTCTCCCAGAAATTTTTCTCGCCTTGACTTGTATTGTGTAATTACTCCAATTAACATCTCCTGTTAAAGCAAAACAATTCTCCGAGAGAGTAGACTGGGAAAAAACACCATTTTTTATCGTCCATATGCCCCTCGCAATAGTCCAATTTTTCAAAGTATCAATGAAATTATCTTTGTAGAGTACTTCTCCCGTAATATTACTTATAACTCTTAAATCCTTATATTCCACAGAAGTTTGCCAAGATCCTAAACCTATCATTCCAGATATTACTTCATCAGCTTTGTCTTTTAAGGTGAGCAACTTAAAAGGCAATACGTATTTCCCTTTGTTCTCATTCAAGATCTTAAGCACGTAATAACTGGGAGTAGCATAGGAAGATCTATTATTAAACCATATCAAATTGGGCTGCCACTGGCTTGCTCCTTCCTTCCCAAATAAAGGAGCATAAGAAATCATAGAAACTATATCTGAATACTTCTCAATATTTAATAAATATGCAGCTTCAGAAAGGGCTGCTTCTAAATTATTTCTTCTCCCTACCCCATGAGCAGCATACTCTCCTACATAAACCTTAGGGCCTTTCCTATCGTATGTAGAATAACGATCTACATTGTTCAAAAACCATTCTGGAGACATATAGTAATGTTCGTCTACAAGATCAGCTTTTCCTGTCTTCTTCACCCAATTCCAACCATCATCGAAAATTTTTCCACTGGGAGAAGGCCCTACTCCAAATATAACTTTTATATAAGGATATTTTTTCTTTATAGCGTCATAAAATTTCTCATAACGTACATAATATTCAGGCCCCCATTGCTCATTTCCAATTTCAATATATTTCAGATTAAAAGGCTCCGGATGTCCAAGTTTAGCTCTTATAGATCCCCACTTAGTATCTACCGAACCATTTGCAAATTCTATTAAATCCAATGCATCTTGAATATATTCATCCAGTTTGTCTAAAGGAACCATATCTGTATAGCTACCACCTTGAAAAGACATACCACAGTTAATTACAGGAATAGGTTCAGCTCCAAGATCTTCACATAATAGAAAATATTCATAAAAACCCAGTCCAAGACTTTGATAGTATCCCCAAAAATTGGGTATGGTTGGTCTTTCTAACGGATCACCAATGGTAAACTTCCACCTATAAGCTTCATTCATGTTTCTACCTTGAACAAGACATCCCCCTGGGAATCTCATAAAAGATGGCTTCAAATCATAAAGCCATTTTACCAAATCAAACCTTAATCCATTTTTGCGCTCTTTCCAGGTGTTTTGAGGAAAAAGAGATATAAAATCCAAATCAACAGTACCTTTTTCCTTAATCAAAATTACAAATCTTCCATCATCAATATCTTGATTACACATTATTACTTTCTCAAATTTTTTCCATTTTCTATCTATATCAGAAATAAAATCCTTAAAAGCAACATTTCCTTTTCTATTAGAGACTTCAAAATTTATATTCTTAATGCTACCATCGGGAGAACGAGCATAAAGGGTCACAATGTAATATTCTCCTTTTTTTAAAGAAATACCTTGATAACCTTGATTTGAAAGCAATACTCCTTTATCTAAAGAACTAATAACAATTCGTAAATAATTGGGATTTTTCGTAGAAACAGGATCCTTCTTTTCTATAACATAACCTGCCTTATCTTTTCCCATAACATTTATTGACCAGCTATACATAGGATCAGGAAATTCAAAAGATCTATTTTGAATTAGTTCTGCATAAAGTCCACCATCTCCTGCATAGTTAATATCTTCAAAAAATATTCCATACAAATTTGGGCTTATCTCAATTCCTTTCTTAGATAGATCTATTTCTAAAACATCAGTAGTTTCATCATTCCCTTCTAAAATAAATGGCATCACTAAGAAAATTATAAAAAAGATTATCAGCAATCTTTTATTCATTCTTTTACACCTCCTTATTTTATTCAATAAAAACTGGACATACGGAAATCTTATCAATGTTTGGCGCCCAAGGTGAAGGAAGGGCAGGAGAACTTATCTTGTGAGGATTGTAAATTTTTATAAAATTATTTCCCACTTCCAGTTTCGTATAGATTACTTTTGTTTTAAAGGTTTCAAAGCCATTAGTATTTCTAAAATAGAATTCTCCTAATTCTCTATCATCAAGCTCAAATAAAGCACATCTATCTATCACATTCACATTATATTGATGAGTACCTAAAATCTCTCCATTGGAATAATGCACCACTATTGCATAATATCCATCTTCAACAATATTGGGAAGGAAAATTTTTAGGTAATTTTCATCACCCATTCCTATCTCTCCCACATGTCCTCCCGAAGAAGCGTAGGAAGAATTAAATATTTTAACCCTACCACTTATTATGTTTTGTTTGTCCTCTGCTTCAATTTTTCTGATAAAATGATCGTAATTATGAGTTTTTCTAATCTCAATATAATCTAAACAGAACTTACTTTTATCTACCCCACTAATTTCTAATATATTTATTCCCCTTTGCAAGAACATAACTTGATTAGTAATAAAGTCTTTATCAATACTTTCTGTATAGGGAAGATTTAATATCTTGTAGGGGCCATAATTAAGGGTAAGTTTCATCTTTATATAATCTTTGCCATAAGTAGAATAAGCTATACTTATTAAGTAATAGGCATCTTCATCAACACTTACTACAAATTTAATCTTCTTATCCGAACCAATTCCTGAAACCAGGCTTGCCCCAGAACATGCTTTGGAATAATACAAACTTAGCCCATCATCTAACCTTGCTTCCTCCGCCTCATATATTTGAGGATTCACATCTTCATGGACTTTTTCCGAGGTTACATAAGTAAATGAAATTTTATCCAGATCAAAAGGATGTAGAGACACATTTTTTCCATCATTTCTTGATATTATTATCTTATGCTTTCCTCTCTTAAAATAAATAAATCCGGTATGTTTTCCAACAAACCTCCAATTTGTTGTAGGATTCAGACTAATCTTAGTATATTTACCATCGTCTATTTTCATATACCCATCAACTATTAAGCCACTATTATTTTGTCTATTTCCATTGGAATAGAAGATATCAAACATATATGTCCCATCGTAAGGTAAATCAACTTCAAAAATTAAAGAGCTATTTGTATTTTCCAATAACACCCCTTTCCCATTAGAATACATATTGTTATTAGGATTTGTCTCTGTTCCATCATCAAAAACTTTAGCATTACTAATTTTTGCTAATTCAGCCTCGTAGGATAATTGAGCTGATTTAAAATTTTCTCTATATATCTTGTCCTTTTCGGTTTTTTGCATAATTAAAAAGTAGGCTGATGTTTTATTTATCCTGGGAATAGAAATTTTTAAGAAAGCATTTTCTACATTTCTTATTTCTTCTAAAATAACAGATGGCTTAAATAAGGCACCATCATATCCCGACCAATCTGCTTTGTAAACTTTGACAAATACCTTCCCAATAAAATCATCAGGTAAATTTGATATGTTCACTTCTATATCTGTATCATCACCCCCAAAAAGAACCCATAGCATCTTGTTCTTCTCATTTAAAACTGAGAGAGCTGACAAATCCTCCAAATTAGGATATGGAACTTTTGTTTCTAACAGTTCTCCGTCCATATCTGAGTACCATTTATATACCCACCACCCCCCATTAGGTGAGTTATTATCTACCACTAAATCATCAAAATTTCCAGCTGTATGCCAATATGCAAGGCATGCAGAAACTCCAGTCCTTTCAAATCTTGAGATCCACTGTACTAATTTCCCTGGTACTGAGAGGTCACTAAAAGTACCATATTCATTAATACTTATATGTCTTGGCTCTATATTTAGACTTTTTTCTATTTCTCTATAATTTTGATAATTCTTCTCATAAAATCCATAAAATCTATTATTCAGCTCATGCCAGGTGATTATATCTGGTATACAATTATTTTCCTTACAAAAAGTCATAAAATTTTTCATAAAATCAGCCTTATAAATAGCCAAGTTAGGGCCAGCAATTACAGCTCCTTTATCTATACCCTTTATGAAATCATATATTTTCTTCCAAGCTTTCAAAAACGTAGAATTATTTATATCTCCTCTCCAAATGGAGTCATTGTTATACCATATAGCATCAGGTTCATTAAAGGGTACATAAACTATTTTCGACGCATACACGGTATTTTTAATATTTTTAACTATACTCTCAACTTTTTGGAGAAAATCATCAGGAATACCATCATTATCAATATCAGATCCCTTTTCGTAGGGCCAATTAGCATAGATATCCTGCAAATAAACCTGTAAAAATTTTCCTCCTGCTTTAAAGAAAGTTTCAGCAACCCTCAAAGCATCAGCTCCTGGATGTTGCATCCCATAGGGTGGCTTTTGGTTAACAGTATAAATTTTTAACGAAGATAGAACAAGTATAGAAGGAACATCAGGTTCCGATAGAGCATAATGGCCACCTATAGCCCCATGTATAATTTTCCCTAATCTCTTAGAAGCATCAATCTCAATAAATTTAACAGTAGATTTAGCAGAAGATATTCCCATTATAAAAATCCCTCCAATCATAAGTAAAATAAATATTTTTTTAAATATTGCCATTTATCATTCCTCCTTACCTCTTAATTACTATACTGGAAAGGTTTCCAGTTTTTTCTAAACTATAACTTTACAAATAGTTGCCCTAAAATCTTGTTATTAATATTTCACTGCACCAAAAGTTAAACCACGCAATAAATATCTTTGCATGGTAAAAGAGAAGATCACTGCCGGTAGCATGGTAACTATACCTGCAGCTGCCAACGGTCCCCAAGCTATTCTCCAACCTGTAATATATCTTCCAAGATAAACAGGAAGAGTTTGAGAATTTGCCGTACTTGTTAGGATTAAAGCAAGGAGAAACTCTCCCCAGCAGGTAACAAAACTTAAAGTCATCATCGCAGCAAGGCCTGGAGCGCTAAGAGGTAAAACCACATGAAAGAATGTACTTAAGGATGAAGCGCCATCTATATATGCTGCCTCATCAAGTTCCTTTGGTATTCCATTAAAAAAAGAAATCAATACCCAAGTGCTAAAAGGAATAGTGAATACAAGATATACCATTATAAGAGCAGTCCACGTATCAAGCAATTTTAAATTTTTAAACAGAATATATAAGGGCAGCGCAGAGGCAATTGGAGGCAACATTCTTACAGAAATTATCCAATTAGCAAATTTTCTACCTCCAGTTTTAAACCTTGATATGGAATAAGCAGCTAAAGCAGAGATGATAACAGCAAGGATGGAAGTTATTAAAGATATAGCAGTACTATTTCTAAGATAAGGTGTTATATTTTCAATAGAAGTGGTTGTACTTCCATAAAAACTTCCACCACCTGTAAAATTCTCTAAGGTCAAAGTTCTTGGAAAGATCATGGGAGGCCATTTAAACCAATCACTGGCAGGTTTAAAAGCAGTTATAACAAGCCAATAAACTGGAAAAAGGAAAAAGACAAGTATAACTAAAAGAATTAGCCATTTAAGAGAATAAAACAAATATTTCATAATTTTAATCCCCCTATAACTCCAAATACTCCCAAAGTCTCATTGTCCTTATAAGTATATTTGTTAGAATTGTTACTAAGATAAGGAGTAAAATACTTAAGGCTGAAGCATATCCCACATCCCATCCGAAAGATATTCCTACCTTATATATATAGAAACTAAGGGTATGAGTAGCATAACCCGGACCCCCAAAGCTTGTCATATAAACGATATCAAACATTCTTAAGATATCTATTAGTCTTAGGATTATTAATATCCAAAAAAGGGGTCTCAAAAATGGAAACTCAATATACTTAAAAATAACCCATCTGTTTCCACCATCAACTTTTGCAGCTTCAATTAGATCTGTAGGAACCGTTTGTAATCCCGCATATAATACCAGAAAAATGAAAGGAGTCCATTGCCATACATCCATTATAACTACAGCAATCCTTGCAAAAAAAGGATCTCCAAACCAAGCAATTTTGTTTACTCCAAATAAACTTAATAGATAATTTACTGGACCATACTCATAATTAAAAAGCATTTTCCATATGACTCCTACAACTACTGCAGGGATCATCATAGGTAAAAGTAAGGAACTTCTTACAACTTTTTCTCCAACTAAATTCTGTATAAATAAAGCAATAAATCCTCCTAAAATAATTTCAATAGGTAAAGCTAATAACACAAGTAAAAAGGTAAATTCCAAAGTAGAATGAACACCCTCATCCCTAAAAGCTTTAACATAATTTTCTAATCCTACAAAGTAAGGGGCTTTCCATTCTGCCAAATTATAATGCATAAAAGAGATAACTATCATATAGATAAAGGGGAAAATCGTAAGTAATAAAAATACAAACACAAGCGGCATAACCATAAATATTGCCGTTCGTCTTGTTCCTTTATCCATCAAATTTCCCCCTATTTCTTATTTTTTTAATAATTAGAAGGGGAGCATTGCGCTCCCCTAAATTTATTACTTCCCAGAGAGAATGTTCATCCATTGATCAGCTAATTTATTTAGTTCATCTACTGTATTAGGTCTCTTACCCATCAAAATCTCAGAGAAGAAACCAATAGTAACATCTTCAAGCTTTGGTTCTTCTGGAATTCTGGGTCTATGAGATTGGGTCTTTATAGTTTGTAAGAATACTGAAACCCTTGGGTCTGCCTTTCTTACTTCTGGATCTCTTACTGTTGAAAGTCTTGAAGGGGCAACTCCATATTTAATAAATTTGATTTTATCATTTTCTTTATTTGTCGCAAATTGTATAAACATAAATGCCTCTCTCTTATTCTTACTTGCAACGTTAAGTCCTAAAGCCCAATTACCACTTACAGAATGTCCACCAGGCATTACCGCAACACCTACTTTTTTATCAATGGGCTGTAGAGCAGAAGAAGTCTTAAAAGTCGCCCATACTCCAGTCCATTGAGGAACCATTGCTACTGTTCCTCTTGCAAAGTATTCTAATGTTTCACCATAGTCAGATCCAAGAGGATCAGGGCTATAAGGCATTAAAGCTTTCATAGTCTCAAGAGCTTTTACTCCCTCGGGAGAATTAAAAGCTGGCTTTTTATCAGAGGTGAAATAATCTCCATAATCGAGATCTACAGGACCCCATTTCTTCAAACCTTCTTGGCTTCTTCTATATGGAGCAAAATACAATAGGTACATATAGAATAATGTATGGGTCCTTGGGAACATTAAAGCTATACCATATTCTGTAGGAGAGTTTGGATTATATTTCTTCGTAAAGAATTTTGCAACCTCTACAGTTTCTTCCCAGGTTCTTGGTACCCTTAAGTCTTTTCCAAACATCTTTTTAAATTCGGCTTTTAACTTAGAATCGCTGAAGAGATCTTTACGATAATAGAAGAGCATGGTATTGCAATAAAAAGGTATACCTATATTCTTTCCTGCCCATATACCAGCTATATGCCATATAGTGGGGTCAAAATCTTTCATGTCCCAATTAGGATCCACAAGATCCGGATTCTGTTTTCTAAATTCCTCCAAATCTACAAACCCCTTTGCAACAGCACCTGCTGTCATTACGTCCCAAGTTGCCACATCAAAAGCCCCGGTCCCACTCGCCACATCAGCAAGCATCCTTGGATAGAGCACTTCCCAAGATATAGGAGTCACCTGGACTTTTATATTAGGATATTTTTGCATAAACCTTTGAGCAATATCTTGCAAGGCATCAGCATTATCAGGTGATGACCACACATTTAAAACTACTTGTTTTTGGGCATATCCCCCAACAATTAATAATAGGAATAAAGAAACGGTAGCTAAAACCAAAAACTTTCTCATAAATAACCCTCCCCTTTGAGAAAATTTGGAAACCCCAAGAGGATCTTTAAAAGATTTACAAAACTCCTTACTCCTTATCGCCCCCTTAATTTTTTTAGTAAAAACTTCACTAAATAATATAACACTACTTACTTTTAAAGTCAAGTTTAAACTGTTGACTACTAATTAAAATAATTGTATATTTTAAGTAAAATTTTAATCTCTTAATGTCAAAAGGTGATAGTAATGAGGAGAGAAGATATAAAGAAAAAGGTCACATTAAAAGATATTGCAAAAGCTGCTGGGGTATCTGTATCAGCAGTATCCTTTGCATTAAATAACAAAGGATCTCTTAATCCTGAGACAAAGACAAAAATTTTAAAAATTGCTCAAGAACTTGGCTATACTCCAGAAAGAGAGCTAAAAAAGACTTATACTATAGGACTTGTAATAAGTGATGTTACAAATCCCTTCTATCCAGCAGTGGTTATAGGAGTGGAGAGTGTCTTATTAAAACATGGTTATAGTCTCTTCCTTTGCAATACTGATTATGACCCTGACCTTGGATGTACATCTATAAAAAGGTTCATAGACAGAAACGTAGATGGTGTAATAATAATGACTAACAGATTGGATGACTCAGTAATAGAACTTCTTAAACTGTATAATATTCCTGTGTTAGTCTTTGACAGGAATATAGAGGGTCTTGATGTCAGCGGGTTATTAGTAGATTTCCAGTCAGGAATATCCGAAGCTGTCACTCACCTTGTCAATTTAGGACATACAGATATCGCCATAATTACGGGACCCCTTGATTTAGAGACAGCCCAAGCAAGACTCAGAGCCTTTAAGATGGCTCTTAAGAGATATCATATTGACTTACCCGAGGATAGAATCTTTGAGGGCGACTTCAAAATGAGAAGTGGTGAAGAGGCCATGAGAAAAATTTTAAAACTTGACCCAAGACCTACTGCAGTTTTCGCATCTAACGATATGATGGCAATTGGTGCTTTAAGAGAGGCTCAAAACCAAGGATTAAGAATTCCAGAAGATATATCCATTGTAGGTCTTGATGATATCATGATGGCATCTTATGTAAATCCTTCTTTAACCACAGTAGTATTCCCTCAACAAGAAGTAGGAACAAAAGCAGCAGAACTAATACTTAGAGCCATAGAAAAGGGAGAGAAAGCAGTATCCTATATCCATACTTACCTTGTCATTAGAAAATCCACTGGCCCTGCACCAATTAAATAAAAATTTATGATAATTCCTTAGCAAAAAGGGCAGCTCCTAAAGCCCCAACTATTTGGGGTTCATGGGGAGTTTTTATACTTACTCCTATTAACTCCTCTAATGCCTTTACAACTCCAATATTTTTTGCTACTCCCCCACTCATAACTACCTCCTGATCTATGCCTACCCTCTTGACAAGAGCAACCGCTCTTTTAGCTACCGAATAATTAATTCCTTTTATAATTTTTTCCTTAGGTACGCCCTCAGAAATTAGGGTTATTATTTCAGATTCTGCAAAAACAGTACAAATATTAGTTATATCCACGTAATCTGAGGTTTTAAGATGAATTTCTCCAAATTCATCAAAAGAAACTTGAAGTACCTTAGACATGATCTCCAAAAAGCGTCCTGTCCCTGCGGCACACTTGTCATTCATTACAAAATCAAGTACAGCACCATTTTTACCAATTTTTATCACTTTACTATCTTGTCCACCTATATCTATCACTGTTCTTGCATCTGGAAATAAAAAATTTATACCTTTAGCATGACAAGATATTTCAGTTTTGGATTTGTCAGTAAAATCCACTTTTATCCTTCCATAACCTGTAGCCACAATACTGTTAATATCCTTTAAAGAGATATTATGAGTTTTCAGCAAATCGTCAATCAGATCCAAAGCAGTTTTATTCCCATCAGAACCTGTTTCTCTTATAGCATAACCCAAAATATTATCTTTTGTCCCATTGGATGAAAGCAAAACAACCTTTGTGGTAGCTGAACCAATATCTACTCCTAAGAAATACTTCATGATATCACCTCTAAAAAGGCTTCTATTCTCGTTTTAATCTGCTCTTTGGGAAAATTAAGTTCATCTACTAGGTCTCCATCAATTACAAGAGAGGGAACTCCCTCTCTTACAAGTTTTTGCCTAATTATATAAGTAGGTACTGAACCTTGTCTACATCCCCATTGATTGAAAATTATCACCCCATGAGCTTTATATTTTTCTACGTTTTCTAATGCTACCTTTATTCTATCCTCCAAACTTGAGAAGGCTTTAAGATTTATTAGCTTTTTAGCAAGAGATTCAAAGGGGTTATTAATATCAAGCCTTTCCCAAGAGACCGATGTAGATTCCTCAAAAACAATGTACGCTCCTTTATCATTTAGCCACTTAAAAAGGTCTGTCTTAAAATAGGGGCCAAGATGCATCCAGTATAATCTTACTTTTGGTTCTATAATTTTACCTTTTTGAATTCTACTTTTTATCTCATCTCTTAGGGTCTTAAAGAATTCAACTCCATACTTAGAGCCAAAAACTGAAAAAATCATCCCAGCATAATCAAGAAAATTTTTACCATCCATCACTACGTAATCTCTTCTAAGTTCTTTCACTTCTTCAAAATAATTATAAGCCTCATTGGACAAAATAATAACTTTCTTAAGCCTTTCTATTCCATCTTTTACCCCGAGCCTTTTAGTAAGTTCATAATATATCCTCTCAATTTGAGAAGCTAAATACTCTTCATCTTCAAAAGAATCTATGACAAAAATCTCTCCTCCATTCAATTCTTTTATGAGACTAAAAGAAAATATGGGAGAAAAGCATGGCTTTGTATAGCTTACGAGGAAATCAGGAGTAGGAAAAACCTTTAATTTTGATAATCCCAAAATACCTCTATGTACACTACATACATCAGAATTTCCCAAAATTCCCTCGCTTTCATTAAGAGCTCTTCTTAATAAACCAAGAGCAGAGAAAAAACCTGATGCTACTTCTGGAAGAAGGGGATATATATCTAAAGCATAGAATATCTCTGAGGGAGTAAAAATATTTATCATAACTTTTTTACTCTTCTTACCATATATGTACTTTATCAGATCTAAAGCATACAGGTAGGAGATTTTTGTAACTTTGTCTTCCTTGTATTTCGCGTTGATGAAGATCTTTGCCCCTAAATAGACAGGAAAAGAACCCACAAAATTTTTTATTAAATTTTGTCTTTCATAAACTAACTTTTCTACGCTCATAAATCATCTCCACAAAAGCTTCAACTCTTGTTCTTATTTGTCCTTTATTCCCTAAGGTATAATCATCCTCAATTGTAAGAACTGGAAGATTCAAAGTTTTAATAATCTCCCTCAATCTTGCTGATTGGTAGATAAGAGGATCACAGAATTTTAGAGTATAAATAATAACTCCATCAATATTTTCCTTCAACCTTTTTATATTTTCAATCCTTTTTTCCTGCCCCAAACTTCTAACACATGCAGTTCTTTTAAGATAATACTCGGAGATAACATAAAAAGGATCTTTATGGTAATTTTCAACTCTTTCTAATAAATTCCCCCCAAAACAGGAATCAATATAAGCAACCTCAACTCCTAAGCTATGTAAGTATTTAATAAAATCAAGAGGAAACATAGAAGAGAGTAAATAAACTTTTACCTGAGGGTTATGATCATAATTATTCTCAAAGTTAGTATAGGCTTCTCCAGTAAGAAGAGAAAATATAGATAAAGGATTTAACCCATCTCTCCTAATCTTATCCCTTAAAGAGTTGTAAAAATCAATCGTCTTAACAAGCTTTTCCGTTTCTATACCACCGTTTAGGTCTTTAAAAAGTTCCTTAAGTTCAGTAGCAAAGTATTTTACAGAATTCTCATCACTATTAAAGGGAATTCTTAAGAAATAAATACTATTAGAAACTCCTAACTCTTTCCAACACTCATATATTCTCTTTGAGGAATCACAACCATCGGTAAGAATGATCTTTTCCAAATTTAAACCATTTCTTAAAATATATTCATTCACATTTCTGATGTATGGACAGAAATATTTAGGATATACCTCGTCAGTTCTTTCTGGATATAAAGGAGGAAAAATTATAGGAAGAGGTTCAAAACCTGAAGCGGAAATAATCTCGGGAGGTACATAGGAACACATATATCCTACATACCCCCCTGAATTAATCTTGTCTTTTAAGTATGAATAATAATCAAAATATTCTCCTATTTCCTCCATTGAGAAAGATTATATCACAAAAACTACTTTACTCCTTTAACCTTATCTCTAATTTCAATCAATTCTTTCATCACATGGTACAAATTATAAGAGGCTTCTTTGGTTCCAAAAATATCATGAAGCTCCCTATATAACTTATAAAGTTTATTGTAAATCTCACTATCTTCTTGCCTTGGATAATATACTTTATCCTTTACTCTACATATAGCCTTTTGTGCTTCCTCCACATTCCTATACCCGCTTTTCTCATATCCCGCAGCTACTGCTCCAAAAATAGCTGCTCCCAGAGCCGGCGTTTGAGAAGAATAGGATATTTTTATTGTCCTTCCTAATATATCAGCATAAACCTGCATCATAAAAGGATTCTTTTCAGGTATACCACCACATGCTATAACTTCATTGACTTTCACTCCATATTCTTCAAATCTTTCCATTATCACTCTTGCTCCAAAAGCTGTCGCTTCTATTAACGCTCTGTAGATCTCTTCTGGTCTTGTATGAAGGGTTTGTCCTATAAGAAGGCCAGTTAACTTTGCATCTACAAGTACTGTTCTATTTCCATTATTCCAATCCAAAGCAAGAAGTCCGCTTTCTCCTGTCTTTAGCTTCTCTGCCTTCTCTGTTAAGAGTTGATGCAAATCCTTGTTTTTTCCCTCTTCTCCAAAATATTCCCTCGGAGTTAAATACTTCACAAACCAGTTAAATATATCTCCTACAGCAGACTGCCCTGCCTCGAGCCCATAATATCCTGGAAGAATTGAACCATCTACTATTCCACAAAGCCCAGGTATGTCAGGAAGTTTCTCAGTATTTGGTACCACCATCATATCGCAAGTAGAAGTGCCTATAACCTTCACAAGCACACCAGGCTTAATTCCTGCTCCAACTCCACCCATGTGAGCATCAAAAGCTCCTACAGCTACTACTACATCTTTATTTAAGCCAAATTTATCCGCATAATACTCTGATATATATCCAAAAGGAACATCAGAAGTATAAGCCTTATCGTATAGCCTATCCCTCAAATCTGCTAACTTAGGATCTAACTGAGAAAGAAATTCCTTACTGGGCAATCCTCCCCATTCCAAATTGAACATAGCTTTATGCCCTGCTGCACATATACTTCTTTTTATCTCATGAGGTTTAGTCTTTCCTGTCAAAACTGCTGGTATATAATCACATATCTCAACCCAAGTATATGCAGAATCAAACACCTTAGGATCTACTCTTAAACAATGTAATATCTTGGAGAAGAACCATTCTGAGGAATATACACCCCCGTATTTCCTTAAATAAGGATATCCCTTCTCGTTAGCCAGTCTCGTTATCTCCTCGGCTTCCTCATAACTTGAGTGATCCTTCCAAAGCCACGCTAAAGCATTAATGTTATCTTTAAATTCTTCATGAAAGGCAAGAGGAACCCCATCCTTATCTATTGGTAAAGGAGTACTTCCTGTAGTATCTATTCCTATCCCTATAACATCCTTTCTACTAAACTCCTTACTATTTTTCTCTGCCTCCCTTAATGCTCCTTCTATAGTTACCTCAAGACCTTTTATATAATCTGCCGGATGTTGTCTTGCCACATTAGGATTTTTAGGGTCAAGAATTACGCCATCTTCTCCATGTTCATAATTATAAACATACGTGCCTAATTCTTCTCCATTACTTATATCTACTACAAGGGCCCTCACAGAATTGGTCCCATAATCTAAACCAATAGCATATTTACCCATATATGCACCTCCCCAAAATATTCTTCAATTTTTAGTAATAATTTTACTAAAAATAAGTCAAAAATAAAATATTAGTAGTTCAAGTAATCTCTAAGCTCTTTATTAAAAGGCTGAGATAGGATCTCATCTAAAACAGAAAGCACTTGCTCATAAGACTTAGTTCTTGGATCTCTAATTAATATCTCTTCCAGAACCTTTACATCTTTGGAAATAAATCCCTCCAATGCCCATTCCATTCTTAAAATTCTTGGTATTAAATAGAAGATTTTTATTCTATGAGTAAGATCAGGCTCTATTTTTTCATGCTTTATTCCCGATTCATCTACCCATACAGGAATCTCCACCACTACATCATCAGGAATTCCAGAGATAGTACCCCGATTAGGAACATTTAGTATTAATCTTGAATTACCTCCGCCAGTAATGCTATTTATAAAATGTACATGTTGCTCACCGCTTAACTTATCTCTATTAAATAGCTCAGGCCATATATCCATGAGCTTTATACTTTTATCTTTTTCCACTTCTTTAGCGAGTTCAATTATCTTTCTTCTACCCTTCCTCAATTCTTCGTGAAATTTAGGTCTTTCTATCTCATTATCAATACCCCCAAATTTTCCATACCACTTTTTCTTAGTCTCAAGATTATAATTATATTTCCAAGTACCATTTCTACAGGTATCTCCTATAGGAAGCATCCCATAAAATTTATACATATCTATTACCGCAGGACTCATTTGAAGATCCCATGGGTTTTTAGGTTCCCAATTTTGAGCCTCTTTTTCAATCCATTCGTCAAGAAGAGGATAAGCATTTTTGCCCCTATATAAAAATCTGTTCAAGAAGATCCCATGATTAACACCAGCAACTTGCCAATCCACCTCTTTCGGATCTAATCTTAAAGAATTGAACACTTCATATACTCCATGAAAGCCATGACATATACCTACCACCTTTATATCAGTTAACCTGTTCAAAAGCTGACTAATCTCAAACACAGGATTTGCAGTTTGAAGTAACCATGAAGATGGAGCATATTTTTTCATGGCTTTTGCTATATCAAGAGCAAGCTTTAAATCGTAATAGGAAATAAGCCCATAAGTATAAGTAGACACCATATTTAATTCTTGACTATCAATTCCCCTATAATAGCCATGTTTTTCTCCAATTTGGGTAATTAAATCATATTTTATAAATCCATCTTCGTGTCCTTGAGGAAAAGGAAGGGCAGTATTTATAATAAAATCTGCTCCTTCAATCCCCTCTTCAAGACTTTTTGTCTTTTCAAATCTTAAGTCAGCTTCAAGCTCTTCTATATACTTTTTAGCAAGAATATAAGAGGCATTTAACCTTTCTTCATGTACATCTACCATGGATATTAAAGTCCCATTTAATCTTGGCGTTTTAGCAATATCCCCAATAATCTGTAAAGAAAACCTAATACTTCCTGCTCCTACAATAGCTATTTTCATAAGATTAACCCCCTTTCAAAATTTATTTGAACAACACAAGAAAAATTATACCTAAAAGTATAGTAAGGGATACATAAAAAGAGGCAAATTTTGAATTTAAACCCTTTTCGTTGGAATAAATTACCACTACAAGGGGTGCTGGAAGCAGTACCCCTATGGAGATAATTTTAACCATTAAAGAATGCCATATAGATCTTAATACCAAAGAAAAAATTATTCCTGGGATAAATCTTATTAAAGTTCCATATATTAAGGCTCTTATTTCAGCTTTATTTAACCTAAAATCTAAAAAATAACCAAGGGTAAAAAGAGCAAGAGTAGAGTTGGGAATAGAAAGTTGAGATATAAGAGAGATAAAAATTTCTGGAAAATTAACTTTTAAAAGACTTAATAGAATAGAAATTATATAAACCTGCAAAGGGAAAAAAGAAAAAACTCTCTCTAAAAGATGAGTAGTTTTATTAAAGGACCATCCATCCTCAGACACTAAGGAAAGAGCATAAGAAAGCCCAAAAACAATAAAAGAATTTCCTATATCAAACATCGCCATATAGAGAAGTCCTTCATCACCATAAAGACTTTTAATGAAAGGATAAGAGAAAAGACCTACGTTATAACCACATATTCCTATCAGTAAAGTCCATTTTAATCTATCTTCTAACTCCAAATTGTTTAAAAGTAAAAAACCAATGAGAAATATTAGTAGTCCAAAAAAGAATGAAATTAAAGGAACTATAAAAAGATCAAGCTTCAAAGCTGAAGAAATAAAAACTTTTAAAACAGTTGCAGGAAGGGTTATATATATTACAAGTCTGCTAAGGACCGTTCCTGTATCTTCAGGGAATAATTTTATTTTTTTTGCAATATGCCCTATAATTATCACAAGCACATTTATTAAGATACTTTCTGCCATATGAAAAAAATTATATCATTTTTATAGGGGGACAAAAAATGTTAGTTTGGGACAAAGATTACTCAAAATTAATCTCCTATATCAAAATTCAAAAAGAAAAACCCTTTCTTCTTGCTGATGAAAACACCTACGAAGTATGTGGAAAAGAAATTGAAAACAAACTAAAAGAACTAAACATTAACTATGATCTGTTAATATTGCCCAGGGATACTCATGCAAATGAGAAACACATCTGTAAAGTAATGCTTTATGTAGATCACCATCACATGATGGTATCCATAGGTGCAGGAAGTCTAACAGATATTGCAAGATTTATCGCTTATAAAATGAAGCTTAAATTTATATCTGTGCCCACAGCTCCATCTATGGATGGCTATGCTTCTTCAGTTGCAGCTCTTACAATCGAGGATATAAAAACTACGGTAATAGCAAAAACTCCTAAAAAGATCTTTGCCAATCTTGAGATTATAAAAAATGCTCCCGATATACTTAAAAGGGCTGGTTTTGGAGACCTAATAGGAAAGTATACTGCTCTTTCCGATTGGAAGTTAGCAAATATTCTCATAGATGAGCCTTTAAATGAGAAAGTTTATAATGAGATGTATAAAGCTTGTGAGAATACTGTAAAAAGCATAAATAAACCCGATTTTGAAAAACTCCTTCTTGAAGCCCTTATAAAATCAGGAGAATTGATGGCAATTGTAGGTAATTCCAGACCTGCATCGGGCGCAGAACATCATATTGCTCATTATCTAGAATTCTTAGGTTATGAGATATTTCACGGAATAAAAGTTGGCATTTCCACCTTCTATGTAATAGATCTATATGAAAAACTTCTTGAGCTTAATCTTGATAATATTGATGAATATTTAGCTTACAGAATAGATATAGACCAGTGGAAAGGGGAGATAAAAACCCACTTTCCTAAAAATAGTGAGAGAATAATAAAAGAAAACATAGAAAGGATTAAAAAATTTAACGATCTATCTTTTAGAAAAGATCTGATAGAGAGAATAAAACTGAACAGGCACAAAATATATGCCATTGCAGAAAATCTCCTTGATAAGAAAGAAGAGATAACAAAAGCATGTAATAAAATTGGATTTTCTACAAATCCAGAGGACTGGGGTATTAAAAAGGAAGATATCAAAAAAGCAATTCAGTACGCTTTATACATAAGAGATAGATTTACTATTCTTACTTTATATCAATTTTTAGGAATTTTAAAAAATTTTTAACTGATGTATAATATTGTTAAGAAAGTTAACTTTTCTAAAAGGGGTATAACTTGAGAAAGAGGATTGGAGTCATAGTAAACTACTTATATGAGGAATACCAATTAAAGGTAATCTCTGGAATAATTAATACTTCCAGAAAGTATAATATTGATCTTTTCATCTTTGTGGGAGGAAATCTAAATTATGATATAGAAAACCTACAGAGAAATAAAATATATCAGTTGATAAACTATAAAGATATTGATGGATTAATAATTCTTGGTTTAGTCCTTGGATACAACATACCAAAAGAAAAGATTATTGGATTCTATAAAAATTTTAGTGATATACCTACAGTAAGCATTGGGCTTACCGTAGAAAACTTTCCTTCTATTACCATTGATAACTCAAAGGGCTTTATTAACCTACTTGATCACCTTGTAAAAGACCATAAATACAAAAATTTTACCTTCGTAACAGGACCTCTAAACAATGATGAGGCAAAAGAGAGATATGAGATCTTTTTGAAAATAATGAGAGAGAACAATATAGAGATAAAAGATGACCATATTTACGAAGGGGATTTCTCAAAGTTTTCTGGGATTAATGCAGTAAGAACTTTTTTGGACGAGAGAAAGTTAAAGCCAGATGTAATTGTCTTTTCCAACGACATGATGGCTATAGGTGGAATAGAAGAACTTAAAAGAAGAAAGATAAAAATTCCAGAAGATATTGCAATAACCGGCTTTGATAATATTGAGGAATCCTATTTTATAACCCCTTCTCTTACTACCGTAAACCAGCCCCTTTACGAGCTTGGAGAAAAAGCATTAGAGATCTGCTTATCTATAATCTTAGGAGAAAAAGTAAAAGAGAATATTGTCCTCCCCACAAGATTAATAATAAGAGAATCTTGTGGACATAAAGAAGAAATTTTTAATAAAGCAATTCCACCATCGGAAAAGAAAATAGTAAATATTACTGAGGCTAAAATTCTAAAAAATAAATTTTTAGAATTTCTAACAGAAGATTCTCAAATTAAAAAGGAAAACTATGAGTTGTTCTCTAAAATTTATGATCTATTTTTTACCTCCCTATTTGAGAAACGACAAATCTTTTTAGAAAAAATTCATGAGTACTTGGAAAAAAATCTCTCCACCACAGAAGAGTTAAAAGAAATAGTGTTTTTAATTGACTCCTTTACTAAAACATATTTAGAAAAAGATTTAAAGAAAGATGCAGAAACTCTAATCCTGAAAGCAGAAAGAATAATAAGTACTTATTCAGAAAAGTTATTAAGATATGAGCAATACAAAACTAACGAAGAAATAGAACTTTTAGGATATATTGGTTCTGATCTACTTTCAAGTTTTAGAATGGAGGATATTATAGAAAGGATATCTGCAAGACTTCCAGAGTTAAATATCAACAGTTTTTACCTTGTATTCACCGATGAAAACCTAAAAGAGAAAAAACTTATATTTGCCCACTTAAGAGATGAAAATGTTCGAGAAGAAATAAAACTTAGCTTTGATGAAATAATACCTAAAAAACTTTATCCTAAGGAAAGAAAAGAACTTATAGTAAAACCTCTTTATTTTCAAGAAAACTTTTTTGGATATATGGTATTGGAGTATGGTCCCAAGAGAGGTGTAATATATGAAATTTTAAGATCTCAGATTAGTGCAGCCATTCAAGGAGCAAAAATCTTCGAAGAACTAAACCGATTAGCCATTACTGACCCACTAACCCAACTTTTTAATAGGAGATATATTGAAGAGGAACTTAGAAAAGAGATAGAAAGATCCAAAAGATATTCAAGACCATTGTCGGTTATGGTGCTCGATCTTGATAATTTCAAAATTATAAATGACATCTTGGGTCATCAATACGGAGATGAAGTACTAAAGAAGATTGGAGAAAATTTGAAGAAATCTTGTAGAAAAGTAGACACCGTAGGAAGATTTGGAGGAGACGAATTTGTAATAATCCTGCCAGAAACGAATCTTGAAAAGAGTATAAAAGTTGCAAATAAAATAATAAAAAACCTTGAAAAAATGGAGATAAAATTTCCCAACGGTGAAAAAATATACATAAGTATAAGTATTGGTATAGCATCATATCCGGAAACCAGTAAAGATCCAGAAAAAATTTTAAGTCTTGCTGATTCAGCAATGTATAATGCAAAAAGATTAGGAGGAAAGCAATATTCTATTGCAAGTTTTTAAAGATTAAAATTAAATATCAAAGCGGGGGAGGATGAATTTAATGCGGAAAAATATTGGAATATTCGTAGACAATTTAAATGTATATCAATGGAATATTTTAAAGGGAATTTTCTCATATGCAGAGAGAAAGGATATAAATCTCTATTGTATTGTAGGAAAAACCTTAAACTCTCCCTTTGATTATGAAAAATGCGCCAATAAAATCTATTATTTGATCTCTAAAAAAGATATTGATGGACTGATAATGTTCACCTCTGCTTTAAGTTCTCACATCCCTAATGAAGAAACCATAAAATTCTGCAAACTATTCTCTGAAAATATACCTACTGTAAGTATTGGACTTCCCTTAGAAAAGGTTCCAAGCTTTATTGTTGACAATATTAATGGTTTCAAAGAACTTTTGATCCATCTCATTGAAGACCATGGTTATACAAAGTTTGCTTTTATAACTGGGCCCATGGATAATATTGAAGCCAGAATAAGATATGAAACTTTTATGGAGGCTTTGTCTCAATATGATATAAAGGTACCAGAAGATCACATATATTATGGAGATTTTCTACATGAATCAGGGAAAAAGGCTATAAAAACCTTTTTTGATGAGAGAAAGATAAAACCCGAAGTTATTATTTCATCCAATGATGACATGGCTCTTTCAGCTATTGAAGAACTCAAAAAAAGAAAATTTCTTATACCAGAAGATATTAAAATTACTGGATTTGACGATGTAGAAGAAGCAAGCTTTATAACTCCACCTCTCACTACGGTAAGACAACCCCTTTTTGAGATGGGCGAAAAAGCTATAGAGACCTTAGTAAATATTATAGAGGGAAGAGAAATAGAAAATATGGAACCTCTTCCCACTAAATTAATTATAAGGGAATCTTGCGGATGTAAATATTCAGCGCTGGACAGAGCAAAGGTGGAGCCTAAAAAAGTAAACATAAGCCTCTCCTGGGAGAAATTAGAGGACTTAAAAGAGGAATTTGTAAAAGTGGCAAGTAAAGTCCAGTATGAATTAGAAAAAAATGAGTTAATAGAACTTTACAAAAGCTTTCTTACCAGTTTAAGAGAGAAAAATCCAGACTATTTTATCAATTATCTCCAGAAACTCCTTAAGACAAGGGAATTAATCACCCCTCAAATAGGATATTTCCAAGATTACATTTCCACATTAAGAAGATTTGTCATATATTATGTGGATAAAGATGATTTGGCCTTTGCAGAAAATCTTTGGCATCAAGCAAGGGTCATAATAAGCGATTATGCAGAAAGGTCTCAGGGATATAAAAAAGCTCAATTAGAAGAAGATTTTCAAAATCTGACAGGTTTTGGAATAAATCTAATTTCTTCCTTTAATAAAGATGCTATTGTAAATTATCTAAAAGATAATTTACCTGATCTTGGTATAAAGAGCTTCTATATTGTAGAGCAGGAAAATTCTCAGAATAAAAAGAATTTACTTTTTGGCTATTCAGAAAATGCAGAACATAAAGATATAAAATTTTCAGACGAATTTATACCTAAAAGAATTCTCCCTAAAAGGAGATTTACATATATTATAGAACCCCTATATTTCCAAGATACATTTTTTGGATATGCTCTTTTTGAACTTGGTATCCCACATAGATTTTTTTATGAGATTCTAAGAACCCAAATAAGTGCAGGAATCCAGGGAGCAAAATTATTTGAAGAAAGAAGAGCATATGAAGATCAGCTAATAGAACATATCCGAGAGTTATCAATTCTAAATGAGATTGGAAATACCATAACCTCCTCCATCGAACTAGATCTAATATGGGATCTTGTCTCAAGCAAAATAGCAAATCTATTTGATTATGATGCTTTTTACTTAGCTCTTCTAAATGGAAATGAAAATATCTTAGATATAAAAGTGAAAAAACTTAAAAAGACTCATGAAAAGTTAACTAATGCAGACAAAAACATAATAATAGAGTCAATAAAAAATAATAACCCTATGCTTATAAAGAAAGAAAACAAAAACATTTTATGTGTACCATTAATTACAGGAAGAGGAGTAAAAGGTGCCATAGTCCTTAAACATGAAAATGATGTATACACCGAGAAGACAGTAAACTTTTTAAAAGCTATTGCCAATTATATTTCTATAGCTATTGAAAATGCCTTTCTATTTGAAGAGATAAAGAAATTAGCAACCATAGATCCTCTTACAGGAGTTCTAAATAGGAGAGCTTTAGAGGAAGGGTTTAACAAAGATGTAGAAAGGGCAAAAAGATACAATAGACCCCTTTCTGCAATAGTAATAGATGTGGACAATTTTAAGTTATTTAATGATACCTATGGACACACTTTTGGAGACCAAGTACTAAGAGAGTTAGCGAAAATTTTAAAAAATTCATGTAGAAAAACGGACTTAGTAGGAAGATATGGAGGAGATGAATTCGCAATAATCTTACCAGAGACCAATTTAGAGGGGGCTATTAAACTTGCAGAAAGATTATTAAAGAGTATTAGAAACTTAACCATTACAACTCCTACGAACAACAAAATCCCTATAAAAATAAGTATGGGAATAGCATCTTATCCTGATGATACTAATGAACCAGAGAAACTATTGACCCTTGCAGATATAGCCATGTACAAAGCTAAAACTTCAGGAGGAGATTCTTTTAGTACCATATCTTGCTCCTACAAAACTCCCATGTCCAAAGAAGCCCCTAAATTTGATGAATTTCTTGGTTTAATTAATGCCATTGATAACAAGGACAATTACACTTATACTCATTGTAACGAAGTAGCCAAATATGCAAGAAAAATTGGAGAAAAATTAGGACTTTCTAAAGAAGATCTTGAGATATTAGAGCTTGCAGGAAAACTTCATGATATTGGAAAAATTGGAATACCCTTCGAAATACTTAAAAAACCAGGACCTCTAACCGATGAGGAATGGAAGATTATTAAGGAACATCCAAGATTAGGCTACCTTATATTAAACCAACTTCCCAAAATGGAAAAACTCCTTCAGGCAGTACTTTATCACCATGAGAGATATGATGGAAAAGGATATCCCCAAAGCCTTCAGGGAAAGGAAATTCCTCTTCTTGCAAGGATTATCGCAGTAGCTGATGCCTACTCTGCAATGAAATCCAATAGACCTTACAGAAAAGGCCTTTCTAAGAAAGAGATCATTAATGAAATAAAGAAAAATATGGGCAAACAATTTGATCCAGAGATTGCCCAATTATTTTTAGAATTATTAGAAAAAGGAGAAATTGAGTGATATAATTTTTTTTAAAACATATATCAAAAAAGGAGGCTTTCATAAAAATGAGAAATTTTGTATTCCATAATCCTACAAAGATCATCTTTGGAAATGACTCAACTAATAAAGTGGGAAAGGAAACAAAAAATTATGGAAAGAAAGTACTTCTCATTACAGGACAAGGAAGCATCAAAAAAATAGGATTATATGATAAAGTAGTAGATTTACTCAAAAAAGAAGAACTTGAAATATATGAACTTTCTGGAGTTAAACCAAATCCAAGAGTAGACCTTGTAAGAGAAGGAATAAAAATAGTTAGAGAAAATAAAATTGACATACTCCTTGCGGTGGGTGGCGGAAGCGTGATTGATACCGCAAAGGCAATTGCAGCAGGGCTAACCTATGAGGGAGACGTATGGGACTTATTTACCAAAAGAATTCCCATAAAACCTACTATACCTATTGGAGTTGTCCTAACCTTAGCTGCGACAGGTTCAGAAATGAACGGTAATGCAGTCATATCCAACATGGATACCCAAGAAAAGTTAGCAATTTCAAGTCCTTATCTCTATCCTAAATTTTCTATTCTTGATCCCCAAAATACTGTGTCTGTTCCCCTAAACCATACTCTTTATGGAATTGTAGATATATTGTCCCATGTATTTGAACAATATTTTGATAGAACTGAAGATGCCATACTTCAAGACAGATTTGCAGAAGCTATAATGAGAACAGTAATAGAAACCGCACCAAAACTTGCCCAAAATCCCGAGGATCTTGAAAGTAGAGCCATAATTCTTTGGTGCGGAACTAATGCCCTCAACGGAATAATAGGCGTAGGAAAAGAACAAGACTGGGCTTCTCATGCAATTGAACATGCCATCTCCGCCCTTTATGATATACCCCATGGTCTTGGACTTGCCATTGTTTTTCCTCATTGGATGAAATATGTTATAGATGTAATTCCTAACAAATTCGCTAATTTTGCGAGAAATGTATGGGGTATTCAAGGAGAAGATGATTTTGAAGTAGGACTAAAGGGCATTGATAAACTTATAGACTTTTATGAGAGCTTAGGAATTCCTACTAATCTATCAAGAATAGGAATCAATAATGAACGTTTAGAGGAAATGGCAGAAAAAGCTACTAAATTTGGCCCCATAGGAAATGTAAAGAAACTAAATAAAGAAGATGTGTACAAAATTTTAGAGATGTGCTTATAAAAAATCCCTTGACATAATAATCTCATCGTTGTTAAGATTATGCAAATTTCTCATTTTGGGGAAAAGGAGGCTCGCTTATGCATAGGAGTGATGCTGTTAAAAAAGGGATAGAAAAAGCACCTCATAGATCTTTGTTTTATGCCATGGGATATACAAAGGATGAATTAGAAAAACCTCTTATAGGTGTAGTAAATTCTGGAAATGAAATGATTCCTGGACATATCCATTTAGATATAATCACAGAAGCAGTAAAATATGGTATTTTGGAAGCAGGAGGTACTCCTTTAGAATTTAGGGTTATAGGAATATGTGATGGAATTGCCATGGGACATAAAGGGATGAAGTATTCCCTTGCCAGCAGAGAATTAATTGCAGACTCTATTGAAGCTATGGTAGAGGCGTATCAACTTGATGGAATAATACTTATAACCAATTGTGATAAAATCGTCCCTGGAATGTTGATGGCAGCAGCAAGGCTTAATCTACCCTCTCTTATATTGAGTGGCGGTCCTATGCTTGCAGGAAGATGGAGAGGAAAAGATGTAGATCTTATAAGTGTCTTTGAAGGAATAGGACAAGTAAAAGCAGGAAATTTGAGAGAAGAAGACCTCTATGAATTGGAACAGTATGCTTGCCCTGGATGTGGTTCATGTTCAGGAATGTTTACTGCGAACACCATGAACTGCCTTTCAGAAGCTCTTGGTATAGCTCTACCCTACAATGGGACACTACCTGCTGCTTATGATGGTATGAGAAAAAGACTTTCAAAAGAAGCTGGAAAAAGAATAGTCCAATTAGTAAAAGATAATATAAGGGCTCGCGATATTTTAACAAGATCTGCATTTGAAAATGCCATTGCAGTTGATATGGCTCTTGGGGGATCTACAAATACAGTACTTCACCTTCTTGCAATTGCAAAAGAAGCAAAAGTGGACCTACCTCTTGACACTTTCCAAAAAATTAACGAGAGAACCCCAAATATATGTAAGTTAAGCCCAGCTTCTTCTCAACATATTCAAGACCTTCATGAGGCGGGAGGAATACCCGCAGTATTAAAAGAACTTCTCAAAGGGAACCTAATAGATCCAAATGCCTTAACAGTATCAGGAAAAACCATAGGAGAAATAGCAGAAAGTGCAGTAATAAGAGACAGAAACATCATAAGGCCACTGGAAGAACCTTATGCAAAAGACGGCGGTCTTGCTATATTGTATGGAAATCTTGCACCAGAAGGTGCTGTAGTTAAAAAATCCGCAGTCTCACCTAAGATGTTAAAGCATGAAGGACCCGCAAGGGTATTTAACAGCGAGGAGGAAGCTATAAAAGAAATATATGCTGGTAATATTAAAAAAGGAGATATAGTAGTGATAAGATACGAGGGACCTAAGGGTGGGCCTGGAATGAGAGAAATGCTCGGACCCACATCAGCCCTTGCTGGAATGGGACTTGATGAAGATGTAGCCCTAATAACCGATGGCAGATTCTCAGGAGGAAGTAGAGGAGCTGCTATTGGACATATTTCTCCTGAGGCTGCCGAAGGAGGTCCCATAGCCCTTCTCAAAGATGGCGATATTGTTGAGATAGATATCCCCAATAGGACTTTAAATGTGAAATTAAGTAACGAGGAGCTTGAAAAGAGAAAGAAAGAATGGAAGCCCATTAAAAGAGATATTGAGTTTAGTTATTTAAGAAGATACGCAGCTTTGGTTACATCTGCAAGCAAGGGTGCAGTTTTAAAAGACATATATGAATAAAAAGGAGGGTAAGAAATGATTATCACAGTAGTAGATCACTATCCTAAAATACCTAATCCACCTAAGGAGCCAAAACTAAGAAAAGCTATTCATGCTTATGACCAAGGCAAAATTACAAAAGAAGAATTAGAAAAAATATTTGATGAGGTAACCCAAGAAGTTATACAAGAACAGATTTCGGCAGGAGTAGAGTTAATAACCGATGGACAAATAAGATGGGAGGATGGACAAAGCTATATTGCTAAAAAACTTGACGGAGCTCAAATCGGAGGACTTATAAGGTATTTTGATAACAATACTTATTATAGACAGCCAGTAATTGTGGGTGAAATAAAATGGAAAGAACCAATTGTTATAGAAGACTGGAAAAAAGCTCAAAAATGGGCAGGAAACATTCCAGTAAAAGCAGTACTTACAGGACCATACACTATGGCAAGACTTAGCAGAGATGAGCACTACAAAAACTTTGAAAAACTTGTAAAAGCCTATACCAATGCCCTTATAGAAGAAACTAAACTTCTTGAAGAAAACAAGGTAGAATACCTTCAATTTAATGAACCATCTATTCAATACTATCCTGAAGATATAGACCTTTTCATAGATGTATATAAAGAAATGAGAAAATATTTTTCAGGAAATTTAGCTATATACACTTATTTTCATACAGTAATTCCCCTCAAAAACAGAATTAAAGATCTTCCAATAGACACTTTTGGCATTGATTTTGTATCCAGGAAAGAAAACTTTGAGATACTAAAAGAATTTCCTAAAAATCTTGCCTTAGGTTATGGAATAGTGGATGCAAGAAATACAAAATTAGAAACTCCAGAACAAATCGCAGATCTTATAAAACAAGCTTTACAATGGATATCAGAAGACAAACTTTTTGTAAATCCAAGCTGTGGTCTTGAATACCTACCCAGAGAGAGAGCATATGATAAACTGGTAAATCTTGCAAAAGGAGTAAATTTAGTAAGAGGTGAGAAAAGATGAAAGAGATAAAACTACCCATATTACCTACCACCAGTGTGGGAAGTTTTCCTAAGCCAGATTATTTGGTGAAGGCAAGAAACCAATACTCAAGAGGTTTAATCCCTTATTCTACTCTCCACGAATTAGAACTAAAAGCCACAGAAGAGGTTATAAAACTTCAAGAGGAGATAGGAATAGACATATTGGTACATGGAGAAATGGAAAGAGGCGACATGGCAACCTACTTTGCCGAAAATTTAGAAGGATTTACCATAAGTGGCCTTGTAAGGTCCTATGGAAATAGATATTACAAAAAACCTATTGTGATAGGAAAAATAAGAAGACCAAAACCTATAACTGTAGAAATGTTTAAATATGCCCAGAGTCTAACTAAAAAGCCTGTAAAGGGGATGTTAACAGGACCTTACACCATAGCAGACTGGTCCTTTAACGAATATTATGACAATAAAAGGGATTTAGTCCTTGACCTTGCAGAAGTGATAAATCAGGAAGCTTTAGACTTAGAAAAGGCGGGAGCCTTATTTGTACAGATAGATGAACCTGCTGTTCCAACCCATCCTGAGGAGATCGAGATTGCAAAGGAAGCCTTTAAAATTACTACAAGAGGTTTAAGAAGTTTCCTTATAACCCATATTTGTTACGGTGATTTTAGACCTATATGGAAAGAAGTAGTAAATTTTCCTGTACATCAATTTGATCTTGAATTCACTAATAATGCTGACAAACTTTATCCTCTTATAGAAAAAGAGGGTTTTCCAGAAGAAAAATATGTTGCCGTTGGGGTTATTGATGTACACTCCCACAGAATAGAAACAGTAGATGAGATAAAAGCAAGAATAAAAGAAGCCTTAAAACATTTTAGCCCAGAACAGGTATTTATTGATCCCGATTGTGGCTTAAAGACAAGAACCTGGGAAGAAGCAAAAGCAAAGTTGGAAAATATGGTTAAAGCGGTAATGGAGGTAAGAGAAGAATTAATAAAACAAGGATATCCTTCTGAAATCACTATAAGATTAGAGCTATGAGCGAAAAATATCTATTAGAACAATGGAATTTTTGGTTAGATGAACTTTATAGTTACTCTATTCTCAGAAAGTTTATTCTTGATGAGTGGGGATTTACAGATAGAAGGGAAGATATTGAAACTTTATCAAATTTAGAGGTTATAAAACTTGGGGAGAGATGGAAGAAGATTTCTCTCCCCGTATACTTTATAAAAAGAGTTAAGTTAAGTAGAGAGGTGTCGGCTCTCCCTCTTTATATACATCTTGATGTAGGGGGAGAGGCATTTTTATTTTTAAACAATATCCCCTACGCTGGTATAAATCCCTATCACCAAGATCATAAAATTCCCTACAAAGAAGAATATCTCTTTTTAATAGAGGCAGTTCCCAAAGGGCTTTTTGGGCAAAATCAAAAAAACCCTATTTTCAAAGAAGCCTATATCTATCAGAAAGATGAAGAATTATATCGTGCATGGCTTACTTTTTATCTCATAAGAGAGTTTGGACTTGCCTTAGAAGACACAAATAAAGAACTCCAAAAGAAAATCCAAAATATTTTAGAGGAGACCCTTGGAAAAATTGATTTAATAAGCTCTTATTCTGAGTTTATGCTAAGAATTCAAAACACCAAATTTACTATGGACCTTATAAATGGACTTTGGAGCCAACCTGATTTTGAAAATATTGAAAAACCTATACCTGAGGAGCTAAAAAAATCTATTACTCATTATTCTCAATTGGCATTAAAAAGGCTCTCTGAATTAAAAAATGAATATCCTAACATGGGAGAACTCTATGCCATAGGGCATGCTCATATAGATTATGCTTGGCTATGGCCTCGAGAAGAGACCATAAGAAAGGCACAAAGGACCTTTTCTACTGTTCTCACTCTTATGAAGAACTATTCAGACTTTGTCTTTCTTCAAAGTAGTGCCCAAATTTATCAAGATATAAAAGAAAAAAATAAATATCTTTTTGAGAAGATAAAAGAAAAAGCAAAAGAAGAAAGATGGATAATTGAGGGAGGAACATGGGTAGAAAATGATTGTCAACTTCCTTCTGGAGAATCCTTTGTAAGGCAATTTCTCTATGCCCAAAAATTTTTTGAGAAAGAATTTGGGATAAAATGTAAATTAGCATGGCTTCCTGATACTTTTGGCTTTAACCCTAACTTTCCTCAAATCCTAAAAAAGTCAGGTATTAAATACTTTGCAACCACTAAACTAACTTGGAATGAAACCAATACATTCCCCTATGATCTTTTCTTATGGAAAGGAATAGATGGAACAAAGATTGTTGCTCACATCTTTGGAAAACACTGCGGCTATAACGGAACCACAGATATTAAAGAGATTATAAAAACCTTTATGGAATTTCAACAAAAAGACTTATCAAACTCTCTTATCTACTCCTATGGATATGGAGATGGCGGTGGTGGACCTACTTTTGAAATGATTGAAAGGCTCAATCTTTTAAAAGATTTTCCCTTAATCCCTAAAATAAGAAAGGAAAATCCTATTAAGTTTTTAGAAAAAATAAATGAAGAAAAACTTCCTATATATTATGGAGATCTTTATTTAGAGCTTCATAGAGGAACCTTTACTACACAAGGAAGGATAAAAAGACTCCACAGAATAGCAGAAAACCACCTAATAACTATTGAGAGTTTAGCTACCCTATTTAATGCTCTTGAAAATACTTTATATCCTAAGGAAGAAATAGACAAGCAATGGAAAAAACTTTTAAGGAATGAATTTCATGATATTCTTCCAGGATCCTCCATAAGAGAAGTCTATAAAGATACAGAAAAAGAACTTAAAGAAATCCTTGATTTTAATATCAATTTAACCTCAAAAGATAAGGGAGATTTCCTTCTCATATATAATCCAACTTCCTTTCCTCAAGAATTAAATTTTGAATTAGATTCTAATCAAGATTTGACCCTAGTATACAAAAATAAAGCTTTGCCCTCTCAAAAAACTTATGACAAAAAAATGTTAGTTTACTCGAGAGACGTATTAATTGAGCCTTTCAGTTTTATAACCCTTCAAGTTTCAAAAGAGGAAACCTACGAAAAAATAAGTACTGATCTCATTATCGGAGAAGATCATTTAGAAAATTCTTTTCTCAAAGTAAAAATAAATGGAGATGGAACCATAAACGTTTTATATAAAGACTTAAACAGAGAAGTTTTTAAAGAAAGAGGAAATCAAATATTTGCATTTCCAGACAGACCCAGATATTGGGAAGCATGGGATATACCTTTAGAATATGAAAAATTTGGAAAAGAGATAAAAGACGTAGAAAAAATTGAGATAGTGGAAAAGGGACCTTTAAGAGCCCAAATAAAAGTTGTAAAAAAATATAAAAGTTCAACAATAACTCAATACTACACTCTCTATGCCTATTCAAAAAGATTAGACATTATCAATGAAATTGAATGGCACGAAAGAAGAACTATGCTTAGAGTTTATTTCCCTATAAATATATTTACTCCAATTACTCAATACGAAGTTCCTTATGGAATTTATTGGAAACCTGTACACAAAAATACCTCCTGGGAAAAAGCTCAATTTGAAATCCCAGTACAAAGATTTATTGATCTATCCCAAAGAGATTTTGGGGTAAGTATAATCAACAATGGAAAATATGGTCATAGTATTGACGAAAATATTATAGGAATTACCCTCTTAAGATCTCCTATAACACCTGATTATATGGCAGACATAGGTATCCATAACTTTACATACTCTGTTTTTCCTCATTTAGGAGGCTTAGATGAATCAACCTTAAAAGAGGCAGAAGCACTTAACAGACCTTTGTATATTATGGAAATATCTGAAAATAAAGGAGAAAAAAGATTTTTAAGTTGGGATAAAAGAAACGTTATTATTGGAGCGCTTAAAAAATCGGAGGATGAAGAAGGAATAATTTTAAGATTTATAGAGTATCTTGGAAAAGAAGAAGAGGTTGATATAAACCTTGATATTCCTATCAAAAAAGTTTATGAAACAAATCTTTTAGAAGAAATAGAACAAGAAATACCCCAGAAAAACTCTTGTTTTAAATTGCATTTCAGACCCTTTGAAATAAAAACTATTAAAATAATTTATTGAATTACGTAAACTTTTGTGGTATAAAAATCAAAAGAATTTTCCCTTTAATCTTTTTCACTTTTTTAGAAGTTATTTTTGTAAGTGTTGTAAAGTTGAAGGTATAATTTTCCAAAATGGCAATACATATAAACTAATACCCAATATAAAATACAAGGACATCCCCCAAAATCTCCTTACTCAAAAGAACATATATTACAAAGATAATTACTTTTATGTTTATACTTTAACGAAAAGCTCACTAAACTCAGTAGAGCTAATATTTAGTTTTGACATAAAGGATTTAAGAAACAAAATTATAGGTTCTGCTGTTTCTTTTTCTTTGCCTCTTCTTACTCTTCAAATATTCTTTACTATGCTTTTCTACTATTCCATGAAATATACCTACGTGAAACCCCTTGAAAAATTAGCCGAACAAAATAAATAGAAAAGACGAAATCGGAGATTTAACCCGAAAAATCATAGATAAGGCTACTTCAACAAAAAGGAAGCAATCCAAGTATACTTCTTCAGTGTATCTCTGACTTAAATATGGCAAAAAAGCCTGTGGACGTAGCAAGAGTAGTGGCTAAACTTTGTAATGGAAGAATTTTATCAAGATTTTCAAATAATTAGTAGAGAAGAAGCAAAAGAGATAATTGATATACTTAGTTTTGGTAATGATAATAGTTTTTATACTTCAAAAGATATAAAACTATTTGCTTATAATATCCCAGAAGATTATCTTCTCATACCTTTAAAGAGAAATGAAAAATTATACGGATTTGTGGGATTATCAATGCCCTCTTCCTATGACTTACAGGACACTATACTTTCGATCCTGTATCATCTTACTATATCTCTTGAAAACTCTTTTATTTATGAACACACTGAAAAGCTTTCCTGTATTGATCCTCTTACAGGAGTATACAATAAGAGAAAAATTGATGAGATCTTAGAAAATGAGATAAATAGAGCACTAAGATATAACCGTCCTTTGAGTCTACTGTTCATAGATATTGACCATTTTAAAAACATCAATGATATGTATGGACATATAATAGGAGATAATTTTTTAAAGGAACTTGCTCTTTTTCTCCTACGCAACACAAGAAACATAGACAGTATAGGTAGATTTGGTGGAGAGGAATTTGTTTGTATATTACCTGAAACAGACCTTGATTCAGCTTATAAAGTAGGAGAAAAGCTAAGAATTAGATGGAACATAGAAAGGCATATAGTACCTATAAATGTTCAAGAAAAAACAGGAACTTTAAGTATAGGGATAGCAAATTCACCTATTCACTCTCAAAACCCCAGAGAACTTTTAATATTAGCAGACAATGCCCTTTACAAAGCTAAAAGGGAAAGAAATAAAACATCAATCTTTGAAAAATTCTAAGAAAATTTCCTCTATAACTTTTTTAGGGTTTTCAATCTTTCCTTGTAAAAATTCTCCCTCTTTACTCCCTCTCCATCCATTTCTAAAAAGAAAAGATAAAATACTATTCCAAAGATCTTTCTCTACACTTCTTCCAAATACAAATCCCTGCCCCTGTGGATTAAATAAAACCCCTACTACTTTATCCTTTACAAAAAGCCCTTGAGCTACGTATTTTAAATCTCCTATTTCAAGATCCATCATTCTTGCAACAAATTTATATTCTTTAAATTCCTTTGTCTCTTTTAACAAAGCCTCCAACCTATAGGAATTCAATTCTTCTTTAAGCTTTCTGATCTGCTTTTCTAAGTTATCAGCCTTTGACAAGAGCATATCTACTCCTTCCACAATATTAGGATTCCCTAATTTTTCCTTAATAATTTTGTATTCTTTTTCCCTTTTCTCAAGCTGTTTGATAATTCTCCTGCCTGCTACAAATTCCACCCGCCAATATAGATTATTCTTTTTGTAAAAATCTAATATCTTTAATAATTTTAGTTCTCCTAAACTTTTCACATGAAGACCCCCACAAGGATTTACATCAAGACCTGGAATCTCAACAATTCTTGTACTTTCATCCTTCCAATATATGGAAATAGAGATATTTCTTCCGATATACTCATTAACCTTTCCTTCCACCTCTTTAATAAAACCCTCTGGATCTAACCCTTTATATGGAATCTCAATCTTTGTATGATCTTCAAAAACTTGAAAACCTGTAGTCTCAAGAGAATAATCTTTCTCTAAAATAGCAGAGAGAAGATGCTGGGCAGTATGCTGTTCCATATATTCCCTACGAAGATCTATATTTATAAAGAGATCAACAATTTCACCTATTTTAGGAAAATTTTCCCCAAATATTTTACCTTTATGCCATATTACCCCGTCTTTTTCAAAGACTTTACTTACTTCAAGCTTCCAGGCTTCTCCCACTATTTCTCCTCGATCCGAAGGTTGTCCTCCACCCTCGGGATAAAAGATAGTCTCATCCAAGCTTAAGAGAAGAAAATCTCCTTCTTGTTTTATATCCTCAATCCTACTCTTCCAATTAAAAATTTCTGAATCTTCGTAATAAATTTTTCTCGTTCTCATGGACTCAATTATACATCAAATAAAAAGCCCCTGCTACTTTTTTTCACAGGGGCTTCCCTTTTTCAAACCATCAAAATTTTCATAATTTAAAATCTTCTGTTATGGCTTCTGCTAGAAGAAGATCTTCGCTCTTCCTTAGGTCTTGCTTCGCTTACAACAATCTTCCTTCCATTGAATTCATAACCATTGTAAGAATCAATAAGTTTTTGTGCTACCTCTTCTGTGGTCTCCACAAAAGCAAATCCTTTGGATCTTCCAGTATTACGATCAGTAATCAATCTAACACTTTGGATCTCTCCTTCTCCTCCGAAAAGTCCCTTTATGTCCTCCTCGGTGGTCTGCCACGATAGGTTGCCTACATACAGTGTCTTAACCAATTTAACGTACCTCCTAAAAAAATTTATTCTTTAATTATACACTTATTATTTTTTTTGTCAAATTTTATTGTGACTGAGCAGGAGCAGGCGTAAATGCTGATTCTGTAAGCTTTACAGTTATTCTATGATATCTCTCTCCAAAATAATTAGTATCCCCTGTACAAATATAGTCCCTTTCTATCTGACCATTAATTGAACCACTTAAAGTATTTGTATTTAAATCAAGAACAAAATCTAAATCTTTTCCTTCTCCTTTTAAAATATCCAGATTATTCTTGAAATTCAGGCTTCTCATAGAATATTCCTGAATTACTCTAATTTTTATGGGTACCTTTGTATTTTTGCTACTCAAGGGAATCTTTAAAAGCCAATTAGAATCAGCAATACCGTCACCATTTCTGTCAGGTATTACAGTGCTGAAAATCTCTCCCCCTATTTCAGCTTCCACATAAAACCTCTTCGAAGAGATATTAATCTTTTCATTTCTTGCAGTATAAGGAGTTATTCCCCTAATATCCTTTACCACCAACCAGATGGTTTTATCTTTATAGACAGGCTCATTTAGAGAATAATTGAAGAGAGAATATTCATAAGAAAATCCATCCCATTCATATATTTGTGCCTTAAATTTTTTAGACCCTACAAGATAGTTTACTTTTACAAAGAAATATAAATCTCCTGATAAAGCATTTAAACTATTTCTTCCAAAAGCAGAGATGTCAAAAAAGGAATTATATATGGGGTCTTGTAAAACTAATCCCAAACTGCCTCCTAATTCAAGACTGTCTTTCAAAATAGTAAGTTCACCACCCATTCCTGCAGAAGCCACCTTATAATCAATCCCAACTTCTGCAAAAGCTTTTGTGTCTATGGATGGCTTTACACCTATAGAACAATTCAAACTATCAAATTTAGAATTTAATTCCAATATTATGCCGCCTCTTATACCAAAAATTCCTGTTATGCTAAAAGGTCCCACAGGAGCAGTAATAGGAAATCCCCAGTCTACATCATATTTTAAGTTTTCCTTTAAACTATAACTGACATTAAAGTTTTTTGAATATTCCTTATTTCCCAGAATGTACACATTTAATTTAGCATCATTATTACTATTTCTTGCCGAATTTAGATCGGCCTCAATCTTTATTAGCTCAGCTTTACGCCCTAAAACCCTGGCTTCTGCTAAAGCATAGGCGTTTGTTAATACTTGATCTTCTCTTCCTTTCATCTCCAGATTTGCAAATATATTAATATTAAAATTATCATCCCCTAATGGTAATTCCCATTTTCTTGAAAAATTATAGTCCTTAAATTCCTTTAGAGGTTCTTCCTTCTGAACAGGCTCAAAAGTAGCAAAAGGCGTAATACTGTGCATAAGTTTTCTTTGCATTTCTAAATCTTCTCTTTTTATTAAAATCCTTTGAATTACAATTTCCTCTTCTTTATCCCTTAAAGAGTATCCATAATCATTTAATTTCTTCTCAATATCATTTATTTCCTTTAAGAATTCTTCTCCTGTAATTTTGTTTCCATTTTCTAAAGTTATTATCTGGTCCTTAGTTATTTTAAAAAAGCTATAATTAAAAGGCTTAAAAGCAATAGGAGTCTTTTTAATAGTAATTATCTTAATATTAGAAGAGCTAAGTATAAGAGGAGTATTTAATCTCACCTTTATACTCTTAATATTTGGAGATATACTCGGTACATTAAAACCTTCTTGATTGCCTTCTGCAAAGCCTAAAAAGAGGAAAACAAAAAGGATGCCAATTAGAATTATTTTCTTCATAATAACCCCCCAGTTTTAAAGATAATTTAATATTAAAACAATTATTTTAAAAAATCAATAAAATTTTAGGGAGTTCTTTTTCTAATTCTTCTAACAATATGATTGGTTAATTCTTCAACAGGTTTTGATCTTTCCTCGGAGATTTTGGGAATAAAGATTCTTAAAAAAGTAAATCTCAACATACCTGAGAGAATAAATATTAAATGATACTCCACAAGATGAATATGGAGAAGACTATTTATGAAATTAACTATTGAAGGAGCAACATACTCTATAATGTAGCCTCCAAGAATAAAAGATATAGCATTGATAATACCCACAAACAAATTTAATACTGCTATATAAAAAGACCTGTTTTCGTTAGGAGAAAGACCCAATGCTAAATTATTAAAAGAAAGATCAATACCAGGCCAAAAAACTCCTGCAAAGATTTGTACGAGTATCACAAATAACAACCAATTATTGGGAGTAGTAAAGCACCATATGTAAGGCAAAAAACTCACAATAAAAGTACTTATTTGAAGAACAGGCTTATTCCCAAATCTATCTATTAGTCTTCCCAAAATTCTTACCGAAAGAATAGTAGTAACATTGCTAATGATCTGTACATAAAGAGCTATATCAAAGTAACTCATTTTTAGGTACTTTATCATGTATAAATTAAAATAAGGAGCCGAGATATTCAGAGCAAAGTTCCAAAGAACAGCAAATAATAGAAAATGAGAAAATTTAGGATGAGTTATTGATTCCTTAAAGAGTTTAGCAAAATTAACATTTGAAAAATCATTTCCCCTCATAGGAGGATCGTATACCCATATGAAGCACAAAATATCAAAAATTCCCAAAATTACTGCAAATATAAATACTACTGCAAAACCGTAAAGATCAGAAAATCTATCAAGAAACGCACCAATTAAAAGACCACTTATCAATGAAACAAAAGTTGCAAGCATACTTCTATGACTAAAAAACCTTCCCCTAATCTCTATGGGAACCAAATCCCCCATCCAAGACATAAAACTTACATTTATAAAAGCACTACCAATAGCAGTAATGCTTAATAAAAAAACAATGCTTGAAAAAAGAACATTTTTATCGTGGACAAAAAAGGGCAAAATTACCACTAAAAGCCATGGAAGTCTTTGAATAAATCCACCTAAAAAGAAAAGAAGTTTTCTCTTTCTTGTTTTCTCAAGTACATATGAGGCAAAAAGTTGTATAGCACCACCAAGAACAGGCATTGCCAACATAACTCCGTATAAAAGATCTCCAAAACCAAGCTCCTTAGCAAAACCTGCTATTGGTGCTCCTTGGGTAACATTAAAGAATATAATACCAAAGCATACGCCAAGTATTACAAGGCTCAAACTTTTTCTTAATTCTTTATCCTCAACAAAACTTATATCAAATAAATTCCTTACTCTCATAAGAAAAAATTATATCAAATTTACCTCTTTTAAAAACTCCTTATCGGAAAAAATAGTTTTGTAATCACCTACTTTCAAAATTTTCTTTTCCTCGTTCATAACAAAAATTCTGTCAAAAAATCCATTTACCATCTGTAAATCATGAGTTGCAGTAATTATAGTTTTACCAGCAGCTCTTAACTCCTTAATATAGGAAAGAAGCTCTCTAACACTTCTTGGATCAAGTTCATTTGTAGGCTCATCCAAAAGAATAATATCGGGCTCTATTATAAGGAGCGAGGCAAGAGCAACTTTTTTCTTTTCACCTTCGCTCAATTGAAAGGGGGACCTTTTCAAAAGATTTTCAATCCTAAACTTCCTACTACATTCATAAATTTTCCTTTCTATCTCGGAGTCAGAATAGCCAAGTTGAAGAAGCCCAAAAGCAAGCTCGTCCCTTACAGTAGGGGAAAATAGAATAGCATCTACATTTTGAAAAAGTAAGACCACCTTTTTTCTAAAATAACGATTAAAATTAGGGTCCTCAAAACTCTTTTCCCTAAGCTCTCTTCCCTCAAAAAAAACTTTTCCTTCTTGAGGAAATAAAAGACCATCAAGAATTTTTAAAAGGGTAGATTTTCCTGATCCATTAGGACCTAATATTCCTATGCTTTCTCCTTCTTTTATCTCAAGGGATATAGAATTTAAAGCCAACCTTTCAGAAACATAATAGAAACTTACATCTACTAATTTAAATAAAATTTTCGATCCATCCATATTAAAACTCCAATTATTAAAATTTCCATTATTATAGGCAAAAAGTCCTTTATAGTATATTTTTCTCTCTTAATAATAGGATGAAACTCTTTACCAAAACCGCGAGAAATCATTCCTTGAGATACTTCCTCCGAGAGCATTCTTGCCTTCATAAACAAAAGTCCAATAGCAGAACCAATAAAAGAATATTCCCTTTTGTAATTAAACTCAATAGTTCTACTTTTTTTAGCAAGAAAAATATCTTGAGCTAAATTAGCAAAAAAGAATATGTATCTGTAGGTCATATAAATAATAGCGATAGCCAAAGAAGGAACTCCAAGCATCCTCAAACCCTTTACTATATTTATCCAAGGAGTAGTGAAGAAAAGAATATTTGCTAAGGAAATAGAGATCAGAACTCTAAATATCAACCTAAGGGCGACATAAAGCCCTTTATGGGAATAACCTATATTAAGAGTTTCAGGATTAAAGAAAAGGTAAGGAATAACAATAAGAACTGTAAAAAATAATACAAAACTAAAAGAGCGCTTCATGAATTTCCTTAAGTCTATCTTCAAAAGATAAGCAAAGATTAGTAAAAGAAAATAGGCTAACAATAAAAAACAAAGATTGTGAATAAAACTTACTCCAATTAAAGACAAAATTAAGATTACTATTTTTATATCGTCTTTCACATCCTTCCAAAAATCCGGAGTCTCTACTACCTCAAAGAATAGAAAGTCCTTTACTATTCTGTTTATCTCATATAAAGTTTTATCTATAAAATTATTCATTCTTTTTCTTTTTTACACTCCACCTTCCTATCACATAAGTTATAAGTATAACAACTAAAACCCCAACTATTCCACTGATTATATATCCAATACTTTGATACAAAACATCCTTATCCTCCCAACCCTTTATATTATAGTCAGGAAATAAAGGTTTTGCGAGAGAAGAAAGTTTTTCTATTCCCTTTGGCACATAACCTATCATCTCTTTTAACTCTTCAGGTCCCCACTCTCCCCATGCAGATCCAGCATTGAGAAGAGTAGGCAAAATAATACCTATGGGAGACAAAAGTACAAGAATTAAAATACCTATAAACAATCTTTTCCAATTACTCATTTTTTATCTCCCCCTATTTATTTTCTATTTTTCTTAAATAATAAAGCGCAGCCATTGTAACTACAGCTTCCACAATACCAAAAATTAAAAGATGCTCTACCATCATCGCAGGAATAGCAACTTTCAAAGGATAAGGACAATAAAGAGGAAGCCCATTAGCATCCTTTGCTATATAAGGTTGAATACCAAGCTCTATAGCAGTAAGCAAAGCAGCCACATTTATCCCTACATATGCTCCAATTCCTGCAGAAATAATTTCTCTTTTAGAACCTAAATTTGCCTTCCCTTTCACAAGCTTATAAACATAATATCCTAAAAAAGGCATAACAATTGCCATATTAAAACAATTTGCTCCAATAGCAGTAATTCCTCCATCCCCAAAAATCAGTGCCTGTATTATAAGAACAATAGAGGTAACAAGAGTTGCAGTCCAAGGTCCAAGAAGTATAGCAATAAGGACACTCCCTACTGCATGCCCTGTGGTTCCTCCGGGAATAGGTATATTGAACATCATAATCACAAAAGAAAAAGCTGCAGAGATAGCAAGAAGGGGAACATCTTTTTCTTTTAAAGATTTTTTTACAGCATTATAAGCTTTAGCCCAAAAAGGAACCATTAAAACAAATAGACTTCCATAAGTTTCTGGCCCTAAATAACCATCAGGTATATGCATTACCCACACCTCCGTGTATTATAAATTTTAAAAAAAGTGCTACTAAAAAACTAAAAAATTATATATCAATATATTAAAGGCGTAAAGAAAAAAAATCTGAAGCTAAATAATATCAGTTATGGCAATGTTTGTATGTCTTACCCACTTAAGAGAAGATAGCTCATCATAAAGTCTTTTTATCTTTTCAACTTTTCCCCTTACAAGTATCACTTCCATACAATTTTTTTCATCAAGATGAACATGCAAGGTAGAGATAATTACATCATGGTAATGATGCTGTATGTCCGTCAACTTTTCAGAAAGTCCATAAACATCATGCTCATAAATGAGGCTTATACTTCCTGCTACCTTTTCTTTTTTTAAATTCCATTTTTCCTTTATAATATAATCTCTTATTAGATCTCTTATAGCCTCTGATCTACTATTATATCCTTTATCTTCTATTATTTTGTCAAAATTTTCTAAAAGATCCTCCTCTATAGAAACCCCAAAGCGAACAATTTTAGCCATGTCAAGCTCCCAGTAAAAAATCTTTGAATAAATTATAACACATGAAAATAAATTATTTCACAATTCATACTTTTTAAGTATAATATTTTAAAAACCAATTGAGGTGAAGCATATGAAGGAAAAATTAGAAGAACTTAAAAATTTCTTAAGAGATTGTAAAAAAGTAGTAGTAGCATACTCGGGAGGTGTAGATAGTACTTTCCTTTTAAAAGTTGCAAAAGACACCCTTGGAGACAATGTATTAGCGGTAACCCTTATAAGCCCTATTTTCCCAGAAAGAGAAATTAAAGAGGCAAAAAGAATTGCAGAAGAACTTGGAGTAAGGCACATAATACTGAAAAATGACGAGCTTTTGAAGCATGAAGAGTTTATTAAAAATCCTCCTGAAAGATGCTACATATGTAAGAAATATAATTTTCAAAAAATAATTGAAGTTGCAAAGGAAAATAATATAGATTGTGTGCTTGATGGGAGCAATGTAGATGACCTAAAAGATTATAGACCTGGAAAAATGGCTCTTAAAGAGTTAGGAATCTTAAGCCCTCTTTTGGAATTAGGATTTTCAAAGGAAGAAATTCGAAGGTTGTCAAGAGAATTTAATCTTCCCACCTCAGAAAAACCATCCCTCGCCTGCCTTGCCACAAGAATCCCTTACGGAGAAAGGATTGAGATAGAAAGGCTAAAAAGAATAGAAGAAGGAGAAGATTATTTGACTAAATTAGGGTTCAATCAGGTTAGGGTTAGAGACTATAAAAACATGGCAAGAATAGAAATAGAGGAAGAAAACTTCTCTTTGATCCTAAAAAAGGATATAAGGGAGAAAATTATCAGAAAACTTAAGGAGCTAGGATATAAGTATATAACTCTTGACCTTGAGGGATACAGAACAGGGAGCATGAATCAAGAAATTAAAAAATAGGAGAGGAAAATTTCCCTCCCCTTAGGAAGTTAAACCTAACTCTTTATGTTTTAAATAGATAGCATCAGCAAGCTCATCTAATAATTTAAAATCTTCTTTCTCAGGAAGTCCTTTAACAAGCACAGGATTTAATATTTCTACATTCAAATTTGTAAGATTATTCTTTAAGATTTCAAGAGTTCTTCCACCCCATCCGTAAGATCCAATTATGGATACAAACTTTGCCTTTGGCTTAAGAACATTTGCAAGGTAAGTAACATAAAGAGCCTTTGGATGAGGTCCAGCAAGTACCGTAGGAGTTCCCACTATAATGGTTGCAGCATCCACAAGTGCCATAGCTATCTTTCCAATATCAGCAGTGGATAGATCAAATATCTCTACAGCAATTCCTTTTTCAATAAGTTTATCTGCTAAATAATCCACCATTATTTTCGTACTATCATGCATAGAAACATAGGGAAGAACTACTATATTTTTAGGATCTTCACTTATCCAATCCTTATAAGCATTAATAATAAAATTAGGGTTATTATAAATAGGCCCATGACTTGGAGCTATTAAATCAATATGAAGTTCTTTAATTTTTTCCAAATTTTTCTGAATTATACTACGAAATGGCATCATGATCTCGGCATAATATCTTTTTGCAGCCTCATAAACAATTTTTTCATCCTCCACATATAAACTTGAAGTAGCATAATGGGAACCAAAAAGATCACAGGTGAAAAGAATTCTATCTTCCATAAGATAACTTACCATGGTCTCGGGCCAGTGTACCCAAGGAGTATATATAAACTTTAAAGTTTTATCTCCAAGAGAAAGCTCTTCACCATCATTCACTGTAATAAATCTATCATCAGGTATATGTAAATGGGACTTAAGAAGCTCCTTACCTTTTGGATTGGTCACTACCTTAGCTGATGGATATTTTTCTAAAACAAAAGGAATACTTCCTGAATGATCTTGCTCGGCATGATGGGATATTACATAGTCAATTTTAGATATATTAGAAAAATAGGAGAATAGTATATCTTTTTTAGTGGGATCAACAGTATCTATCAAGGCAGTTTTCTCACTTCCTATAACTAAATAGGCATTATAACTGGTACCATCAGGCAAAGGAATAAGAGAATCAAACAGTGTCCTGTTCCAATCAGGCACTCCCACATAATAAACCTTTTCCTTTATTTTTCTTGGTTTCATTCTCATCCCTCCAATTTATACTTTTTAGATATACTTTTCGAAAATAATTATAATACTAATAATACAAAATTGCAAAAAATTTTCAATAAGGAGGAACAGCTTCTGAGGGATTAAAGGGTAAAAAGGGAAGGAACATCTTTGTTCCTTCCCTAAGCGGTAAATCCTCCATCAATGGAGATAATACTTCCAGTCATATACCCTGCCTCATCACAAGCAGCAAAAAGTATAGCAAAAGCAATCTCTTCCTCTTTACCCAATCTTCCTATAGGACGTCTTTCAGACATCTGCTTTAATACCTCATCAGCATTAGGCAATTTCTTTAACCTTTCTGCAAGTCCTTGAGTAAAAGTGGTTCCTGGACATACCGCATTAACTCTTATGTTTTCTCTTGCATAGTCAATAGCCATAGATTTTGTCAAAGAAATAAGGGCTCCCTTTGACATACTATAAACACATCTTTCGGGAATTGCCTTCAATGCTACCTCTGAAGATACATTTACTATTACTCCTCCACCTTGTTTTTTCATCTCAAGAACAGCATACTTTGAAAGGAAGAAGGGACCTTTTACATTCACAAGCATGGTCTTATCAAAATCTTCTTCAGAAGTATCCTCCACCTTACCATATACCACTATTCCAGCATTATTAACCAGGATATCTATCTTGCCAAAATTTTCAACCACTTCTTTTATTATCCTTTCGGCATCCTTAGGAGAGGAGACATCTCCCAAAATAAAAATAGCTTCACCACCATTATTTTTTATGATTTCAACAGTTTCCTTACCTTTTTCTTCCGAAATATCATTTACTGCTACCTTTGCTCCCCTTTCTGCAAACATAATAGCAGTTTTTCTTCCAATACCAGAACCTGCACCAGTAATGAGAACTACCTTACCCTTAAAGTTCATCTTTTCTCCCTCCTATTTTCCAAAGATTAAGTTTGGGATAAAGAGCACAAGACTTGGGAAGAAGATCAAAGTAACAATCGCAAGGACTACAGCTAAAAGAAAAGGCCAGGATTCTTTTAAAAACTCCTCTAAGCTAACATCCAGAATCGTACATACCGCATACATGGCAGCACCTACAGGAGGGGTAAAATTACCTATAGCACAAGTCATAACAAAGACAAGTCCAAAATGTACAGGATCAATACCAAGCTTAATAGCGATGGGGAAAAATATAGAAGTTAGCATCAATATAAGAACAGTAGCGTCAATAAAACATCCAGCAACAAGAAGTAAAGCAATTAAAATCAAATAAAAAATGTAAGGATTAGTTGTTATACCTAAAATCCAGCTGGAAATTATTTCTGGAATTCTCTCCCAAACAATTCCATAGGAAAATATATTGGAAAAAGCAATTAAAGACATAGTTGCACCTATATCTATAGTAGAATCTCTAAGAGCCTCGATGAAATTCTTTAAAGTCAATTCTCGGTATGCCAAAATCCCTACAAACAATGCATATACCACACATAAAGCTCCAATTTCAGAGGGAGTAAAGAGTCCTCCTCTCAATCCCACAATAAGTATTACTGGAAAGATTATAGCCCAAATACTCTTTATGAAAGAAATTCCAATTTCCAAAATAGAAGCTCTCTTTTCTCTTAAAGGTGCAAAATTTCTTATACGAGAAGTAATTGCAACAGTAATCATTAAAAATGTCATCACTAAAAGTCCTGGAATAATGCCTCCTGCAAACAATCTTCCTATGGAGACTTGGGCAATGGTTCCAAACAAAACCAATCCTATACTTGGAGGGATAGTTGGAACTTCAAGAGAAGAATAAACCAAAGCTCCTGCTGCATAACCCTTAGGAAGTCCCCTTTTTATCATCTCAGGTCCAAGCATTCTCGCTTCCATTGCTGCATCTGCAATAGCAGAACCTGATACTCCTCCCATCAAAGCAGAAAGGACACAAGTCACATGAGCAAGTCCTCCCCTTAAATGTCCTACAAGCACCATAGAAAGATCTATTAATCTCTTAGTAATACCAGTATAGTTCATCATATTCCCAGCAGTAATAAATAAAGGAATAGCAAGTAATGCAAAGTTAATATTTTGGGTTAAAGGCAATTGAATAGGAGTTGTTATTGGAATCTCTGGGTGTTGTAAAAAGAAAAGAAAACCTGAAATTGCTATAGCAAAAACTACAGGCATTCCAAGGAGCATAAAAAGGAAAAAGAAGATTATAACCAACAGCATAGCTATTTCCTCCATTTCCTCAAATTATTTATTTCGTCAATAATTTTTACTATGGTTGTTATTGCCAAAAGAAAAGAACCTACAGGAATACTTAAAGTAGCCCACATGTAGCTAAAACCATACATTCCTTCGAAGGTTCTATATTTTTGGACAAAAGCAAGTCTAATCCCAAACACAATAAGATAAATTAAGAAAGCTAAAATAATAATGTAGTTAAAAATTTTTATATAACTCTGAACCCTTTGAGGAAGTCTTTTAACTAAAAGATCCACATTCATAAGTTTATCTCTTCTATAAGCAGCATCCATCGCAAACATTGTTGCCCAAGCAAAAAAGAAGCTTGCTAATGGATTAGCCCAATATATAGGACTTCTTAAAGTTCTTGAGACACCGGCAGAAAAAACCAATACTACAATTAAGACCAAAAGAATTTCTGCCATATATAGTTCAATCTTTCCTAATATCTCATATATTTTTCTCATTGCTTTTCAACTCCTCCTGTAAGAATAGAGAAAATTTAAGGGGGTCCTACATTGAACGGACCCCCTTGAAATTTTTCACCTACTTCTTTCTCAGCTCTTTCCAGATTCTATCTTTCACTTCTTTTACCTTTAATACTTCATAAGCCTTTTCTCCAGCTTTCTTAAACGCCTCAAGATCAATATCCTTTGTAGGGACGATTACCATACCCTTTTCTTGTATTAACTTCTTTACTTCTTCTTCTCTCTGGAACACAACCTTGGTTGTTTCAAGTCCTGCCTTATCGCATTCTTCTTCTAAGATCTTCTGATAAGTAGGTGGCAAGCTTCTAAACCATTTAGCACTAACAACCTCAAAGTTAATAAGGAGAATATGTCTAGTTTCATTCACATACTTTAATACTTCATAAAGTCTCATTCCTGGTATGTTGTTATATACTAGCTCTACACCATCTATAGCCTTTTGCTGGAGAGCAGGATAAACATCTCCAAAAGCAAGAGCAACTGGCGTTGCTCCAAGAGCTCTGATAGATTCTTGCCAAACTGGAGTTCCAGGAGTTCTTATTCTAAGACCCTTTAAATCCTCGGGCTTTTTAATGGGTTTATTAGTCATAAAATGTCTGAATCCTTGAATCCAAGTAAAAGAAAGTACCTTAAAGCCATATTTCTCCTCAAGGGTCTTTAACCAATTATGTACTGTTGGCATCTTCTTTAACTTTGCCACCTCTTCAGGACTGTCCACAAAGTAAGGGCAATTCATAACACCAATTTCTGGCAAATACATAGCCATTCTTGCAGCATCGGTGTTCTGCCCTACATTAGCTCCCTGTCTAATCTGCTCCAATATATCCTCTTCAACTCCTAATTGAGCACTATGATAAACCTCAATTTTTAAGCCACCTTTTGTTCTTTCTTCAACAGCTTTTGCCCACTTCAAGAATCCTTCATGATATGGATCAAGAGGGGAAAGAACGTGGTTAAACTTTAAAACAAACTGACGAGTTTGAGCAGAAAGTGGTACAGCAAAAAGAAGTATAATTAGAGATGCTAACATCAAAAACCTTTTAAAACTTTTCATTCCTTTAAAACCTCCCCTTTTAAGAAATTATTTTCAAAAATTCCCAAAAAACCCTTAAAAAGCTTATAACTATTTCTTTCCCTTCCTCTCACCTCCTAACTTAACATACTCTATATAAGGGCTCTTTACCCTTTAAAGCTAATACAAGATTTTCAACCGCTATTCTTGCCATATTTATAACCGCCTCTTCGGTATGAGCACCTATATGCGAAGTAACCACCACGTTATCAAGTTTAAGAAGAGGTGAATTTATGGGAGGTTCATTCTCAAAGACATCTAATCCAGCCCCTAAAATTCTTCCCTCTTTTAAAAATTTATATAGTGCCTCTTCATCAATGATCCCACCACGAGAAGTATTTATAATCACTGCATTCCTTTTCAACATATTAAGTTCTCTCTCAGAAATCATATGATATGTTTCATTAGTTAAAGGGACATGTATAGTAATTACATCAGACTTTTCAAGAAGCTCTTGTAAAGTTACATAAAAGATCTTTTCCCTTGAAGCCCATTCATAGTCGGGATATTTATCAAAACATAAAACCCTCAGATTAAATCCTCTTAAAAGCTCAACTACTCTCTTCCCAATGCTTCCTGTGCCTATAACTCCTAAGGTTTTCTCACTTAATTCATTTCCTATAAATCTATTCCAGTTCCCTCCCCTAGTTTTCTTGTCAGAAAGATTTATCTTTCTCAAAACATTTATAATCAAACCAACCGTAAGTTCAGCCACAGCGTTACTGTTTACTCCTGGAGTATTTGTAACCACAATATTTCTCCTCTTGGATTCTTCCAAATCAATATTATCTACTCCTACACCATACTTTGATATTACCTTTAATTTATTAGCATTCTTTAAAACCTCAGATGTTACAGGATCAATCCCCACAATAAGCCCATCCAAGTCTTTTACTAACTCCTTCATCTCCTCCTCAGTTAACACTCTTCCCAAAGGATTAATTATTACCTCTATCTCTTCTTTCCTGAAAATTTCCTCAAATCTATCTTTTACTTTTTCAAAACTTCTTGGAGTAATAAGCACTTTGAACAAAAACATCTCTCCCTTCTTTTAAAATCTTTTAGGAACAATTGCTTCCCTTGTCAACTTCAGGTTTTCAATCATTTTGTCTAATCTTTTTAAGGCTACGCCTATATACAAAGTATCTATAATAGAAAGTTGAGCTATCCTTGCAGAAGTACTCTCCGTTCTATAAAAGGTTTCTTCAGAAGAAACCGAGAGCTTTATGTCAAGAACCCTATCAAGAGGGGTTTTCGCATAATGAGTAATTCCAATTGTAGTAGCACCTCTATTTTTGGCAAGTTCCAAAGCCTCAAAAATATCTTTACTACTTCCTGATGCCGATATCCCTATAACCACATCCTGAGGTTCAAGGATACTTGCAGACATTGCCATCATATGGCTATCTATATAAGCCACGGTAGGAATTCCAGTTTTCATAAATTTATGCTGAGCATCAAGGGCTACAGGTCCCGATCCTCCAACTCCATATATCTGAAGTTGTCTTGCATTCAAAATAGCATCAATTGCTCTTTCGATTTCTTTTACAGAAATGACATTTAACGTAGACTCCATTGCCCTTATATTCGCCGAGAAAACTTTTTTAAGAATTGTTTCCAAATCGTCTCCCTCTTGTACTGCTTGATGTACAGTCTTAATAGGTTGAATTTTCTCCGTTGCAAGAGCAATCTTTAATTCTTGAAAACCTCTAAGCCCAAGTTTTTTGCACATTCTCACTATAGTTGCTTCACTTACTCCTATTCTTTCGGCAAGTTCTGTGATTGGAAGATGAAGAACTTCCTGCCAACGAGCTAAAATATAATTTGCTACTTTTTCTTCCGAATCTCTAAAGCTCTCTTTTTGTTCCTTTATCTTCTCAAGAATACTATTATCCATTTTGTTCCCCCTAAGAAAAAATTTTACATTTTATAAAAATTTCCTTTTAAAATTTCTTTTAAGAAAAATTTTTACAAAAATAAAAAATTAAAGTATATTTCTATGTTTAATTATAATATTATAGGGTGTAAAAATGTCAATAGAGTTATAAGATGAAAATTTTCTACAAAAGACCGGTAAAAAATTACTAATAGGAATCAAAAACAAAAAACTTTTATAGATAACTCATTATCCTTCTTGTAGTTTCCATTAATTTAGAAACATATTCTTCTGGCTTCATCTTCTCGTATTCTGGCCTTACTACCTCGGGAACAATATACCCATTAAATCCCCCATCTCTTAAATAAGTTAAAATCTGAACTAAAGGAATAACCCCTTCGCCTGGAAAAACTTGCTGATTTTCTTTTAGATAATATCTTGGAACGTTTTCTGCATCCTTTAAAAAAACAAATTTTATTTGAGAAAAATCCTTATCTCTAAATACATCAAAATCTTCTCCACCTAAGTAAAAATGAAAAGTATCAAAAGCTAAACTTAATCTTTCCCTCTCTTTTATTAAGTTCAAAACCTTATAAGCTTTACTTAAAGTGTTAACTACTGAGAAAGCATTTATCCTTATTACTATTAGCAAATCAATCTTTGATAAAGACCTTGAAAGATTTTTTGCAAACATCTCCAAAGCCACATTAAAGCTTATATTAGAGGGCTTCTCACAAGGATTAATAAGGAGAAAAGGAAGGTCTAATTCTTTTGAAAGCTCATAAATTTCTAAAATCTCCTTATTTTCTCCTTCTAAAGGGAGTTTGAAATCATGAGAGATTAACAAAGGCTTTATATCATTTCGTAGCAAAATATCCTTTATTTTCTCCTTATCATTCCCCTTTAAAAAATTGACCAATTTGTGATGATCAAAAATTATAAGTTTTGAATATTCCTTTATCAAATCTATTTCTTCTGTTAAAGAAAGACTTATCAAATTACTTCCTGTCCAGACTATCTCCATACTTTTTATTCCCCCTTCTCAATATTCATATATCTAATTCTAACACATTCTTGTCACAGACCTTATTCTATGCTAAACTATCCAAGGCACAATATAAAAACTACAATAAACAAGGAGGTAAGAGATAGAAATGAGAAAACCGGAAGAAATAAGACAATTAATACAAGAATTAAGTGACTATAAACATTCAAAATTATTAGATAGCTTTGGCCCAGAGTATATAAGGAGAGAAACAGCCCAAAGAATAATCTCTGTATTAAGGTGGGTTCTTGAAGATCCTGCAGTACAAATTAATTTAAAGAAAGAACAATAATAATTAGGAGGAGCTTATATTGAAAAAGGGATTCAAATCTACCTTTGATTGGGAAGAAAAATTAATTGCCTTTTATTATACAGCTCTTGAGAATTATGTTGAGAAATTGGAACTTTCCGATAGGTTAAAAGATGAATTTGACGAGGAAGTAGATAGTGATGATTTAATGATTCTCGCTCAATTCCTTGCTTTAGCTACTAAAAAATTCTTACAACAAGAAGGTTGGCTAAAGCAAGAAGACGATTTTGATCTCTTCTTTCCCCCATCTCCATACATACATTAAATAAAGAGCAATGAATAAGGATATTGAAAGAAAAGTTATTGCCATCCTTGAGATACTCAACAACTATAACGAGCCTGTTGGTGCTAATACCATATCAGAAAAGCTTTTGGAGAAAGGTATAGAGCTAAGTGATAGAGCTGTGAGATATCACTTAAAAATAATGGACGAACGGGGACTAACAAAAGTAGTAGGAAAAAAGGGAAGACTTATAACAGAGAAGGGCAGAGAAGAGATTAAAAAGGCTTTAATAGCTGATAAGTTAGGCTTTATTATAAGCAAAATAGAAAATCTTGCTTATCAAGTTACCCTTGATAGATCTACAGGGAAGGGGAAAGTAATTCTAAACCTCTCTATTATTCCTAAAAAAGATCTCCAAAAATCTTTAAATATAATGAAAGATATACTTAAAAAGGGCTATGGGATAAGTGAGAAAATCATTATTTTTGATAAAAAAGAGGAGGAAATAATTCCAGGGGTAATAGTCCCTGAAAAATCTGTAATTTTAGGAACTGTTTGTAGCGTAACCATCCATGGTGTCCTTATAAAAAATGGCATTCCTGTGAATGCAAAGTTCGCAGGAGTTTTAGAAGTAAAAGATCATGAACCTACAAGATTCTTAGAAGCAATCACCTACAATGGTTCAACTCTTGATCCTTTAGAAATATTCATAAAAAGTAAGATGACTTCTATTTCTTCAGTGGTAAAAAAGAAAGAAGGAAGAGTTCTCGCTACTTTTAGGGAAATACCTAATTCTGCTCGGGAGGATGCTCAAAATATAATTGAAGAGCTAAAAGAAATAGATATAAAAGGCAAAATCTACTTAGGAAAACCCAATCAAGAACTTTTTGGTGTTCCTGTTACTCAAGGAACCTCAGCCCTTGTAATAGTGGGGGGGTTAAATCCTATTGCTGGCATAATAGAAGCAGATATTGAGGCAGAAAATAAAGCCATGAGTATACTCTATAACTATGAAGATCTTAAGCCTATAAAAGACTATATTTAGTAAAGTCCTTCTAACAACTTCGCTAAATCAGGTAAATTATTTCTCAAAATATTCCATTTTTCAATTGTATTTTTCATTTCTTCCCTTCTCTTTTTAATTACTTCTCTATTTATATCTGGATTAGGACTTCCATAGGTTTTCTTAAATTTTAAACTGCTTTCTGGAGTTAATAAACTAAATACACTCTCATCAAAAAGATCCGAAAAACGCCTCCAATCTTCAAGAGAAAGATCTCTAAATTTTTTATTATTTTCCTCACAAAATCTAACTATCTCTCCTACAACTTTATGTGCTTCCCTAAATGGCATACCTTTTAGCACAAGATATTCAGCTATGTCAGTAGCAAAAAGAAAATCCTCAGAGGAAAACCTATACATCCCATCAATATTGAATTCAATATGAGATAAAAACCCAGTCCAAACTTTTAATGTTATCTTTAGTTCATCCACAGAAGAAAATAAAGATGGTTTATCTTCCTGCAAATCTCTATTATAACTTAAAGGTAACCCTTTCACCACAGTAAACATATTTACAAGGTTTCCTATAACCTTTCCAGTTTTTCCCCTTGTAAGTTCTGCTACATCAGGATTTCTTTTTTGAGGCATCATACTACTTCCTGTAGAGTACTCTTCAGGAAGTCTTATAAAAGAAAATTCCTTAGTTGACCAAAGAATTATCTCTTCAGCAAGGCGAGAAAGATGAGTATACACAAGAGCCGAGAAGAAAAGGAATTCGAGCACAAAATCTCTATCAGACACAGCATCCATACTATTATCAGAGATCTTTGAGAATCTTAAAAGCTTTGCAGTATACTCTCTATCAAGAGGAATATTACTCCCTGCAAGAGCACCAGAGCCAAGAGGCATAACATCAATCCTCTTATATATATCTTCTAACCTCTCCAAATCTCTGCTAAACATAGCATCATAAGCTAAAAAATAATGAGCAAGAGTTACAGGCTGAGCCTGCTGAAGATGAGTGTATCCTGGCATAGGTACGTTTATAAATTTCTCTGAAAGATCAAAAAGGACTTTTCTTAAATCTATTAGTAACTCCGCTATATTACAAGCTTCTTCCTTTAGATAAAGTCTCAAATCAAGAACTACCTGATCATTTCTACTTCTTCCTGTATGAATTTTTTTGCCTATATCTCCAATTTTCTTAGTCAAATTTTCCTCAATAAAGGTATGAACATCTTCGCTATCTCTTATTAAATCAGGATTATTTAGAATTTCAAGATAAAGATTTTTAATCTCCTTTTTCAGAGTTTTTAATTCCTCTTCTGAAATAACTCCAATTTTATTAAGCATAATTACATGGGCAAGGGTACCTGTAAGATCTGCCTTCCATAGTCTTTTATCAAAGTCAAGTGAATATGTAAAATCTTCTACCGTTTTATCTAACGGCTTTCTCCAGCGGCTTCCCCAGAGAGCCATACTTCCTCCTCATAAAACTCCTGAATTGCTCTATAATCTATATCTTTATCTCCAAACTCCATAATCATCTTTACCACCGCATTCCACATGTCTTCCGAAACAATACAAGAAAGTCCAATATCAAAACATGCCCTCCTCCATGGCTTGTCTTTATCGTTCACAGCCACTACAAGGTCAAAATCATAATTAGTAAGAGTAGATAATTCGTCTCCTCTCATCTCTACCTTTGTAAAATCCTCATGATTTTCAAGAGAAAAGAGCTTAAAGCCTAATTTTTTTAATTCTTTCCATTTAGAAGGAATAACAGTGGTAACAAATATTTTACCCCCATTTATGGGAACTTTTACTCCACTAGCATATAGTGCCTTATAGAGAGCTTTAGACCATTCATAATCTATTCCCATAACCTCCCCTGTAGATCTCATTTCAGGACCAAGTTCTACTTCTGCACCCTTTATTTTTGTGAATGAGAAAACAGGGGCTTTTACAGCATAATAATTGGGTTTAGGATAAAGTCCAGGTTTTAGCCCAAGCTCTCGCAGAGTATAACCAAGAGCAATTTTTGTAGCATATTTTACTAAAGGTAATTTTAAAGCTTTACTAAGATAAGGAATAGTTCTTGAGGCTCTTGGATTTGCCTCCAAGACATATACTTCTTCATCCTTAGAAGATATTACATACTGAATATTCAAAAGCCCCTTAACTTCAAGTCCAAGAGCTATTTTTGTGGAATAGTCTACAATTTTATCTACCACTTCCTGAGAGAGTGTATAATGAGGAAAAACAGTAGTACTATCTCCTGAATGAATACCAGCCCTCTCAATATGTTCCATAATCCCAGGAATAAATACTTCTTTTCCATCACAGAGAAGATCTACTTCCGCCTCTTTACCCACTATAAATTGATCCATCCACAAAGGTAAGATTATATCTTTTCTTTCAAAATAACTTTCTAAATCTTCCATATTGTAAACAATAATCATAGCCCTTCCACCAAGCACATAAGATGGCCTCAAGAGTACTGGAAATCCAATTTCCTCTATTACCTCCTTGGCTTCATTAATATTTCTTATATAAAATCCTTTAGGTCTTGGGATTTTATTTTTTCTTAGGAATCTATCAAATTTTTCTCTATCTTCTGCAAGATCTATGCTCTTTTGAGATGTTCCAAGGAGGTAAAAACCTCTTTTTTCAAGATTCTTTGATAAATTAATAGCGGTTTGGCCTCCAAATTGGGAGAGGAACCCAAGAGGCTCTTCTTGCTCCATAATGTTAGTAACATCCTCACTGGTCAGAGGCTCAAAATATAGTCGATCCGACATATCAAAATCAGTACTTAAAGTCTCTGGGTTATTGTTAATCATTATGGACACCAAACCTTCTTCTTTAATAGCCTTTACAGCATGGACAGTGCAGTAATCAAACTCTATTCCCTGTCCTATTCTTATAGGACCGCTACCAAGCACTACAACAGATCGTTGTGGGTTTTTCTGAGCCTCATTCTCCTCTTCATAAGTAGAGTAATAATAAGGAGTATTTGCAGAAAATTCTGCCGCACAAGTATCAACTATCTTATAAACCGGAAAGATTTTATGGAGCCTTCTATAAGCAAAGATTTCATCTTTTGTAGCATTTAAGAAGCAAGAAAGATCATAGTCCCCAAACCCCATCTTTTTAAGTTCTCTAATTTCATCAGGAGAAAGCTCACTTAGACTTTTACCCTTATATTTCTTGGAGACCTCTATAAGGTTGTATATCTTGGTAAGGAAAAATTTATCTATCTTAGTTAATTCGTAAGCTTCATCTACCGTAAGACCCCTCATAAAGCCTTCAGCAAGTAAAAATAATCTCCTATCATCAGCCATTTTTAAATACTTTCTTATTTCATCATCGCTAAAATAAGAATACCTTCTATCAAAAAGCCCTGCATCAACCTCCAAAGACCTTAAAGCCTTCAGCAATGCCTCTTCGAAAGTTCTTCCAAGAGCCATAACTTCACCTGTGGCCTGCATTTGGGTGCCTAATCTTCTATCTTTAACTCTAAATTTCTCAAAAGCCCATCTTGGAATCTTTATCACCACATAATCCAGGGCAGGTTCAAAAGCTGCATAAGTTTCACCGGTTACAGGATTTTTTATTTCATCAAGAGTCTTTCCGAGAGCAATTTTGGCTGTGAGTCTTGCAATAGGAAAACCCGTAGCTTTAGACGCCAAAGCAGAGGACCTACTTACTCTTGGATTAACCTCAATCACATAATATTCCCTTTTATTAGGATTTAAAGCATATTGAATATTACATCCACCCTCAATTTTTAGTGCAGTAATTATTTTTAAAGAGGCTGTTCTCAGCATTTGATACTCTATGTCATTAAGGGTCTGAGTTGGCGCAACCACAATACTGTCTCCTGTATGTATGCCCATAGGATCCACATTCTCCATACTACAAACAGTAATCACATTACCTTTTCTATCCCTCATTACCTCAAACTCAATTTCCTTCCATCCTACTACGCTTTTCTCAAGAAGGGCCTGGCTCACAGGACTCAATTTTAAACTTCTTAAAAGAGCCTTCTCAAATTCTTCAACGCTCTCTACAATTCCCCCACCAGTTCCTCCAAGGGTATAAGCGGGTCTAATGACAAGAGGTAATCCAATTATCTCAAGAGCTTTTCTCCCTTCCTCCATGGACCTTACAACCACACTTGGAAGTACAGGTTCTCCAATCTCTTCCATTCTCTTCCTAAAAAGTTCTCTATCTTCAGCCATACTAATAGATTCAAGAGATGCTCCAAGAAGAGGAATACCATACTTTTCAAGTATTCCTATAGAGGCAAGCTCCATGGCAAGGTTTAAACCTGTCTGTCCGCCAAGAGTAGCAATTATGCCATCAGGTTTTTCTTTTTCTATGATTCTTTCTATCACTTCCGCAGTTATGGGTTCTATGTAGATTCTATCAGCCATCTCCCAATCAGTCATTATAGTAGCAGGATTTGAATTGATAAGTACTACTTCAACCCCTTCTTCCTTCAAAGCCCTACAAGCCTGAGTACCGGAGTAGTCAAACTCTGCCGCTTGTCCTATCACTATAGGTCCTGAACCTATAACTAAAACCTTCTTATATTTACTCAATATATCTCACCTCACTAATCAAAAAGTCTATAGTACTCTTCAAATATAAATTTGGTATCCCATGGACCTGGAGATGCCTCTGGATGAAATTGTACCGCTACAAGAGGCAAAAAGTTGTGTTTTATTCCTTCCACAGTATGATCGTTCAGATTATAATAATTCACTTCAAAGCCCTTTGGTAAAGTCCTCTCGTCTATAGCATAGCTATGGTTTTGAGAAGTTATATAAGTCCTTCCTGAGTCCACATGGTATACAGGATGGTTAGCCCCTCTATGTCCAAACTTTAATTTATAAGTTTTTGCACCAAGGCTTAAAGCTATAAGTTGAATACCAAGGCATATCCCAAGAACTGGCTTTTCAAGAGCCATAATCCTTCTAATAGTCTCTTGAACATAGGGCACGTTAGAAGGATCCCCAGGACCATTAGATAAGACTATACCATCAGGATTATAGCTTTTAATATCTTCAAAAGAGGTCCAAGCGGGAAAGACTTTTATTCTAAAATTATACTTTAAAAGCTCCCTTAATATACCCATTTTTACTCCAAAATCCAAAAGGGCTAATTTTTTATCTCCCTCTGGATTTACTTCGTAAGGTACCGTAGTAGTAACTCTTCTTACTAAGTCAAGATAATTAAAATCATATTTTAGAAGCTTTTTGGCAAGCACAAAGACATCTTTTTCTTTTGTAGATATAATTGCCTTCATAGTACCAAATTTTCTTATCTCTCTCACTATGGCTCGGGTATCTACTTTATGAATTCCTACAATTTTGTTTTCAATCAAAAATTCCCTTAGAGATTTTTTACTATTCCAATGAAACTTGTAATCATTAAACTCCCTTGCCACAACCCCCGAACAATGAATCTTTGAACTTTCAAGTCTTTCCGTATCTACCCCATAGTTTCCTATGAGAGGATAAGAAAACACAATTATCTGATTAGCATAAGAAGGGTCTGTTAAAGTTTGAGGATATCCCACCATCCCTGTATTAAAAACGATCTCTCCTACTACCTCGCCCTCATATCCAAAACTTTCCCCTATAAAACTATGCCCTGTCTCTAAAACAAGAATAGCTTCCTTTCCTTTCATTACTAACACCTCTTTTGTAAAGCTTCTTTTATAGTCTCTATACCCTTTTCTAACTCTTCTTTAGTTACTATTAAAGGAGGAAGAAGCCTCAAGACATTTTCTCCTGCAGAAAGAACAAGTACACCTTCCTCTATCAATTCCTCCTGAAGTTCCCTTACCTTTATATCCTTTAGCTCTATACCCCACATAAGTCCTCTACCTCTTATCTCTTTAACTATAGGAAGCTCCAATAAGTCTTTTAGTTTTTCCTCTAAAAATCTTCCTTTTTCTCTTACCTCTCTCAAAAACTTCTCATTACCTACAATATCAAGAACTGCAGTACCTGCGGCACATACCACAAGATTTCCTCCCATAGTAGTACCATGAGACCCAGGACCCATTACTTGAGCAATATCTTTTGAAGTGCATACAGCTCCAAGAGGAAGACCTCCTCCAAGAGCCTTTGCAAGAAGGATTATATCTGCTTCTACTTCATAGTATTCTTCGGCAAGGAAATATCCTGTCCTTCCTATACCTGTTTGAATTTCATCAAAGATCAAAAGAATTCCTAGCTCCTTTGTTATTTCTCTTACTCTCTTTAAATATTCTTTATCTGCAGGATTTACTCCTCCCTCTCCTTGTATAGGCTCTAAAATCACAGCACAAGTTTCCTCGTCAATAGCACTTTCAAGGGCTGAAACATCGTTATAGGGAACGTAAATAAATCCCGGAACAAGAGGCCCAAAACCTTCGTGATATTTTTTTTGTCCTGTAGCAGAAAGAGCACCATAAGTTCTTCCATGAAAAGAATTATTCATACTGATAATTTTCCATTTTTGGCCATCAAAATATTTTCTGGATAACTTAATTGCTGCTTCTACAGCTTCGGCACCACTATTACATAAAAAAAATGCCTCCCTTTTTGTAAGGGAGGCAAGCCTTTCAAGAAGCTCAAACTGCGGCAGATTATAAAATAGGTTTGAGACATGACTCAATTTTTCTATCTGCTCTTTCACCCTTTTAACTATCTCTGGATGAGAATGTCCTAAAGCATTCACTCCTATTCCACTGGTAAGATCTAAATATTTTTTCCCTTGATCATCAAATAACCAAACTCCCTCTCCCCTTACAAACACAGGCTTGAATCTCTTATACACAGGGAAAAACCTATCTTCTTTCATATTTCCACCTCATGTTCTGTAGTATGCGTTTATCTTCACATACTCTTCAGTAAGATCACATCCCCAGGAAATTGCACTGTATCTGCCTTCGTTGAGTATTATTCTTATTCTTACTTCATTACCCTTTAAGTAGTTTTTCACTTCCTGTGAATTATAACCTAAAGGTTCATTTTTTGCAAAGACTAAATGATCACCTATATAAAGCTCTATTTTATTGAGATCAAAAGAGTATTCAGTCTGTCCTATACTTGCAAGAACTCTCCCCCAATTATCATCACCTCCAGCAATTGCCGCCTTCACAAGATTGGATACAACCACCGATCTTGCTATAACCTTCGCTTCTTTCAAACTTCTTGCCTTCTCCACTATCACCTCAATAAGCTTTTTAGCCCCTTCACCATCTCTTGCAATCATCTTAGCAAGATCTTGCGCAACCATATCTAACCCCTTTTGAAAAGTCTTATCTAAAACCTCACCTGTAGAGAAAAGAAGAACCGTATCATTGGTACTACTACATCCATCCACACTTATCTGATGAAAAGATTTATCTACACTCTTTTTTAAAACTCTTTTTAACTCTTCACTGCCAAGCTTTACATTGGTTCCTATAAAAGCCAACATAGTAGCCATATTAGGATGAATCATTCCTGCTCCTTTTGCTACTCCACTTATAACGGCATCTCCCCTTTTTGCTCCTGAAATTTTGGGAAATGTATCTGTAGTCATAATAGCTTCTGCTATACTCTCTCCAGAATTTTCCGACAAATTTTTATAGGCCAGTTCTATTCCATAAGCTATTTTCTCTTTTTCCAGATAAGCTCCTATTTTCCCCGTAGAAGCCACAAAAACTAATTCTTTTTCAATTCCAACCCTTTTTGCTACCTCCTCAGCCATAAATTCAGCATCTTTAATTCCTCTTCCTCCAGTACAGGCATTTGCCTGGCCACTATTTATTATTATCGCTTGAACAAGACCATACTTCTCTAAATGTTTCTTAGAAACTATTACGGGGGCAGCCTTAACTGTATTCCTTGTAAACATGGCAGTTGCCTTTGCAGGTTTATCAAGCACTATCAATGCAAGATCTAATTTATTATCTTCTTTTAATCCGCAAGAAACAGCAGCAGCCTTTACTCCCTTTATGTTGGTAAGATACAACTTTTCTGTTTTCCAAGACATATTATTCAACCTCTCTTCTCTTTATGGATATAAAGGTAAAAAGTCAAGTCCTAAACTTTCCGCAAAACCAAACATAATATTCATATTCTGAATTGCTTGCCCTGCTGCCCCTTTTATTAGATTATCTATGGCAACCAAAATTACAGCATTTTTTGTATTCTTATCCGCCTGAGCACTTATCACTGCCCAATTTGTTCCTCTCACCTTTTTAATCTCTGGAGAGCAAGATGGAGGTAATACTTTTATAAAATATTCATCTTCATATACCTCTTTAAAAATCTGATACAAATCCTCAGAGGTTATCTCATCTCTAAGAGGAACATATATGGAGACAAACATACCTCTAAATACTGGAATAAGTTGAGGAACAAACAAAACCCTTAAATATCCTATCTCCTTAATTACATTTTCAATTTCAGGTTGATGTCTGTGATTTAGTATTGAATAAGCTTGATAATTTTCAGCTATATTGCCATATATACTTTTATCAGTAGGTTTTCTACCTGCCCCTGAAATACCAGACTTAGCATCAATAATAGCATTTCCATAGGTTAAATTATTTTTTATCAAGGGAAAAAGTCCCAGAAGAGATGCGGTAGGATAACATCCAGGATTAGCTATATACTGTGCGCCTTTAATCTTATCTCTAAAAATTTCAGGAAGACCATATACTACCTTTTCTAAAATCTCAGGCATATTATGTTTTATTCCATAAACCCTTTCATATTCTCCCGGATTTTTAAACCTAAAATCAGCACTCATATCTATAAATCTTTCTGGAATTTCTCCTTTACTCAAAAATCCCAAAGTCTCCCCGCTTCCAAGAGCAAAAAATACTACATCTAAATCCTTGTAAAGTTCACTATAAGTACTTCTATCAGTAATAAAAATTTTTTCCGACTTAAAAACCCACGAATCCTCAAAGTGATCAGAGAAAAGATAAAGCTTATCTACCTGAGGATGTCTTAAGAGTATTCTCGTAAGTTCAAGTCCCACATATCCCGAGGCCCCAACTATTCCTACTTTAAGCATTTTTACCTCCCTTCAAGGCATAGAGATAGTTTTGAAGCCCAAAAAGCTTTATAAAGCCAACAGCAGATTCTGTTGAGAAAGTGCTACCTTTATCATAAGTAGCAAGACTATGGTCATACAAGGAGTAAGGGGAGTCCCTACCAACTATTGAAAAACTCCAAGGAATAAGTTTTATTTTCACCTTTCCTGTTACCCTTTCTTGAGTCTTATCCATAAATGCTTGAAGAGCTTCTCGGAAAGGATCAAACCAAAGTCCATAATATACAAGCTCAGCATATTTATCCTCAAGCATCCTCTTAAAATGAGCAAGCTCTCTTGGCAAAACAAGATCTTCTAAAGCCTCATGGGCTTTTATAATAACCAAAGCAGCTGGAGCCTCATATATTTCTCTTGATTTAATCCCCACAAGCCTATTTTCTATATGATCAATTCTTCCAATACCGTAACTTCCTGCAATTTTATTCAGCTCTTCTATAAGCCCCACAAGATCCTTCTCAACACCGTTTAACTTTACTGGAATACCCTTCTCAAAGGTTATCTCAATATAGGATGGCTCTTTATTCTCCAATTTTGTCCATAAATAAATATCCTCGGGGGGTTCTTGCCAAGGATCCTCTAAAATACCCCCTTCTATGCTCCTACCCCATAAATTCTCATCAATACTATAAGGATTTTTTCGAGAAACCGGAATAGGAATATTATTCTCTATGGCATATTCAATCTCCTCTTCTCTCGAAAAATTCCACTCCCTCACAGGAGCAATAATCTCTAGATCAGGAGCAAGGGCTTTGACTCCTAAATCAATTCTTACCTGATCATTTCCCTTACCTGTACATCCGTGAGCTACATATTTTGCACCATTTTCTTTAGCTACCTTCACCAAATATTTTGCAATCAAAGGTCTGGATAAAGCAGTAGCAAGAGGGTAGACCCTCTCATACATGGCATTAGATTTTATAGCAGGAATAATGTAATCTTTTATAAACTCCTCTCTTAAATCCAACACATAAGCTTTTTCAACCCCCAAATTTTCTGCCTTATTTTTTATCTCGTTAAGATCTATACCCTGACCTATATCTACCGTTAAGGTTATCACATCAAGTGAATATTTTTGCATGAGCCACTTTATTGCCACAGAAGTATCTAAACCACCAGAATAGGCTAATACTACTTTTTCTCTTTCCACTTTACGTTACCTCCTTTTAAATTTTGAAAAATTATACCATAAAATTGCATATTTACACAGAGATTAAAAAAAATTTAACAAATATTGTCCAAAAAAAGTTTCGTATAGTATACTTTAGAAAGTTTTCAAAAATAAGGGAAGGAGGAATTCCTATGAGTATTACTTTATACATACTGTTGATCCTTTTTATCATTCTCTTAGCTATAGATATAATCTTGAGATTAAGAAAAGAGAAAAAACCTCAATTTCACAAATTAGAGAAAGGCGAAGAAATAATAGGCACTTCCAATACCATGAAGCTTGATGCCTCTTTACTTCCTATAAATTGGGCATATCTAATAGTAAAACACGGAGAAAATAGAGGGAAAGATTTTAAAATTGTAAAAGACGAAACTACCATAGGAAGAGAGCAGGAAAATGATATTGTTATCCCTAATCCTACAGTTTCCAGATTTCATGCCAAAATAATTCGTAGTGAAGACAAATATTTCATAGAAGATTTAGGAAGCGCCAATGGAACCATGGTAAATGGTATTAAAGTAACAAAAGAATTACTTCATGATGGAGATATTGTTCAATTAGGAGATGTGGTTTTAGTATTTAAGTGTTTATAATTCAATAACTCTCTTTGTCATTATCCCTCTTAATTATAGTATCAGATGATAAAATATTCTTCCTATCATAAGGATGAAGAGGGTATCCTCTTTTTAAATCCTCAAGAAGCTCTTCTAGAGTCTGATATCTAAATTCAGGAAATCTCGCGGTCATCTTTTCAATAATTTTCGCTATTCCTTCAGGAACCTCAGGATTTATAGTTCTTACATCAGGTAAATCTTCTTGATATCTTTTCAGCATAAGAGAAATGGTAGTTTCTTCGGAATATGGAAGAATTCCTGTCAACATCTCATAAAAAACAATCCCAAGAGAAAATATATCCGACCTTACATCTACTTTTTTACCCTCTAACTGCTCTGGAGAGGCATACTGTGGAGTACCCATAAACATACCTGTTTGGGTTAATGTAGAAAGCCCTCCAATTCGAGCTATCCCAAAGTCCATAAGCTTTACTTTTCCATCTTTTGTAATCATAATATTCTGGGGTTTTATATCCCTATGTACTATATTTTTTGAATTAGCATAAGAAAGAGCTTCGGCTACTTTTTTAACAATCTCAACCGCCATAGAAACAGGAATTCTCTTCCTCTCTTCTATAATCTTCTTCAAATCCTTACCATTAACAAACTCCATAACCATAAAGACATAATCATTTTCTTTGCCATGATCCAAAATTTTCACAATATAAGGATGATCAAGAACCTTGCAGATCTCTATCTCTCTATAAAATCTCTCTAATACCTCCTTATCTTCAGCATATTGAGGATGAAGAATTTTTATAGCAACTTCTTTCTCTGTTTTCCTATCTAAAGCAAGATAAACTGATGCCATTCCGCCTGATCCAAGCTTCTTAAGTATTTTATACCTCCTCTTTATTACTACACCTTCTAATCTTTCCTTGGGTATTAAATTCAAATAAATTACATTTCCTAAAAATGAAAAGATCAGACCTACAGAAGGCGAAACTAAAGGAAGTAAAACTTTATTTATAAAAGCCTGATAAGAGAACATAAAGTAGAGGAAAATAAACAAAAAAGTTAAGAAAAGATTCAGTATAATTCTCCTTCCAAAAAGAACTCCTGGCAAAAATACTGCAAGAAAATTTATAATGAAAACAAATCCCGGAAAAATTGGGACAAAAAAGTCATGCATAAACAAATTATCAATTATATTTGCATGAATTTCCACTCCAGACATATAGGAATAATTTACTCCTAATCTTGAGGTGAATCCCGAAAAGGGATGCAAGAAAAGATCTTTTAATACAGGGCTTACAGCACCTATTAGAACTATCTTGTTCTTAAAAGTATTTTTTGGAAAATTTCCTCTCAAAACATCAATATAAGAATAAATTTTGTAAGTTCCCTCTCCTCCCCTAAAGTTAATATAGAAATCCGAAGGTAATTTCAAGACAAGAGATGATAAGTCTTGTTTACTTATAAATTTATAAGCCACAAGAGAAAGAGAGTAATATTTTATTGAGCCAGAATTTTCATAAATTTTTACCCTTCTTACCTTGTTATCCTCATCAATATATAAATTACTATAGCCACTGCCAAGAGCAGAACTTTTTAGGATACCAACAGGCTCCTTTAAAGACATCACATTAATTTTTAATCTCTTATCAAAATAACTTTGAAGATATCCAGAAAGAATAACATTACCAGATAGTTTTACTTTTTCAGCTAAGAATACGTCGGAGGGAGTAACAGTATCAAAAAGAATATCAAAAACAACAAGTTTAGGACTCTCTCTTTTTAATACATCAAGAAGCTTACCATGAATACTCCTATTCCAGGGCCAATTACCAAGTTCCAAAATAGAATTATCGTCAATGCCTACTATAACTATATCTTTATAGGGAGCAATTTCTCCTCTTAAATGAAATCTAAGATCTATTGTTTGCTTCTCCCATACCTTAAAAAAATTAAGGTTAGATAAGATAAGAAGCAATACAAAAAAGATAAAAAGAAGCCCAAACTTTATTAATATTCTTTTCATATCCCCTCGTACTTATTTTACTATAAAATTTTATACCAATAAAGCCATAATTGCCTTCTGTACATGAAGTCTATTTTCGGCCTCATCAAAAACTACCGAATTAGGTCCATCTATAACTTCATCGGTAATCTCTTCACCCCTATGAGCAGGAAGGCAATGCATAACAATAACGTCCTCCTTAGCTAAGGAAACTAATTCCTTGTTAACTTGATAGGGAGGGAAAACCCTTTTCCTTAGCTCTTTTTCCTCTTCCTGTCCCATACTTACCCATACGTCAGTATAGATAACGTCTGCCCCTTTAACAGCCTCCTTAGGATCCTCCACTATTTCCACCTTTCCCCCATATTTTTTAGCAAGATTATTTGCTTCATCCAATATCTTTTTAGGAGGCATAAACTGAAAAGGAGAAGAACATACCACATTCATACCTAAAATTGCTCCCGCAAGAATTAGAGAATTTGCCACATTATTACCATCTCCCAGATAGACTACTTTTAGCTTCCTAAAACCCTTTTTCTCAATAATAGTAAAATAATCAGCTATAATTTGACATGGATGTTCCAGATCAGAAAGCCCATTAATCACAGGAATAGATGAATGTTGAGCAAGTTCCACTAATGTATCATGAGAATAAACCCTTGCCATTATTCCGTCTACGTACCTCTCCAATACCCTTGCAGTATCAGCTATAGTTTCTCCTCTTTTGAGTTGCATCTCTTGAGCATTTAAATACAAAGGATAACCCCCTAATTGATATACTCCAACCTCAAAAGAAATTCTTGTTCTTGTGGAAGGTTTTTCAAAGAATAAAGCTACTGTCTTACCCTTCAAATAATCGTGAATCTTTTTTCCTGCATAATACTCAGATTTTAGATTTTTAGCAAGATGAAATATTTGTTCCATATCCTCCCTTGAAAGATCAAGAATAGAAAGTAAATCTCTCCCTTTAAGATTCCCCATTAATCTTTCCTCCCTATGGAATATTTTTAATAGAAAATTATATTATACTTACCTTATAAAGCAAAATTTGATATCATACAAGTTATGAGTCTAAAAGAAAAAGACTATCGTTGGAATTTTATAGTAAACAGCATAGATAATGCCTTCTTTAATTTAGGAATGACTTTTGGGTCAATTCAGACCCTTCTTCCCCTTTTTGCAAAACATTTAGGGGCAGGCAATTTAGAAATAGGTCTGATCCCTGCTATTGCAAACTTGGGATGGGCAATACCTGCCATAATAGGGGCAAAATATTCTGAAAAATATAAGATAAAATTACACTTAGTGCTCAAAGTCACTATGGGAGAGAGGCTTCCTTACCTCTTCATGGCACTTATAGCTTTTTTTGTCGCTCCTAATAACTCAACTCTTGCCCTCTATTTATCTCTTCTTATGTTGGGAATTGCTACCTTTTCCATGGGATTCCTTGGACCTCCTTGGATGAGTATGATAGGAAAAGTAATAGAGCCATCAAAAAGAGGAGTATTTTTTGCCATGGGAAATGGTCTTGGAGCAATAATGGGAGTTGGAGGAGCAGGTATTGCAAGAATAATACTCTCAAAGTATCCATTTCCCCATAATTTTGGTTATTCTTTCTTATGCGCTAGCATAGCTCTTCTTATATCCTTAGCATTCCTTGCTTTGACACGAGAATATCCTGACGATCAAGAAAACCCTGATATCCCCCTCGTAGAGTATATTAAAAGTATTAAAACTGTATTTAAATACAAGAATTTTAAAAACTATGTCATTGCAAGAATTCTAAATGCTTTTTCTGTTCCCTTCATAAGCTTTGTAGTAGTATTTGCTTCTAAGACTTTTTCCATACCCGACAAAGTAGCAGCAGATTTCACAGCAATTCTTCTTATATCCCAAGCAATTTCTTCTTTCCTTTTAGGTCCCCTTGGAGATAAATATGGTCACAAGCTTCCACTACTTATAGGAAGAATTCTTATATTCCTTGATATTCTCATCCTTCTCTTTGCAAAAAACATATCTTATCTTTACATTGCATTCATTTTAGTTGGTTTTATAAATAGCGCTTTCTGGGTTGGAGACTCTGCCATGGTTCTTGAAATTTCTCCTCCCCAACACAAAGAGCTCTATATTGGAGCTCTAAGTCTTATTCTCTCTCCTTTTTCCTTTGTAGCACCACTAATTGCAGGTAAAATTGCTGACGTAAAAGGCTTTCGATTTCTATTTATGACATGTCTTCTAATCAGTATAATCAATATTGTATTTTTTATATATGGAGTTAAGGATCCAAGAAAAAATGCTGAAAATATTAATAACATTAATAATAATTAGCTTATTAGGCTATTTAGGCAAAAACTATCTCTTCAAAGAAGAGGACAAAGAGGTTATTTCAAAATTTGTGTACAACTTTTCTCTTCCTGCCCTGGTCTTTTATTCCATTTATACAAATCCTCCCCAAATAAGTTCTTTTAAAGTGGCCATCACTGAATGGATAATAAGCTTCATAGTAGGCACTCTTTCAATATTTCTTGGTTTCATACTTAAACTGAGTAGGGAGACCATAGGAAGTTTATTCCTTGTAAGTATTGGGGGAAATGTCACCTTTATGGGATATCCTATAATGGAAAAACTTTTTGGAAACCAAGGTCTAACCCTTGCTATTCTTTATGATCAATTGGGCATGATTGTCTTTGTGTATACCATTGGAATTTTAGTAATTAGTCTGCTTGTTAAACCAGAAAAAACCACTAATAGAAGATTTTTGGGGATTGAGAGAATACTAATAAATCCTCCCCTTTGGGCTTTGATCGCAGGATTTCTCTTTCAAAAAATTAATATTCCAGATTTTATCCTTGAAAGTTTCTCTATTCTCGGAAGAGCTACAACTCCTCTTATGATGTTTCTTCTTGGCCTTTCTCTCTCTAAACCTTACAAAGACAATAAATCCATTATGGGAGTTTCTGTAGGTGTGCTTTTAAAATTAATTCTTTTTCCTCTTTTTGCTTTAATTACTGCAAAATTATTAAATCTTAGCGATATTCCTTTAAAAGTTACTGTTCTTGAATCAGCAATGCCCTCTATGCTTACCGCTCTTGTTCTTTCCCTTCAATTTAATTTAGATTATGTATTTACATCTCAGGTAATCACATACTCTACTCTTCTCTCCTTGATCACATTAAACCTATGGATAGGGGTGATAAAATGATAGCTTTACTTAAGGTCAGTATAATTCTTGGAATCATTGTAGTTTTGTTAACTAAAAACTTTCCTCTTGCTTGGGCTCTCCTTGGTGGAAGCCTCATCATGGGAATTAGTTTTGGCATTCCCTTTAATATGATCCTTAAAGGTTTTTGGGAAGGACTCTCAAGCTTAGATACTATCAAACTTGTGCTTATCCTGTATCTTATTGCCTTATTTGAAAACATTTTAAGAGAAAAAGATTTACTTAAAAACATGGTTTTATCTTTTAAAAAGCTTATTAATGATATTAGACTTAGATTAATCTCTATGCCTATAATTATGGGACTCCTTCCATCAGTAGGTGGAGCCCTTTTTTCCGCACCTCTTCTTGAAGAACTTTCTAAGGAAAATAATATCGATCCAGAAAGAAAAAGTTATATAAACTACTGGTTTAGACATGTGTGGGAACCCTTTCTCCCCATATATCCCGGAATAATATTAGCCTCCGTACTAACAGAAAGACCTTTAAACTTCTTTGTAAGAGAAGCCCTACCTTATGGGCTTGCAGTACTTGCTATTGGATTGTTTTTTGCTTTTTATAGAGCTAATTCTAATCAAGAATATAGGCAAGAAAAAGAAAATTTAGAAAATCCCAATGAGGAAATTACTGAAAATCTTGAAAACTTAGAAGAGACTCCTACAGAAGAGAAAAAAGAAGAGGAAATCAAAAATCCCCTTCCTACTTTTTTAATTTCTATTCTACCTATATTAGTGTTATTAATTCTCGTAATCTTCCTTCACTCTGATCTTTTATACACTCTCATAGGATTAAACATTGTTCTTTTTTTAGTTTTAAAATTTGACATTAATAGAATTAAAAATCTACTCCTTAACTCAATAAATATCCAGAATTTAATCTTAATTGTTGGAGTAATGATCTTCAAAAGAATGCTTGAAATCACTGGTGCTGTCTCGGATATTGCTTACTCTCTTAACTATTCTTTTATACCCACTTATTTAATATTTTTTGCCCTACCCCTAATTATAGGAATCTTTACAGGGGTAACTTCAGCAACAGTAGGAATCACATTTCCCATCCTTATAAAGATGCTTCCTTATCAGGATCCTTCAAAATATATTATTCTTGCTTTTATCAGCTCTTTCTTAGGAATAATGGTATCTCCTTTGCATTTATGTCTAATACTAACTAAGGAGTACTTTAAACCCGATTGGAAAAGCTTTTACAATTACGTATTAAAGAGTGGAGTTTTACTTGGTATTTTTATACTTATTAAATTTTTCTTAACATAAGCTTATAAGTTTTTAAGAGAATATCTACAAATAATGTGATAAAATTATTCCTGTAAAAACAATGAAAGGGGGTCATTGCAATGAGGCATTTTAAAAAGTTTTCCTTATTACTAATTGTGTTCTTCCTATTCTCTTCCCTTATCTTTGCTCAAGAGTTAAAGCCTATTGAGATCAAAATTCTCCACATTAACGATTTCCATGGCAGACTACAACCTTACATTGTAAAAAGTATAAGTGAGACTATCCCTGTAGGTGGTGGTGCTTACCTTTCTTATCTCATAAATGAAGAAAGATCCAAAAATCCCGATGGAACAATTCTTCTTTCAGCTGGAGATATGTTCCAAGGAACCCCCATATCTAACATATTCAAAGGGGAACCTGTAATAAAAATGATGAATTATCTAAAATTTGATGCCATGACTATTGGAAATCATGAATTTGACTGGGGACAAGAACTCCTTCAAACATGGATCAAAAATTCTAACTTTCCATACTTAGCTTCCAATATAATTAAGAATGGAGATTATCTTCCCAATGTAAAACCCTATGTAATTCTCGAAAGAAAGGGGCTAAAGATTGCAATTATAGGCTTAACTACTCCTGAAACAGCCTACATCGTAAAACCGGACTATGTAAAAGACTTGACCTTTTTAGAGCCAGAAAAAGTATTACCAAACTTAATAAAAGAGGTAAAGGAGAAAGGAGCTCAATTAATAGTTGTTCTTTCCCATTTAGGATATGATGCTGATAAAAAGTTAGCTGAGAATGTCCAAGGAATAGATGTAATTGTGGGAGGACATAGCCACACAGTAGTGACAAAACCCACTATTGTAAGGGGAACTATTATTGTCCAAGCAGGATACAATGGAATATATCTTGGAGTATTAGACCTTAAAATACAACCAGAGACAGGAATTATCCTTGACTTTACAAGAGAAAATGAGTTAAAGACTGTGTTTGCTGCCCCTGAAAATAAATATGATACAGAAGTAGCAAATTTAATTGAAACTTACAATAGTCAATTAAAAGAGGAGTTCTCTAAGGTAGTAGGAGAAACTTTAGTAGATCTTGTAAGGAATTACAATGAAGAGTCCAATGTTGGAAATGCCATTTGTGATGCTATGCTTGAGGCAAGTAAAGCCCAAATAGCATTCCAAAATAGTGGGGGAATAAGAATAGATATTCCAAAAGGAAAAATAACTATGGAGCAAGTTTATAGCTTGCTACCCTTTGATAACGTCTTGGTAGAAATGGATCTTACAGGAAAAGATATCTTAGATCTATTAGAACAAAGTGCCACTTTAGAGAAGGGTATTTTACAAGTTGCAGGAATTAAAGTAAAATATGATATGAAAAGACCAATAGGATCAAGGGTGATCGAGGTCTTTGTTAATGAAGAACCATTAAATCCTAACAAGGTTTATAGAGTAGTAACTAATGATTTTCTTGCAGCAGGCGGAGATAAGTTTATAGCATTCACAAGAGGTAAGAATATAACCTATGGAGATATGCTAAGAGACGTATTTGTAGAATATCTTAAAAAGCATTCTCCTATAAGTCCTAAAGTTGAAGGAAGGAGTATAGTAATTAAATAGTTGAAGGAAAAAATTAAAGTTTTTGTCAACGGCGAAGAGATAGAAATATATCAGGGCATGCAAGTAAAGCATGCCCTGATTTCTTATGATTATGACCTTTATAAAAAGTGTGTTGAGGGTGAATACATAGTTGTAAACCAGGATGGATTTGAGTTAGGACTTGAAGGTACATTAAATGATAATGCTAAAATATATACAAAAAGGAGGGAGTAATTTTGTTGAGAAAAACCAAAATAGTATGCACTATAGGTCCTGCCAGTGAAAGAGAAGAGATTTTAAGAGAGTTAATAAAAGCAGGAATGAACGTAGCAAGATTAAACTTCTCACATGGAGATTACAATGTCCATGGTGAAAGAATAAGACTAATAAGAAAGCTCTCTGAAGAATTAGAAACTCCTATACCCATTTTACAAGATCTCCAAGGACCAAAGATAAGAGTTGGAGAAATAGAAAACGACAAGGTATTTCTGAAAGATAATGAAGAGATTGCTCTTACCCCTAAAGAATTAGTAGGAAATGAAAAATTAGTTTCTGTAAGCTATCCTCACCTTCTCGAAGATATAAACATAGGAGATAGAATTCTTATTGATGATGGACTCATAGAGCTTAAAGTCATAGATAAAAAAGAAGACAAGTTAATATGCCACATTATCCATGGAGGCTATATTTCTAGTAGAAAAGGAGTAAACTTTCCTGATTCTACCCTTAGAGTTTCTCCTCTTACTGAAAAGGATAAAAAAGATGTACTTTTTGGAATTGAGAAAAAAGTAGACTTTATAGCTCTTTCCTTTGTACAAAGAGCTTCTGACATTTTAGAATTAAAAGAATTCCTTGAACTTCACGATGCTAGAATCCCTGTGATAGCTAAAATAGAAAAAAGAGAAGCGGTAAATAATTTCAGAGAAATCCTTGAAGTAGCAGATGGGATAATGGTAGCAAGAGGAGATCTTGCCATAGAAATGTCTAACGAAGAAGTACCACTAATACAAAAAAAGATAATAAGAGAAACAAGGCTTGCTGGAAAACCTGTAATAACAGCAACCCAAATGTTAATATCTATGGTGAATAATCCTACTCCAACAAGGGCAGAGGTAAGTGATGTGGCAAATGCAATCCTTGATGGTACCGATGCGGTGATGCTCTCTAATGAAACTGCCACAGGAAAATATCCTGTGGAAAGTGTACAAATAATGGATAAGATTGCAAGAAGAGTAGAAAAAGAATTCCCCTATGATACCTTTCTTCAAGAATCTAATTGTCATAAAAATATCACTGAAGCAATAACCTTTTCTACCTGTCAAATTGCAAAAGAAATTGAAGCCTCTGCAATAGTTACAGCAACTCACAGTGGCTTTACAGCAAGACATATATCAAAGTATAGGCCCAAAGCTCCAATCTTTGCCATCACTCATTTTCCTGAGGTCCAAAGAAGACTTAACCTATCTTGGGGAGTCACCCCCCTTCTTACAGAAGTATTCTACAATACTGATGAAATGTTTGAAAAATCCACAAAAATCTTACTGCAAAAAAATTATGTAAAAAGAGGAGATACCATAGTAATAACTGCAGGAATTCCCATGGGAATTTCAGGTATGACTAATCTTATAAAGGTACATGTGATAAGTGACGTAATAGGACAAGGTCATGGTCTTGGAGGAGAGGCTAAAACTGCCAAAGTAATTATCGCTAAAAATGCAAAAGAGGCAATAAGCAAAGTAACAGAGGATGTAATCCTCTTGATTCCAACTTTTGAGAAAGAATTAGAAATTATATTAGACAAACTCCAAGGAATAATAATTGAGGACGAAAAGATACCACCATTCCTAATTCCGTGGAGAAGTAAAGGTATAAGCATAATAGTGGGTGCTAAAAATTTATCAGAAAAATTAAAAGATAATGAGATCATTACTATAGATCCAGAAAGAGGAGTAATATATCGTGGCGTGGCAAGAATATATTAAAAAGAAACAAAAGTGCAAAATAGACCCTTACAAAATTATGTTCTTTTTCTTTTTACTATATCTTAGTCCATCTATCTATAACGGAGTCAAAGATTATATAGAATACACCAAAAAATTAAAGGAACTTTTAGAAAGAAAAACCAAATTGGAAAAAGAAGTAAAAGAATTAAGGGAAATTGCATACCATATGAATGATCCTTACATAATTGAAAAGATAGCCAGGGAAAAGCTATTTATGGGAAGACCAGGAGAAGAACCCATATTGATAATTGAAAAGAATACTGAAGATAAAAAATTAAAAATTGATTTCTTAAATCTTTTTAAGAAATAAATTTTAAAATATAATATCTTTGTCAAAATAAAATTTAAAATAACAGAGGTGAAAAGATGGGCAAGCAGTGGAGAGTTATTCTTAAAAGGAGAAGAAGAAAAGCAAGAGAAAAAAGAAGAAAAGAAAGACTCAAAATGCTCCTGAAGGAGCTAAAAAAGGCTTAATTTTAAATTATTTTATGTTTTTATTCTTTAAGAAGGACCCCATAGATTATGAATAATACTGAGAAATTAGAAATATTATCAGAAGCTGCCAAATTTGATCTATGTGGGTCCTTCTTATGCTCAAAAGAGTCAATCCAAAGAAAACCCACATTGAAGGGTTGGATATATCCTACCACTCTCCCCGATGGAAGAACAGTAAGACTTCTAAAAATCCTTTTATCCAATGATTGTATTCATAACTGCTACTACTGTGCCAATAGAAGAGATAGAAATTTCCAAAGAGTAAGCTTTACAGCTGATGAATTAGTAAGGCTTTTTTTAGAACTTAGGAGAAAAAATCTTGTTGACGGACTTTTCTTAAGCTCTGCAGTAACCAAATCTCCTAAGTATACCATGGAACAAATGTTAAAAACAGTAGAAATTCTAAGAGAAAAACACAATTTTAAAGGATATATTCATTTGAAAATCTTACCCGAATCTTCCTTGGACTACATAGAAGCAGCTATAAGGTATGCTGATAGAGTCTCTGTAAACTTAGAAGCTCCAAAGGAGGACTACCTTAAAGAAATCGCCCCCGAGAAAAATTTAAATCTTCTTATGAGTAAGCTTGAAATGATCAAAAAATTATCTGAAAGAAATCTAAAACCCAAATCTGGAATAACTACTCAATTTGTAGTAGGAGCCACAAGGGAAAAAGATATAGAAATTCTTTCCCTTACTTTCAAACTTTATCAAGAATATAACCTCTCGCGAGCTTATTTTAGTGCTTTTCAACCTATACCTCAAACCCCCTTAGAAGAACTACATCCTACCCCTACATGGAGAGAAGTAAGATTATATGAAGCGGATTTTCTAATTAGAAAATACAATTTTTCAATTGACGAACTTATCTTTGATGAAAATGGGAATCTTCCCCTAAGAGAAGACCCAAAAATCATTTGGGCAAAGGCAAATCCTCAATTTTTCCCAATAGAGATAAATACAGCAACCTACGAACAACTTTTAAGAATACCTGGAATCGGACCTATAAGCGCAAAGAAGATTATAAAGGTAAGAAAAGAACAAAAGATAAAAGACATAAAAGACTTGAAAAAGTTAGGAATTCAAGTAGAAAGATGTAAGAATTACATCTTAATAAATGGAAGAAGACCTTTCTCAGAGAAGCAACTCTCACTCCTCTAAGAAAGGGCTTTCATCAAGCTACTCCTCTATTCCGTTTTCCTCGATAACTTTTTTATAAAAGTAGGCACTATCTTTAAGTATTCTTTTTTGAGTATCATAATCTACATATATAATTCCAAATCTCTTACTATACCCATGAGCCCACTCAAAATTATCCATAAGGGACCATATAAAATATCCTCTTAAATCTACTCCATCCCTAATAGCAAAATATGCCCTTTTAATATGTTCTCTTAAGTACTCTATCCTCTTATTATCCTCTACCTTTCCATTCTCTAATTTATCATTATAAGCTGCTCCATTCTCAGTGATATAAATAGGAATTTTATAATCCCTATAAAGCTGAATAAGAATGTCATATAGCCCATCAGGATATATTTCCCATCCCATCTCTGTACGTTCATTGGGCCCCTCTATTCTTTTTAGACCTAAAAATTTATTACTCTCGTCATGAGCCACAATGTTTCTAGTGTAATAGTTTATACCCAAAAAATCTATAGGAGAGGATATAATATCAAAATCGGAGATAGGAAAATCAAAGCTCAAATAATTTTTCTCTAAGATCTTCCATATTACTTCTGGATATTTCTTCCTAAAAATAGGCTCAATAAACCATCTATTCTCAAAAGCATCTTGCACTTGTACTGCCCTCAAATCTTCCTCAGAATTAGTATAAGGATAAACTGCTGCAACATTTATGGTAATTCCAATATTTCCATTATATCCTCCCTCTTTATATGCCTGAACTGCAAGACCATGAGCAAGAAGAAGATTATGCCCAGCCACAAAAGCACCCTTAAGATCTTTTTTACCTGGAGCATGCCACCCCCATGCATAACCAAGAAAAGCATTAACAAAGGGCTCGTTTAAGGTGATCCATATAGGCACCATATCCCCAAATTTATAAAAAATAAAGCTTGCATATTCTGAGAAGTACTTTGCGGTATCCCTATTTAGCCATCCCCCTTTATCTTCAAGAGCTTGAGGAAGATCCCAATGATACAAAGTTATAGCTGGCTTAATATTTTTCTCAAGAAGTTTATTAATTAATCTTTCATAAAAGGAGACACCCTTAGGATTAATCTTTCCTCTTCCTTCGGGAAATATTCTGGGCCAAGAAATTGAAAACCTATAAGCCTTAAGTCCTATTTCAGCCATGAGCTTTACATCTTCCTCATAGCGGTGATAATGATCACATGCTACATCTCCATTTTGATTTTGATATATTGCTCCAGGAGTATGGGAAAATCTATCCCAAGTACTTTCTCCTTTACCATCCTCATTCCAAGCCCCTTCTATCTGATAAGATGCTGTCGCTGTTCCCCATAAAAAGTCCTTAGGAAAAACCAACTTAACCATATTCCCTACTCCTCCTCTATTTCAAATTTTTTGACTTTTGTTATCTTACTAAACTAAATTGCTTTTGGAAAGAGGGATTATACCCTTGATTTTTCAAAAAGTTTTTTATATAATTTTGTACAACAATAATTAATCGCTCCTCGGTAGCTCAACGGTAGAGCGGCCGGCTGTTAACCGGCGGGTTGCAGGTTCGAATCCTGCCCGAGGAGCCAAATTTTTTATTAAGATAAGAGTTGTAAATATCATCTTTAGAGTATTTCCTCAATTTATAATTTATAAAAAGAAGGGGCTAAAACAACCCTTACATAGAAGTAGCCTCTATTCTTAAACTCCTAAGCATTGGTCATTATCTCTATACTTATGTAAACTATTTTCATTGATTTTTATTGACTTAATCTAAGCATTAATATAACATTAAAAGAAAAAAGGAGGATCTTTAAGTATGGGGAAGTATCAAATAATTGGTGAAAAAATTCCTAATCTTCCTTGGGAAGATAGGCCTAAAGGAAGCAGTGACATTGTATGGAGATATTCGAAAAATCCAATCATCAAAAGAAACCACATTAAAAGAGCAAACAGTATTTTTAATAGTGCTGTTGTAACCTTTAATGGCAAATTTGCAGGAGTATTTAGAGTTGATGATAAGGCAAGATCCATGAATCTTCATGCAGGATTCAGCGAGGATGGTATAAATTGGGTTATAGAAGAGGAACCTATAAACTTTATTCAAAAAACCCGTGATCCCTTAATTAGCGAATATAAATACGATCCAAGGGTTACCTTTATTGAGGATCGTTATTACATAACCTGGTGTAATGGGTATTATGGTCCTACCATTGGAGTAGGATATACTTTTGATTTTAAAGAATTTTACCAGTTAGAAAATGCCTTCTTACCATACAATAGAAATGGAGTCCTTTTCCCAAGAAAGATTAACGGTAAATACGCTATGCTAAGTAGACCTTCTGATAGAGGACATACTCCCTTTGGAGATATTTTTTATAGTGAAAGCCCTGATATGATCCATTGGGGATGTCATAGGTTTGTTATGTCTGCAGGTCTTACAGGTTGGCAATCTCTAAAAATTGGAGCGGGTCCAACTCCAATTGAGACCAGTGAGGGATGGCTCCTTATTTATCATGGGGTACTTCTCTCTTGTAATGGATATGTATACAGCTTTAGTGCAGCTCTTTTGGATTTAGAAAAGCCATGGAAAGTTAAATATAGAGCAAGATCTTATCTTCTCTCTCCTCAAGAGTATTATGAGTGCGTAGGTGATGTCCCTAATGTGGCATTTCCGTGCGCAGCACTATGCGATTCAGAAACAGGAAGACTTGCTATCTATTATGGCGGTGCAGATACTGTAGTTGCTCTCGCTTTTGCTTATGTAGATGAGATTATTGATTTCCTAAAAGAAGATGGTATAAAATATGAGTAATTTAAAAACTATGGGGGGAGAGATTTCTCCCCCGCTGGGAATATGGAAAAATATATTTATATTGTTCCCATTGGAAATATAGAAAAAGATTTACTTGATTTTCTAAAGAAAAAAATAGAAGAAGTTTTTAATATAAAAGTAAAGGATTACAAAAACTTATCTATTCCTGAAGAGGCTTACAATCCCCAAAGGAAACAATATTACTCTTATCATTTTTTAAACCTACTGTCTTCTCTAAATCCACTTGATGCTTACAAAATCCTTGGAATCACTAATGTGGATTTATACACAGATTACTTAAACTTTATCTTTGGCGAAGCAATTGTGAATGGAAAAGAGTGTGTAATAAGTATTGCTCGATTAGACAACAAATTTTATAACCTACCTGCTGATAATGAACTTCTAAAATTAAGAACCCTAAAAGAAGCAGTACACGAATTAGGACACACTATGGGGTTAAAACACTGTGAAACCCCATCTTGTGTCATGTATTTTTCAAATACTCTCGCTGATACCGACAAAAAGAGCTATAACTTCTGTCCTAAATGTAAATCAAGACTTTCTAACTTTTTTTAGGTTATAGCCCTCTATTTCTAATTTATCTTCTAATTCTTTTAGGGAATATGGTGCCTTAAATTTTATACTATATTTAGTTTTAGGATAGATATTTACAAAATTGTCCTCCCATTCAGCATTCTCAAGTTTTAAAGCCACCCATAAAGATAGAAAATCACTTTCCATATTCAGCAGATAGGAGTTTTCTCCAATCTCCTCCACGTTATACACAACTACCGCATCTGGAAGATCCAAATGTTTAAAGGGAGCAAAGAAATATTCATTTTGATCCATAAGCTCCCCCTTTTCATTATAAAGCTTGACATAGAAAAATTCTTTGTATTTATCAATATCTTCTAATTTAAATTCTCCGAGAACTACTGAGGAGTTTTCAGGAATTTCAATCTCTACTTCTCTTTTTCCCCTCCTCTTTCCCCGAAAAGTACTTATGGCATATTCCATTTTTCCATAAAATTTTTCAAGAGTATCATTAACTCCAAAGACCAAAAGTTTTCCATTTCGGGGCTCAATATTAACCTTAATATTCCTAAAAGCCCTTTTTACAAAGTAATAAGAGGGTTTTAAATTTTTGTAATAATCTATGATACTCCAGCTCACCACAGGCCAACAATCGTTCCATTGCCAGATTAAACTTCCAGAGGTATGAAATTTATTATTTCTCCAATGCTCTATTCCCGTCTTTAAAGCAAGTCCTTGAATTACCTGAGAAAGATAAATATATTCATCCATGTCCTCAGTTATTTTGAAATGTCCGGCAATATATCTTATTATCCTTTCAGTTCCCTCTCTTGCTTTATTATGAAACTCCATCTCTACACTTTGAGGATAATACTCTTTTTCTGAAGTTATAAACTTTTTAATAGTTTCAGCTACAGGTGGAGCTTGCATACCAAATTCACTTATAAATCTTCCGTTGTCCCTGAGATAACCATTAAAGTCAACCCAACCATGCCAAATCTCCCAGTTATGTCTATCTCCTATTTCTTGAGAATTAGGATCTTTACCCCCATAAGGGCTACTGGGCCAATAAGGCCTTGTCAAATCAAGCCTGGCACAAACATCAGGGAGAACCCTGTTATATATTTCCTCTCCCCAGAATTTTTCCCTCTCTCCCCACCATTTAGCATAATATCCCCAATGATTTTCATTATTTCCACACCAAAGTACTATAGAGGGATGATTTCTTAGTCTTTTTATTACAAACTCTGCTTCCTTTTGCACCTCACTTAAAAATTCCTCATCATCAGGATACTCTGCACAGGCAAACATAAAGTCCTGCCAAACCATTATCCCAAGCTCATCGCACAAGTCATAGAATATATCGTTTTCATATATTCCTCCACCCCAAACTCTCAACATATTTAATCCAGCTTCCTTAGCTCGAGTAAGTAGAACTCTATAGTCTTCTTCTTTTATTCTTGGAAGGAAGCTATCTGCAGGAATCCAATTAGCACCCTTTGCAAAAATAGGTATGTTATTTATCTTAAATATAAAACTCTCACCCTTAGCATCTTCTTGAGTAAAAAGTTCTACCTTTCTTATTCCAAATCTTTCTTCTACCTTATCAAGAACTTCCCCATTCTCGTCAAGAAGTACCAATTGCAAGGTATATAAATTTTGTTCCCCGTATCCTTGAGGAAACCAAAGTTTTGGATTTTTAATGGTCAATGGAATTTTTAGAAATATTCTTCCCTCAGGAAGAGTAAACCTTAGTCTTTGTTCAAGTACAGGTTTTTTATGTGAGATTCTAAAAGCTATATCTACAGGAATAGATTCTTGCAGCTCAATATCTAACTCAATATTTATTTGAGCATTCTCTCCAAGGTTCCTTACAGGTACCCAAACATCAAGAAGTCTTGCTTTATTCCAACCTTTTAATTTTACTGATTTCCATATTCCAGAAGTAGCAAGGCGTGGTCCCCAATCCCAACCAAAAGAATATTGAGCTTTTCTCCCAAAAACCCTTGGAGAGTAATCTCCTCCATGAAGCTTAAAAGGATATTTATCAGCTCTTTCCTCAAGTACCTTTATAGGCGAAAGAAGCTTCACTTCAAGTATGTTTTCTCCCTCTACTAAAAAATCCTTAACATTAAATTCCCAACTTATAAACATATTGTTAGTTTCACCAACTTTTTTACCGTTAAGATATATCTCAGAAAAGGTATCTACACCCTCAAATTCTAAATAGATAGAAGAGTAATTTAGAAAGTCTTTTTTTATCTCAAATTTCTTGCGATACAACCAATCCTCTTTCTCCACCCACTGTACCTCAAGTTCATTTTTTCCTATAAAGGGATCTGGAATGATATTGTTTTCCATTAAATCCAAGTGTACACATCCAGGAACTTTTGCTTTATACCATCTTTTATCCTTAATTCCCTTAAATTCCCACTCTCCGTCAAGCCTCAATATCTCCATAAATAAAAATCCTCCCTCGAGAGAATTTATTAAGTATAGCTTAATCATACTTTAAATGTAAAGATTTCGAATTGCCTCATATAAAAATCTACTTAAAAATTTTAAAATAAAAAGGAGGAATTTTTTAAATGGAAGAAACAATAAAATTAGGAAGAGAATATACAATGTATTACCTACCTTAATAAAGTATGAGAATTAGTCCTGCTACTATTGATAGAATTCTTTCTCCTGAAAAGAAGAAACTTGAACTTAAAAAAGATACCCATAAGAACATTCTCTTGTAGGTCATGATGGAAGTAATGTTAAAGGAGAGTTTGTTACACCTTGAATGCTACAGATATAAAAACATGCTGGGTAGAGATGAAAGCAGTTTTTAGGTATAGATTCTGATTATGGCTCTGAATTTATCAATGCTCATCTTTTAAGGTATTGTAAGGCTGAAAGGATAAGTTTTACAAGGACAAGGTCTTATAGGAAAAATGATAATTGTTTTGTAGAGTAGAAGAATTATAGTGTAGTGAGAAGGGCTGTAGGATATTTGAGGTATAATACAGAGAAAGAATTAAAATTTCTAAATGAGCTTTATCAGTATTATAGATTATTTGTGAACTTTTTTCTTCTCGTAGTAAAGCTTGTTAAGAAGGAAAGAAGAGGTAGTAAGGTAATAAAGAGTTATGATAAACCAAAGACCTCTTATGAGAGAGTATTGGAATGTGAAGAGATAGAAGAAATAAAAGAGGGATATAGAGAAAGCATGGGGAAAGTTATGGAAGGCTCACAGATACAAGGAAGAGAAGAATGATTTCGTATAGAATTTTAATGAGGCAACGAATACCTATTTCATATAGAAAATTATGTGAGGCAACAAGGATTTATCCCTCTTGGGAGGATTACAAATTTAAACTAAAGAACCTTTATATCACCCATGGTACAGCTTAGCTCCATATAAGATTTTTCACCTGCTCCATAGATATAAGTATCACCCTTTATAATATCCGCCTTCTTTGCAAATGATAAATCACCTAAGGAAACTGTTGCATCAATTTTTCCATCAAAGTTTTCAGGAAGAGCAATCTTTAAATCCCCCATATGACAATTCAATTTGACAAGAGAGGGACTTTTTAAAAGTTTTATCTCAAAATCTCCCATATTAACTCCACCTTGAATTCTGTCTGCCTCTACCTCTAAATTAGCGTCTCCCATCTTTACAAAAATCTCGAGCTCATTACAGATTAATTTTCCTTTCAAATCTCCAGCTGAAACATTAACTTTTACTAATTTCAATTTAGGAATAGCTAAATTAAAATCTCCAGCATGGATTTTTAGCAAATCACCATTAGTAGAAAATACCCCTTCACCTATTACAACCACCTTTAGTTCCTCAGAAAGACTCATATTTACATCTACTGCCAATACTTCAATATAAAGGGGTCTCTCAAAATCCCAATCAAAGGTCTCATCAACTTTAGTACCTCCTCTTATTCCACTTGCAACCAAGGTAGGTACCATAGAGAACGCAGAAGTAATAGCTTCAGCCACAATACTTCCAATATCTAAAACTCCTATCCCTTTTCTTTTAGTTTCTCTCTTTTCCTCAATAGCTTCAATTAATTTTTCCGCATCTTCAGCGGTAATCTTACCCTCCTCAAGAAGTTTTAATATCTTCTTAATTTCCTCTTCCATATATACTACGCCCCCTTCCAATTTAATAAAATTCTTTTTAATAAAAATATAGCATTAATTTCATTTTTTATCAACATATATTTTATAATTTTAGAAAGAAAATTTTAAATTTTACCATAAGAAAAATTTTTATAACCCTAACTAACCCATGTTAATTAATATAAAACAATGTAACTGCCTAATTTTTCATGAATTTTACCTATTTGAAATCTTTAAGTTTTTGTTATATCATTCTAAAGAAAACTCCCAAAGATAAGGAGGTAGAAAAAATTGAGAGAAGATTATTTGGAAAAATTGAGAAAAGAAGAAATCATAGCCTATTTCTCCATGGAGATTGCTTTAATTAGCGACATCCCCACCTATAGTGGAGGACTGGGAGTTCTTGCGGGAGATACAGTAAGAACTGCAGCAGACCTTAATATACCCTTCATAGCGATAACCCAACTTAGTAGAAAGGGATATTTTAAACAAGAGATAGATAAAGATGGAAATCAAATTGAATACCCAGTAAACTGGGATCCTGAAAAATTTCTCACCAAGCTTCCCTTTAAGACTAATGTGGAGATAGAAGGGAGAAATGTCTCTATTCAACCTTGGGTTTATTATTGGACTTCCCTACATGGACATAAAGTACCTGTAATTTTTCTCGATACTAATCTTCCTGAAAACTCTGAAGAAGATAAAAATATAACCGATGTCCTTTATGGAGGAGATTTAGCCCATAGGCTAAAACAAGAGATAATCTTAGGTATTGGAGGGGCAAAGGTAATAAAACAATTGGGCCTTAGAGTAAGAAAGTATCATTTAAATGAGGGACATTCTTCTTTATTAACCTTAGAACTACTCAAAGATGAACTTTCTTCAGGGAAGAGTTTAGAAGAAGCAGAAAAAAATGTGAAAGAAAAATGTGTATTTACCACCCATACTCCTGTAGAAGCTGGACACGATAAGTTTCCTTATGATATGGTAACAAAAATAATGGGAAACTACATTTCCATAGATATTATTAAGAAATTCGCAGGAAATGATATTCTTAACATGACCCTTCTTGCCCTAAATCTTTCTGGATATGTTAATGGTGTGGCCAAAAGGCATCAGGAAATCTCTCTCCAAATGTTTCCTGGACATAGAATTCATGCCATTACCAATGGAGTTCACTCTTTTACCTGGACTTCTCCAAGTTTTAGAAAACTTTTCGACAAATACATCCCAGGATGGGCCACCGAACCAGAGCTTTTATCAAGAGCTCAATTCATTCCCAATGAAGAGATATGGAATGCTCACATGGAAGCAAAAAGAGATCTGATAAAATTAATTTCCAATGAGACAGGAGTTCAATTTGATGAGAATGTACTTACTATCGGCTTTGCAAGAAGAGCTACTGCCTATAAAAGACCTCATTTACTTTTTTCTGATATCAACAGACTTAAGAAAGTAAAAAGAAAAGGACCAATTCAAATTGTCTACGCTGGAAAAGCTCACCCCAAAGATATTGAGGGGAAGAAACTTATAAAGGAGATTTATGAATATATAAAAGCTCTTGAGAATGATATAAAGATCGTTTATTTACAAGACTATAATTTAGATATGGCAAAAAAGATCATAGCAGGTGTAGATGTATGGCTAAATACTCCCCAAAGACCTCTTGAGGCTTCGGGCACTAGTGGTATGAAAGCAGCCCACAATGGAGTAATCAACTTTAGTGTCCTTGATGGATGGTGGATAGAGGGACATGTGGAAGGGTATACCGGATGGTCCATTGGACCTTCTCCCTTTGAGGAAAAAAGTATCGAAAACCATGTTCAAGAAGAAATAGACGATCTATATAACAAACTTGAATATATAATTATCCCTACCTATTATCACCATAGAGACGAATGGATAGAAATAATGAAAAACTCAATATCTAACCTTGCATCTTACTTTAATACTCATAGAATGATGAAAAGATATATTACTGAGGCATATTTTAAAATAGGATAAAGGGGAGGTTTTTTTTGCCCTCCCCTCTAATTTTTTTAAACCCCTGATAAAGATCCTGAAAGTAATCCTCTCATGAAATATTTTCCAAGAAAGATATACACTAAAAGAGGAGGAAGAGCAGTTATTAAAGCTCCAGCCATTTGAATATTCCACTCTACAAAATAACTTCCAGCAAGATTATTAAGAGCTACAGTTACAGGCTGAACTGAAGGATTAGGGGCTACCACAAGTCCGAAAAGAAAATCATTCCATATGGAAGTAAACTGCCAAATCATAACAACAGCAAAAGCAGGCATAGAAACAGGTAAAACTATTCTTCTATATATTCCTAAGAAATCAGCACCGTCAATTTTAGCTGCCTCGATAAGTTCTGTGGGAATTGTAGAGTAATAATTCCTAAAAATAAGAGTAGTTATAGGTATACCATAAACTACATGAACAAAAATCAATCCATAAATAGTACTATAAAGTTTCATTCTTTGTAGTACTTGAACCAGAGGTATTAAAATACTTTGATAAGGAATAAACATACCAAAAAGAAGAAGAGGAAATATAATATTAGCCCCCTGAAATTTCCACTTAGTAAGAACATATCCATTCATGGAACCAAGAAGAGCTGATATTATTGTAGCAGGAATAACTAAATACAAGCTATTAAGAAAGTTTTGAGAAAGCCCCCTAAGTCCCTTTTTGCTATCTCCCAACCATGCCTTAACAAAACTCTCAAAACTTATTGTTTTGGGTGGATTCCACATTCTTTTGAGATCTACTTCTGCAAAACTTTTCATGCTTGTGATAAGAAGAACATAAACTGGAGTAAGATAGAAAATCGCAAATAAGATAAGCACTAAATAAATTAAAACTCTACTTAATTTCATTATCTCTTGACCTCCGACCTTAAGCTATATCTCAAATATGGAACAATCAAAACTCCAACCATCACAAGAAGAATTATAGCTATGCTTGCTCCTTGAGCAAAATGGTTTCCCCTAAATGTAGTATCATACATGAATAGGGCAGGCACATCACAAGAAAAACCTGCTCCTGCTCCTGTCATTGCAACCACAAGATCAAATATCTTCAAAGATATATGTCCCAAAATGATTACAGCTCCTAAAGTAATAGGTCTTAAAAGAGGTAAAACAATATACCTATATACCTGCCATAAATTTGCTCCATCTACTTGTGCTGCCTCAAAAAGCTCATAGGGTATACTTCTTATTCCTGCAAGATACATCGCCATAACATAACCTGACATCTGCCAAACAGCAGCAATAACCACAGCTTTTATCCCAATTTTGGGATCTGTGTACCATCCACTTTTTAAAAAAGAAAGTCCTATCTTATCCAGAAGTTGATTCAATCCAACAGGGTTTCCTGCTGTACCGGGATTAAGTATCCATCTCCAAACTACACCCGTTACTACAAAAGAAATAGCCATTGGAAATAAATAAATGTTTCTAAATAAATTTTCTCCTCTTATCCTTTGATCAAGAAAGATAGCCAATAAAAAACCAATAATCAAAGAGGCCAATAAGAATAAAGTTGTAAAGACTAAAGTATTTCTCATTGAAATCTGAAACCTTAAATTTTGGAAAAGTTCCAAATAATTTCTAAATCCGACCAGGTTATAACTTGGAAAAATATCATTCCAGTCAGTTAGAGAAATAAATCCTGTCCATCCAATAAATATATAAACAAATATGATTACAAGGATTAGTGAAGGAAGTATGAAAAGAAAGGATAAAATTTTATCTTTTTGCAAAGAAGATCCCTCCTAAAAAATTAATTAAAAAAGGGAGAGGGCTTTATTCCCTCTCCCAAAGAAAATTTTTACTGTTTTACACCATTTTTAATAGCAACATTCACAAGTGCTTTCTGGGTTGTCTTCACATCTGGTCTCACCACAAACAGAGAGATTACATCTTTAAATTCGGTTACCCAGCCTTCAGAAGCTGCAGCTCCATGCATTACACTTGGTACAATCTTATGTTTCAACCAGTCCTCCATACAAGATCTTTGATAAGGTGGAAACTTTGATTTGTCTACATCAGTTCTTGCAGGAATTGATCCCTTCTTAAGATTGAATGCTTCTTGCCCCTCCTTAGAACCTAACACCTTTAAGAAGGCTATCACATTATCTCTATTTTTCGCCCCCTTAGGAAGTCCAAAACTATCAGAAAGAGCGTCAAAAATACCAGCATTACCAGGTGCAAGGACCCAGCCAAAATCATTAAAACCCTTAGCGTAGAAGTATCCTACTGCCCAATCCCCCATGATAGTCATAGCAGCACTACCATCTACAATTAAAGCACAAGCCTCATCCCATGTCCTTGCTGAATGATCTGAATTCACATAAGTTAGCATTTTCTTGAAAGTCTCAAGAGCATCAGTAACTCTTGGATCTGACCACTTAGTCTTACCATCCCAAAGTCCTTTATAACCTTCAGCCCCAAGTTTTCCAATAAGCACTGTCTCAAATACATGAGCTGCTTCCCAACCATCCTTAGTTCCAAGGGCAAAGGGAGTTATACCTTTTGACTTTAGTGCATCTGCTACTTTAAAGAAATCCTCAAAAGTTTTAGGAGGAGTTAAATTGTTTTCTTCAAATATTTTCTTATTATACCAAAGCACGTTTGCCCTATGAATATTTACAGGAACAGACCAATAATCACCTTTGTAAGATACAATATCAAGAATTCCCTTTGGCATTACCTTTGCCCAACCCTCTTGTTTATACAAGAAGGTTATAGGTTCCATGAAACCTGTTTTTACCCATGTATCAATCAACTCGTGTCCTGCATGTACTTGGAAAGTATCAGGCGGATCTCCACCAAGCATTCTAGTCTTTAACACTGCTTTAGCATTAGCACCAGCCCCTCCTGCGACGGTAGCATTAATTATTTCTACATTTGGATATTTTTTGTGGAATATATCAATTAAAGCTTGTAAGCCCTCTGCTTCTCCCCCTGCAGTCCACCAACTAAAGATCTCTAATTTACCTTTAAGTTGAGCCATAGAGGAAACTGAAAGTAAGAGAATAGAAATTAACAAAATCATTATAATTTTGCGAAACATTTCAAACCCCCCTTTGAGTATGATTTTTAAAGAAACTTAAGAAGAACAAAAATCTAATTTAAAATTTCACCTCCTTCCTTAAAAGTTTAAACTACAAATCTTATACTGTTGAAAGCACAGGGCCCTCAAATATGTCCCAGAATGCCCATATACCTGCTCCAACAAGCTCAGCAGGATAATCCAAAAAAGATGTCAATTCAATTCTTACCTTTCCAGCATCAGAGGTTATACTTTTTTCCTCAACAATCTTCTTAACTTCTTGTCTTATAAACTCCCATACATCCTTAGTATCTTTTTTAATAAGAGGCCCACCAAGAATTATTACATCTGGATTAAGCCCATTTATAATGTTTATTAAACCTACAGTTAATTCATCTACATACTTTTTAAGGGCTTTCTCATCAGCTATCTCTGCAGTCTCCTTTTCCAGATCAAAACCTGCCTTTTCTGCAATATCGCCTCCTAAGGATGCGTACCTTTCCCAACAACCTAAATTCCCACACTTACACTTAATACCATCTTTCATAATGGTCATATGTCCGAATTCACCTGCAGTATTATATCTTCCTCTATACAGTTTTCCATCAAGAATTAATCCTGTTCCTATTCCTTCCCCTACATAAACGTATACAATATTTAGATCGTTATACTCTATTTTAGTTCCTAGCATTCCCTCTGCAACAACAGCCATATTTGCTTCGTTATCCATCTTCACAGGAATCTCTACAGAAAAAGCCCTTCTCATCCTTTCTGCTATCATATCTCCAAGGGGTAAGTTTTTCCAATTTAAGTTGGGTGCAACTACTACATTCTTAAAAGTATTATCCACTATTCCCGGTATTCCTATACCAACTGCATGGGTTTTTTCAAGACCTTCAGGAAAAAGCATTTGGGTGGCTTTTTCAAGTTCATCAAGAAAATCTTGAGGATTCTTAGGAGTAAGAAAACTTTTTATCTCTTTTATATTCATAGCAAAGTCAATTTTTGATAAATAGGTATAGGTAACTCCAACTTTTATAGCAAGAGCATTTCTATACTCAGGATTTAAACCAAGAACTATTGCTTTTCTACCAATTTTTTTCTCACTTGAAGGTTCTATTTCTATAATCATACCTTCATCTATGAGATTGTTAACAAGCCTTGTAACTGTACTTTTACTTAAATTGAATCTTTTGGCTATCTCAGTACGAGAAATATTTCTACAACGCAAAAAAGCATTTAGTATTATGGTTTTATTAACTTCTCTTTGCTGGCTTGCTCTTCCCCCTCTCCCTGTCCTAATAAAAACCATGTTTATTAATCATCCTCCTATTAGTTTCTACTTGAAAATAAAGTATATTTTATTAAACAACTTTTAATTTTTTTTGTCAATAGATAGAATTATAGTGTAACTAAAATTAACTTTCAAAGGAGGATAAAAATGTTTAGCTGGCTTAAAAAACTATTTTCCAGTTCTCCTTCACAAATTTCATCAAGTTCTTTTATAGTTAGTGTAAAATGTAAAAGATGTGGAGAAATCATTGATGTAAGAGTAAGACCTAAGGAAGAAGCAAATCCCGAATTTGGAGACATGGATCAAATAATAAAATATGAACTTTTTAAAGATGTTCTTGGCACAAAATGTCCTAACCTTATGAGGCTTCATATTGAATTTTCCCCTTCTTGGAGTATAATCTCAAAAGAAATAGAAAATGGGGAAATTATTGAAATTAAAAAATAAATAAGTGAGGCAAGATAATGGAATATAGAAAACTTGGGAAAGCTGGAGTTAAGTTAAGTGTTTTAGGACTTGGAGCGTGGCTCACCTTTGGAGAAAAAGTAGACTATGATGTAACTAAAGAGTGCATTGCTACTGCTATAGAAAGTGGAGTAAATTTTATAGACCTTGCTGACGTATACGCTCGAGGAGAAGCAGAAAGGGTAGTAGGCAAAGTCATAAAAGATCTTGGAATTAGAAGACAAGATCTTGTCATATCCAGCAAAGTTTATTGGCCCATGAGTGAGAATGTAAATGACAGAGGACTTTCAAGAAAACACATAATGGAATCCATTGATGGTTCATTAAAAAGGTTAGGCGTAGATTACTTGGATATTTATTTTTGCCACCGTTATGATCCAGAAACTCCTATAGATGAAGTGGTAAGAGCTATGGACGACTTAGTGCATCAAGGAAAGATTCTTTACTGGGGAACCAGCGTGTGGAGTGCAGCCCAGATTGAAAATGCTATTGGAACAGCAATAAAATACAATGCTTATCCTCCTCAGGTAGAACAACCAAGATACAACATGTTGGATAGACATATTGAGCCAGAAATAATACCCACATGTGCTAAACATGGAATTGGAATTACAGTTTTTTCTCCACTGGCTCAAGGTATCCTTACAGGGAAATACAACAATGGGATTCCTGCAGGAAGTAGAGCATCCTGGAGTGATTGGCTTAAAAATGAGCTTACTGAAGAGAATATAGAAAAAGTGAGAAAACTTACCAATATCGCAAAAGAGCTTGGAATAACCATGTCTCAACTTGCTCTTGCGTGGATCTTAAGAAAGCCAGAGATAACTTCAGCAATTGTAGGTGCCTCAAAACCTGATCAATTAAAAGAGACTCTTAAGGCTGGAGATATTAAACTTACAGAAGATGTTCTTGAAGAGATTGAAAAGATACTTGCTAACGCTCCTAAGTAAAAGATGAGGTTAAAGTTAAGTTTTGATTTATTAACCTTAGAGCTCTTTTATGAAGAGACAAAAGATCTTATTTTAAACTCCATCGTAGAGAAAATATATCAAATAGGAAATACGGATATATTTTTAGAATTATTTTCTCCTAATCATGGAAGATTCAAACTTATTCTCTCAGTACACCCTCAACTTTATAGGATTCAAATAACAAAAAAAGAATTTCCATATCCTGTCCGTCCCCCTTCTTTCCTCATGCTTCTGAGAAAGCATTTAGAAGGGGGACGCATAATAAACTACTCTTTAGTACCACAAGAGAGAATTGTAGAATTTAAAATAAAAAGATTTCCTGAGGAAGATAAAAAACTCATATTAGAACTAATGGGAAAATACAGTAATCTCATCCTTTTAAACGAGAACCATATTATTATAGATGCTATAAAACATATAAGTAGCGAAGTAAGTAGATTTAGGGAGATATTACCTGGAATTTCCTATATATACCCACCTAAAACCCAAAAGATTTCAATCCTTGATCTTAATGAAGAGAGACTGGATGAAATTTTAAATAAAGAGACATCCCTTAAAGATGTACTTTTAAAAGAAGTAGCCTATATGAACCCTCAATTGGTGAATGATATTCTTGGGGAAAAAGATAAAGAAAAGATCAAGAAAAGAATATTAGAAATAAGGGAAAAAATTATAAAAAAAGAATTGACCCCAATAGTATATTTTCATGAAGATGAACCCATTACCTTTAGCTTGTTTCCCTTGAAAGAATATGAAACCTTTGAGAAGAAAGAATTTGATAAAATTTATAAAGCTATTGATTTTGTCTATTCCTATGCCTTTGATAAAACCCTTTTTGAACAAAGACAAAGAAGGCTCTTGGAGCTAGTAAAGGAGAATATCAGAAAAGTGGCTGATAAAATAAAAGAATTTGATGAGCAGATAAAAGAAGGAGAAGATGCAGAAAAATTAAAAATTAAAGGAGAAATTCTTCTTTTCCATAAAGATGAGATCAAAAAAGGAGTTGGAAAAATAATACTTCCTAATCCCTATAATTTTGAGGAGATTGTAGAAATAGAGCTTGATCCAAGTCTTTCAGCCTTCGAAAATGCCCAAAAATACTTTAAAAGGTATAAAAAATTAAAGAGAGGAATAAATATTTTAAAAGAACAAAGACAGAAATTAGAAGACGAACTTTATTATTTAAACTCTTTAGAATTTTCTATAGAGAATGCCAAGACCTTTCCAGAGTTAAGAGAGATAGAAGAGGAATTGGAAAAGGGAGGATATATAAGAGAACCAAAGGAAATAATATACAAACGCGAAAAAAGCCCAGAACTTCTTAAATTTTTGAGTTCCGATGGTTTTGAAATATATGTAGGAAAAAACAATAAACAAAATGAAACTCTAACCTTCCAAATTGCAAAACCAGAAGATTTATGGCTCCATGCAAGAGGAATTCCAGGAGCTCATGTGATAATAAAGACCAACAATGAGGAAGTTCCTGAAAATACCATTTATGAAGCCAGTTCTCTTGCAGCCTATTTTAGTAAGGGTAGATATTCAATTTATGTTCCAGTAGATTACACGAAAAGAAAATATGTAAATAAACCTAAAGGCTCAAAACCAGGATTTGTAATATACAAAAACGAAAAAACCATATTTGCGAAACCAGAAGATGCTCTACCTCTTCTCTCTCAAAAGAGTTAAAACCTTTTTAAATTCCTCAGGAAGATCAATCTCAAACTCCATAGGTATACCCTTGGTTGGATGTATAAATGAGACTTTTTTAGCATGCAAAAGTTGCCCTTTTACCCCAAACTTCTTATCTATCCTTCCATAAACCTCATCACCTACTATAGGAAACCCTAAATGAGATATATGAACTCTTATCTGATGAGTTCTTCCCGTTTCAAGATCTGCAGAAATTAAGGTATAGCCTTTAAATCTCTCTAAGACTTTAAAATTGGTGATCGCTATCTTTCCATAAGGCACAATAGCCATTTTCTTTCTATTTATAGGATGCCTTCCTATAGGAGCCTCAATCCTTTTTTCCTCCCAAGGAATTTCCCCCTCACATAAAGCCCAATAAGTTCGCCTTAAAGTTCTGTTTTTAAGCTGTTCTGAAAGCTTTTGGTGAGAGAGATCATTTTTAGCAATTATTAAAAGACCTGTGGTATCTTTATCAAGCCTATGTATGATTCCTGGTCTTAGCTCCCCTCCAATTCCAGAAAGATCTTTTACCCTATAAAGAAGAGCATTCACAAGGGTATCATTATAATGACCATGAGCCGGATGAACCACCATACCTTTAGGCTTATTAATTATCACCATATCTTCATCTTCATATACTATCTCAATAGGAATATCCTGAGGTTTAACTTCGGTCTCTACAGGAGGAGGAATAATAACTTCAATTCTATCCCCAAGTTTTACTTTATAACTATTTTTTATAGGTTTTTCATTTACTTTAATCAGTTCTTTCTCTATGAGATCTTGAATTTGAGAACGAGAAAGGGGAACTTTTTTAGAAAGGTATTTGTCTATTCTTTCACTCTCACCTTCTACATAGATCTCATATCTTTGTTTTTCCATGGGATCTTATATTCTTCTCTTTAATTCCCAAACATCTTTGATTATTACTTGATTTCTTTCAATAGAAAGAATTCCATCTTCTTCGAAACTTTTTAATATCCTCGTAGTAGTTTCCCTTGATACCCCAATCAGATTTCCCAGCTCTTGCCTTGTAAATTCAAGATCAATTAGAATTTCATTATTAATCTTCTTACCCCTCTCTTGAGCAATATCAATAAGTAGCCTTGCTACTTTACCCGGCGCATCCAAGAACATAAGGGTTTCTATCTGCCTATTTGCTTTTCTAAGTCTCAAAGATAAAGTCTTTAAAATCTTTAAAGCAAGTTCCGGATGTTTATAAAGAAGAATTAAGAAGTCATTTCTCTCTATAATGATTACCCTTGTTTCTTCCAAAGCTACCACTGTGGCAGATCTGGGCTCCCCATCAAGAAGAGACATTTCCCCAAAAAATTCCGTAGGATATAAAATAGAAAGAATACCTTCTTTCCCCTCTTCTGTTTCAATAATAACCTTAACTCTCCCTGAACATATAAGAAAGAAAAAGTTTCCTAAATCACCTTTTTGAAAAATAACCGCATCCTTAGGATAAGTCTTCTCCTTAGATATAACTAAAAGCTTTTCTAATTCTTCATCGGAAAAATCTTCAAAGAGAGGGACATTTTTCAAAAACTTTTTTACTTCCATTTTTTCTCTCCTTTTTGACATGGTCTCCAATCAAGATTATAACCTAACCATGAAAAATACAGCAATAAAAAT